>JBEKWY010000003.1:0-108933 GCA_049512575.1 Candidatus Acidiferrum sp.
CGCCGCAAGAGAGCAAGGTCGGCCTTCCCGGTTTTGTCGTTGGCGCCGTGCGCCAGGACCTGCACGATAATGTCGGCGACTCGAAAGATTTCCGAGCGTTCGGGAAGGATTTTCGCGCCTTTGGCGGCGTACTCGGCGTCGGGATAGCCGGCCTCGGTGCCCGCTCCCGCTTCCACCACAACTTCCATTCCAGCTTTTGCGAGATTGGCCAGCGCCGCTGGTACCAGCGCGACGCGCCGCTCCCCCGGGAAGCTCTCTCGGGGAACACCAACAATCATTTAGGACCCTCCGACACCGCTTGAAATCCGACCAACAATCACTCCGTGGAGGCCGAGACGCGCGGCATTGTACACCGGGTGGCTGACCCACGCTGTGTTGACGTTATGATTCCTTGCGCCGTTACACCGAAACTGCCAGTCCAACTGCAGCTTGAAGGAATCGCAGCGTCACACGCGTGTCCCGACGATTTTCGCCGCGTTACTCGGTCCCTTCTTTTCCAGGAATGAAATAGACTTCCTCAAACATCGAGCCTTTTGGCCAACCGGCCCGCGCCAGAATACCTTGGCCGTTTTCGCACATGCTGGGGTGGCCGCACAGATATCCGGTAGTGTTCTCGGGTCGCAGACCCCATTCGTCGGTATACTTGCGGATCAGATCGTCGACGCGGCCGGTCTCGCCCTTCCAGTTTGCATCTTCCCAGGGACGGCTGATCGTTGCGACATACTTCAGCCACGGCACTTCGGCGGCGATGCGCTCCAACTCTTCGCGATAGCCGAATTCCCAGGAGCGGCTGCCGCCCTGAATGCAAAACAGTTTGTGATCTCCAGGCATGGGGCTGTTGCGCGCTTTCCAGTCTTGGTACAACGTGCGCGCGTAGCTTACAAACGGCGCAATGCCGGTGACCGTCGCGAGCAGCAAGTGATTTGTCCGCCCGCTGCGTAAGTCGAGCGTGAAGCGTCCCTTGGCGATCTTGCGGCACAACAGGGTGTCACCTTTTTGAAGCTTATATAGATGCGGCGTCAGCTCGCCCTTGGGCACCAGTTCGATGAAAAACTCCAGGGTGCCTTCTTCATACGGTGACGACACGATGGAATATGCTCGCTCGATCCGTTTGTCCGCGTAGTCGACGCCGAGCGTGGCGTATTGCCCCGCTTTGAACTGAAACGGTCCTCCAGGATCGACGCGTACCAGCCACAAATCTTCCGACAGATCCTTCCGCTCGATTACGCGTGCCGTGAAGTGCTTGTCCGTGGGGAGAGCCATCTTTCTATTTTCCTCCAGCGCCAATTTTCCGGCGCTCATCCTGCCGTGAGGCGGCAAGGGCTATTTTTGTAAGGTCCGCAACGCGGACTTTCCCCGGCGTTCGGACAATTTCTCCGAGCGCAACCATGCTCAGATTTAGCAATCGGTATCGCCAATTGTACACCGGCTTTGCGGTTCGGAAGAGGTATTTGGTTCTTTGGGCGAGAGGAAAAAAGAGAGGGTTTGCGATGCGGTCAGAAAAAGAAAAACGCGAAGTCCGCGGACTAAAGAGTCAGGGTTTCGAAGTAAGGAGCTTTGCTGCCGACCTTTTTAGCTCCGGCGAGCCCCTGATCGACACGCGCCAGAAATTCCTCGGGACTTTCTCCGAGTTCGTATTGTTTCCAGGCGGCTGTGAAGGTTACCGGAACTTTCTGCCCGTTCCAATCCAACTCGAACGGACTGAGACGTCCTAGGACGCGCTGCAACTGGTCGTCGGCGCATTCCGGCAGCAGGATCATGAATTTATCGGCGTCCAGGCGCACGGCCAAATCGGATCCGCGAATCACGCGGCTCAGCCGCGTGGCAAAGGCCTTCAACGCTTGGTCGCCGGTCTCTCGCGTGCTGGCTTCATTCAACTGCTTGAAATGATTCAGGTCAAGCATCACTAGCGCCAGAGGGTGCCCCATGCGTTCCGAGCGGGAGACCTCCGCGGCCAGCCGTTGCTCGGCGAATCGCCGGTTGTACAGGCCCGTCAACGGATCAATCATCGAAAGGTTGCGAAGATTGTAAAACTGACTTTGCTTTTCCGTGAGTTGGCTGCGCAGCTGTTTGATCAGGATCTCCTGCCGGATCGTGTATACGTTGAACAGCACGATCAGCGCGATCAAGCCAAAAATCGCCTCGGTAAGCCTGACTTTGTAAAAGGGCTCAGCGCCTTGCCGGAGCGCGACCACCGACAGAGTGACGATCGCCACCACGAGCAACAGGCTGACGAAAACGGAATAGCGACCCACCCATGAGTCGCGTTTCTGGAGGAGGGAAAGCTCTTCCGCCAGTTCTTGTTCGCCAGGGTCCAACGACGGAGGAATAGGAGCGGTATTTAAATCAGCCATAGCGATGCGGGGAGCTACGTGGCTCCGCCGCCCAACGAAGATAGGCGGCGGAAGCGACACCGGTCAATGGGACTTTGGTCCCACGCCGCCATTTAGATAGCCATCAGTGAAAGCATCCATCAAGGAAGAACTAAATGGTCGGGGCGCCCGGATTTGAACCGGGGGCCTCCTGCGCCCAAGGCAGGCGCGCTACCAGGCTGCGCTACGCCCCGACATGAACTGCTGCATTCATTCTAAGTCACTTTTCAACTTCGCGGCTACCCCGATCCAAGGTGTTGTCGTCGCGGAATGAAGCTGAATTTCAGTGGCTCGCTGGAGTCCTGACCAAACGGGACAGACCGAAAATATGCCGTACCTGCTTCGATGTTAGTTGCTTGGCAATCTAGTCGTGCAGGACGACGCTCAACAGGGAGCTGTTGATCTCCAGACCGTCGGTATTATCGATGAAGCCTAATCTCTTGAACTTGTTCATAAACAGGTTCACGCGAGATCGCGTGGTGCCGATCATCTCCGCTAGCGTTTCTTGCGACACCTTCGGAAGGATTCGTTGCGGCTCGTCGTTCTTGCCGTAGCGCGCCAGCAGGAGCAACGCGCGAGCCAGTCGTTTCTCAGTGGAGTTGAAAAGCTGGTCGATCAAGTCCTCTTCCACGCGGATGTTTCTGGAAAGCATGTGGGCGATGAATCGGTCGGAAAATTCGTGCTCGGCGTGCAGCACGCGAATCATTTCGTCTTTCTCAATCACCAGCACCGTGGTCGGCGCGGTGCTCGTCGCCGATCCCATTCGAATCGGTTGGCCCGCGAGACATCCTTCGCCAAAGAAATCTCCCGGCTTCAGAACGGCCACCACGGCTTCCTTGCCTGTGGAATTGACGACGGAGAGCTTCACCGCGCCCTGCTGGATGTACATCACCTGCTTCGCCGAATCGCCCTGGGCGAAGATGGTCGCTCTTTTGGCGAAACTCACAACTTTTCTCGACACACCGGTCGAGTCGAGGAAGGCCTGAGCGTCAAAGGCAGCTTCCTTGGCTTTCCCGTATCTTCCTGGCGATGCAGACTTTGGCATGATTTACCGCACGAATTTTAGCACGGGCAGCGCGCGGGCAAACAAAATACAAATATGTCCGTAACTGGACAGATATCCGCTCCCGCATCTTCTATTGTGGCTCTCGTGGGGGAAGCAAAAAGACCGAAGCGAGAAACTAAGGCCCCAAGCTTCAGCCTGAACCACCCTGATCCCCAGGTTCCACTCCGCTCCACATTGTCGCCCAGATTCTTGGACCAACACCGATACAAGTTCGCCCCTTTAGTCAGGCCGAGTGTCTGCGTGCGAAGAAAGAGTCGAAAAGATCATGCCTTTAATCAACCTTGTAGTAGTCCTGATCGTGGTAGGCGTCCTTTTGTGGCTGGTGAATCGCTTCATTCCCATGGCAGGAAGCATCAAGTCCATCTTGAACGCCGTGGTGGTCATAGTTGTTGTGTTCTGGCTCCTGAATGTATTTGGACTGATTCATTCTCTCTCACACATACGCGTTGGGTGAGAAAGCCCACTGACCGCGAATAACTTTGTATAGCGGACATCTGGCCATTCATTCTGCAAGAAGCGCGGGAAACAAAAGTCGTGCCGAGCGCGGCCAGCGCAAAGCACGGGAAGTCTCGGCAATGGAGGCAACACTCATGAAACTCCCTGGAATCGTCAGCGCAGCTAGCCTGGTTTTGCTGCTCGGAGTTACAGCTCCGGTAAACGCACGACAGGAGCCACAGGAGAAACAGGAAAAGCAAGAAAAACAGGATCAACCGGCCAAGGCCGAGAAAGAAGAACGCGCAAAGCCTGAAAAGCAGGAGGAAGGCAAGGCTCCGAAACAAGAGCAGCAGGCTAAGCCTGAAAAACAACAAGAGGCCAAAGCCCCCAAGCAGGAGCAAGCGCCTAAGGCCGAAAAGCAGCAGCAAGCCAAAGCCCCAAAACAGGAACAGCAAGCTAAGCCTGCAGAGCAGAAACAAGCGAAGGGGCAGCAGGAACCGCAGCGCCAGCAACAGGCTGCTTCCACACAGCGTCCCCAGCGGACTCCGCAGGAAGAGACCAGACAGCGCGCGCAACCGGCTCTACGCCTAAGCGCCAGGGGCAGCGGTCGAATCTCAGACGCGCGTTTCCGGTCCAATTTTGGCCGCGAGCACGAGTTTCACGTCGGCAATCCAGTCCTGGTCGGCGGATACTCCCGCTTCCAGTACGGCGGCTACTGGTTTGGATTCGTCGAGCCTTGGCCGGTCGGCTGGTATTACACCGACGATGTCTACATCGACTACGTCGACGGCGGATACTACATGTACAACCCGTACTATCCCGATACTCGCTTTGCACTCACTGTCGTGATCTGAGGTCCGGTTCTACGCGGCGATTGAACACGACCTGACCTGGTGTCCGAAATCTCACGGAATTAGGCATGTCCGCCGGGTGAGGGCGCAAAGTTTCGAATATCTTTGAATGGATTTACTTGGGAGAGGGAAAAAAATATGCTCGGAACTATCTTGATCTTCGTTTTGATTCTGGCACTCTTGGGAGCCTGGCCGCGGTGGTCCCACAGCCGAAGTTGGGGATATGCCCCGACGGGCGGCCTTAGTCTCATCCTCCTCATTGTCGTCATTCTCGTCCTTCTCGGACGCATCTAGATTTTTTTCGCACACGATCTTGGGTAGGAAGCAGTTCGCAGTTCTGACTATGGAGGTCAGCGATGAAACGCTATTTGATTACCGCAGCATGTCTCATCCTCGCAGCAGGCACGGTTTACGCCGCGAGCCTAAATAAGGAACAAAAACGCCTCGAAGAGTGCGGCGTTGTCATGCAGGAAGTGCTCAACATTCCCGACAACATTCCCCACGATCTTTTGGAAAAGGCCGAGTGTGTCATCGTGGTTCCTTCCGTCAAAAAGCTGGCTTTTGGAGTCGGCGCGGACTACGGTCGCGGCGCCATGGTTTGCCGAACCGGCCAACACTTCCGTGGACCTTGGGGAGCCCCAGCGATGTACGCGCTGGAAGGTGGCAGCGTAGGCTTCCAAATTGGCGGAGAAGCCACTGACTTGATCCTTCTCGTCATGAATGGGCGCGGCATGGACTCCATCCTCAGCAGCAAGGTTAAGTTGGGCGCCGATGCTTCCGTTGCCGGCGGACCCAAAGGACGTGACGCTTCCGCGGATACCGACGCCTGGATGCGCGCCGAGATCCTCAGCTATTCGCGTTCCCGCGGTGTATTTGCGGGAGTTTCCCTCGAAGGCTCCACGATCCGTCCCGACGACGACGCTAGCGCCGACGTCTACGGCCGCCCCATCAAGGCGAAGGACATCGTAAGAAGCGAACACATGGGCGTGCCCGCCACAGGCCGCCATCTAGTGCACGTCTTACAGAGGAGCGCGCCCCACAACGAATCCGAGCGTGCATCGAACCAGTAACCGGCAGTGACGATCCCACCGGGACTTCTCGTCCCGGCAGGATTGGAGTTTTCCAAGGATCACGGGCTCTGAGCCCCGCCTCGGGCCTTTCGCCTCCGCGCCTACCAGATTTACCAGGCTTTTATAATCCCAATACAGTACTTCTAGACAACGATTCGGAGCATTTTCCGCGATAACGTGCGTTTACGGACAGTATTCAAAATGTCCAAAAGCGATAGTAAGAGCTCGGAGTTTCTCGAAGGAGCCTTGTGCTTAAAATTGCAAAACTTTGTTCTGCATTACTATTAACCCTTGGCGTATGTACTCTCGCCAACGCCCAAACAAACGCACCAGCAGATACCAGTAATCCAACACCCACATTTCGCGTCAATGTAGTCAGCCGCACCACTCCCGCCGTGAACTATGGTCACCGCGGCGGATCCACAAAAATTAATTTCAGAGGAACGGAACTCATGCCCGGCGCCCAGGGCGCCGCTACGGTCCAGAGCAAGCGCGGCGACACCAAGGTCGTCGTGGAATTGCGAGACCTGCAAAAAACCACGAGTTTCGGCAACGAATATCTCACCTACGTTCTGTGGGCCATTTCTCCCGAAGGCCGGCCCGTCAACCTTGGCGAGATCTTGGTCGGCGGCAATCACCGCAGCAAACTCGAGACCACCACGCAACTTCAGGCGTTTGCACTCATCGTGACCGCCGAACCTTACTACGCCGTTCGGCGTCCCAGTAATCTCGTGGTTCTGGAAAATGAGGTTCGCCCGGACACCATCGGTACCACGGAAGCCGTGGAATCCAAGTATGAACTGATCGACCGCGGCGGTTACCTTCCGACAGGTTACACGTTCGACCCTGTGGTCATAAGCGCCAGGTTGCCCCTCGAATTCTACGAAGCGCGCAACGCCATGCGCATCGCGAAATCCGCTGGAGCACAGCAGTATGCAACGCCAAGCTATGACAAGGCCGTTCTTCAGATGAAGGAAGCGGACGACCTGGCAATTCGAAAGCATTCCGACAAGAAGTCTCTTATCTCGGCTTCGCGCGAAGCCGTACAGACCGCGGAAGACGCCCGCGAAATTTCCATGAAGAACATCGAAACCGCCCGCAGGGAAGCTGAACTCGGCGCCTCCGCAGACCGTGAAGCGAACGCCAATGCCAACGCGGACCTCGAAGCGCAACGCCGTTCGACCGCAGAACTCGCGACCTCCGACGCCGTTCGCCGCGAGCAGGATGCCAAGGCCAAAGCCGACCTGGAATCGCAGCGTCGTATGGCCGCGGAAAACGCCACCAGCGATGCGCAAGCCGATGCGCAAAAATCAGCCGAAGCCCAGGCAGAAGCTGAACGGGCCCGCGCCGCTGCCCAGCAACAGCAACAAGCTGCAGAAGCGGACTCAGACCGCAATCGAGCCGCCGCCGCATCCTCCAATCAGCAACTTCAGCAAGCCGTGCTCGATCGCGAAGAGCTTCGCGCCCGTCTCCTCGCGCAACTCAACGCCATCCTTGTCACTCGTGACACCGCACGCGGTCTCGTCGTCAACATGTCTGATGTTCTCTTCGACAGCGGCAAGTTCACACTTCGCCCGCTAGCCCGCGAAAAGCTAGCGAAAATATCCGGCATCATCCTTGCCTATCCATCTCTGAAGCTGGCGATCGAGGGCAATACCGATAGCGTCGGCTCCGAAGCGTTCAACCAAACCCTTTCCGAGCAGCGCGCGCAAGGCGTCCGGAGCTACCTGACACAGGAAGGCGTGCCGGAATCATCGACGAGCGCACGGGGCTTCGGCAAGGATCAGCCCATAGCCTCAAATGACAGTGCGGAAGGCCGCCAGCAAAACCGCCGCGTGGAATTGGTCGTCTCCGGTGACGTGATCGGCACGGAGATCGGTACGCCAGTTGTACAACCAATAGCGACGTTATCGCCTCGCTAGTTGACACCCGCGAGAGCCGGTTCGCAAGATCCGGCTCTCTTTCACGGCAGCAGCAATATCTCTTGAAAGCACGGGGACCTCAAATGTCGGACGCAAACAGAAATGGAACCATCCTCATTGAGGAAGGCACGACTCTGCCGCTTGGCTTGTCGACCAAAAGCGACGCCTTCTTGCCGGGATGGCGAATCGTAAAAAGTCCAGATCGTGCGGCGCTGACGCGCGGAATCGAAGGCGCGAATTGGAACTTCTTCTACCGGGCGGGTGAAACGCGAGCAACCGTTTTGGGCCGCGACTCCCTGGCAACTCTACGTCGCGCCGTGAAACGCGTTTTCGCGAAACAAGAGCAGCGGAACTTTAATTCCCTGGAACTCACGAAAGTAGTCTCGAAACGGTTCTTAGGCATCCCGTTCCTGCGCGTAGTCGCCCACTCACGCCAGATCCAGGAAAGTAACGCCCTCGTTGCTGCCAAGGTTTTCGTGTTGCGGCAGTCCGGCGCTCTTGCGCAGGCTCCGCGCAGTCTGGTTCCGGAAGTGGATATCGCGAAGTAGTTCGAAGCGAGCGGGCAGCGGCGAAATAGATTTCTTTTGGAACTTTACGGGAGATATGGAAATGAAAATGTTGCGTCTTTCACTCGCTTTCCTCGCAATGTTGCTCCTCGCGGTCCCCACGCTGCTGGGGCAAGATTTCTCCAAGTACCGGGCATTTTCGCTGGGAACCAGCTTGACCACTGTCTTGAAGTACACGGACCTAAAGGTGGAAGAAGTAAAGCTCATTGAAAGCCAGCCGGCGTTGATCCAGGAGTTGGTTTGGTGGCCGCCGAATCCTCCGGGGACACCGTTCAAATCCGACGCCGTCGAACAGATTCACTTTTCCTTTTGCAACGCCGAACTTTACAAGATTTCCGTCATCTACGATCGAACCTCCACGGAAGGTCTCACCGCCGAAGACATGGTGAAGTCCATTTCCGCGAAATACGGCCCGCCTGCAACCGTCGCCCCGGCGACGGACTCCGCAATGCGTGAGCGATCTGATGCGCGACTGCGCATCGCTTCCTGGGAAGATTCACAGTATTCCGTCAACCTGGCCCGCTCATCTTTCTCCGGCGACTTCGACCTTCTCATATATTCCAAACGACTCAACGCCGAAGCGGAGCTTGCGCTCGCCGCCGCCGCGAAACTCGAGAAACAAGACGCACCCCAAAAAGAAGCCGACCGTCAGAAAAAAGAAATCGACGACCTCGAACTGACCCGCGAGAAAAATCAGAAAAGTTTTCGTCCCTAGGAAGTGCTTTCGAAGATCAACGCAGGGAATTTCTTCTTCGGAATAAGTGTTCTTGGCTTCGTACTTACTTGGTCGTTGAACTCATCGCCTTTCCCGCCCAGCGCTGTCGCACCGCGGCTATAAAACCGTCCTTGTCCCTCTGCAGTTCCTTCACCATCGCTTCATTGCCGGTATCTTCGTGCGCCGCTGCCCACAGCACCATTTCCGACATGACCGGCGCGAGATCGATTCCTTTCTGCGTCAGCAGATAAATCACTTTCCGCCCATCGGAAACATCTCGCTCGGTCTCGATAATTCCATACGCTTCCAACCTCCGCAGCCGATCCGCCAGGATGTTCGTGGCAATTCCTTCGCAGGACTCCAGAAATTCCTTGTAGCTCCGGAACTCTCGCAGCATCATGTCGCGAATGATCAGCAGGGACCAGCGATCTCCCAGCATCTCCACGGACGCGTTCAAGGGACACGCCGACCGTCGTTTTGGGCTCGGCTTCTTGCTGGCCATATATAAACGGTAGCATATTTAACTTGCATTTAGAAAGTGAACTCGGCAGACTTGTTTTCAGGATGGAATTTCTCCTCGTTCGACTGTGCCGAGAATCCATTTCGTTGGTCCACCGTGTTTCGCGCGGCAAATGAGGGCATTCGCCTCCGACGAAACCCTGGCCCCATGAAGAACGGCCATTCATCCCGCGAAGGAGTACACGATGAGCGGTGTGCGACTGCTAGTGGGAACGCGTAAAGGCGCGTTCATCCTGACTTCTGATGGCAAGCGCGAACGGTGGGACATTACCGGCCCGCACTTTGCCGGTTGGGAGACGTATCACCTCAAGGGTTCTCCCGCGGACCCCAACCGCCTCTACGCGTCGCAGTCCACCGGCTGGTTTGGGCAGCTTATACAGCGTTCCAACGACGGCGGCAAAACGTGGGAGCCCGTCGGCAACAAATTCGTGTACGAAGGTGTTCCCGGCACCCACATGTGGTACGACGGCACGCCGCACCCTTGGAAATTCGCGCGCGTTTGGCACCTGGAGCCCTCACTTACCGATCCGGACACCGTGTATGCCGGAGTCGAAGATGCGGCTCTGTTCCGCTCCACAGACGCCGGCCAGAATTGGGAGGAGTTGCCCGGGCTACGCGGTCATGGCTCCGGGCCGTCGTGGCATCCTGGTGCCGGCGGGATGTGCCTCCACACAATTATTCTCGATCCTACGCACCGCAATCGCATGTTTGTCGCCATTTCCGCCGCAGGCGCTTTCCGCAGCGACGACGCTGGCGAGACCTGGAAACCCATCAATCGAGGTCTGAAGTCCGAAGGTATCCCCAACCCTAACGCCGAGGTCGGCCATTGTGTTCATCGCATCGCCATGCACAAATCGCGCCCAGAGGTTCTCTTCATGCAGAAGCACTGGGACGTCATGCGCAGCAACGACGCCGGCGACACCTGGCAGGAGGTCAGCGGCAATCTACCCACCGACTTCGGCTTCCCGATCGATGTTCACGCGCACGAACCGGAAACAATCTATGTAGTTCCGATCAAAAGCGACTCCGAGCATTTTCCCCTCGATGGGAAGCTGCGCGTCTACCGCAGCAAATCGGGCGGAAACGAATGGGAGCCGCTGACCAAGGGCCTGCCGCAAAAAGACTGCTACGTGAACGTACTTCGCGATGCCATGGCGGTTGACTCGCTCGATTCCTGCGGCATATATTTTGGAACGACGGGCGGCCAGGTGTATGCATCGGCCGACGCCGGTGACAATTGGGCTCCGATTGTTCGAGACCTCCCGGCCGTTCTTTCCGTAGAGGCTCAGACTTTGCAATGATTCGGGTGCTCCTTCCCGCGCATTTGAAAACGCTGGCGCGCGTCACCGGTGAGGTGCGCGTCGACGTTCCTGGCGAGCCGACAGTCGTCTCCGTCCTCGACGCCATCGAAGCCAGCTATCCGATGCTGCAAGGTACGATTCGCGATCACGTCACCCAGGAGCGCCGTCCGTTCGTCCGGTTTTTCGCCTGCGAAGAGGACTATTCGCTGGAACCTCCGGACACACCTCTGCCGAATGCCGTCGCGCAGGGCACCGAACCTTTTCTGATCGTTGGCGCCATGGCTGGCGGCTAGCAAGGCGTCATTCCAAGGGCGAAATTGGCCTGAGGAGTCGACTCCACTTCGGATCACCGAGGGCTTCGACGGCCGCTCTTCGCAAATTTCCTGAAATCCTGCGGCAAGTCAAGGGGTGGCCATGCAAGTGAATCCGTACCTTGTTTTCAACGGACAATGTGAAGCAGCGTTCAAATTCTACGAAAAAGTTCTGGGCGCCAAAATCGAAGCGATGTTTACGCACGGTGGCTCTCCTATGGAGCAACAAGTCTCACCCGAATGGCGCAGCAAAATCATGCACGCGCGCATGACCGTGGGCAACAACGTGGTGATGGGTTCCGACGCGCCTCCCGATCATTACCGGCCGCCGCAAGGCTTTTCCGTATCGATCGGCGTGAAAGAACCCGCGGACGCCGAACGCATCTTCAACGATTTGTCGCAAAACGGTAAGATCCAAATGCCCATTCAGAAGACATTTTGGTCCGCGCGCTTCGGCATGCTCGTCGATCAGTTCGGCATCCCCTGGATGGTGAACTGCGACCAGCCTGCCTAACCCATAGGCTCGCACCTCTTCGCAGCCCGAGGCCATTGCCCATGTGCAGAAACATTAAGACGCTGTTCAATTTCGATCCGCCGGTCACCGACGAGGAGGTTCGCGCCGCCTCGCTCCAGTTCGTTAGAAAAATCACAGGTTTCAACAAACCGTCGAAAGCGAACGAAGCCGCGTTCCTTGCCGCCATCGATGACGTCGCGGGTATCTCCAGCCGTCTGCTCCGTTCCCTGGAAACCGGCGCGCCTCCAAAAAACCGCGAGGAAGAAGCAGCGAAAGCAAAAGCTCGAGCAGCGGAGCGATTCGCGAGCTAATCGGTGGTCGAATCGCTCAACCGCCTAACAAGACCCCAATCGCGGTTTCGCGCTTGCTCCGTCCATCGCCACATTCTCAGCCTTCCAACCGGACGAAAATATGCTAATTTTCGTGGGCGTCGCCTAACCACCTGGATGGTTCCCTCATCCAATTCGCGAATGCAGTGGTCAGGCGTTGTTTTTTGGTGAATGGGGGGAACGCAAATGACTTCCTTTGTGCTGAACGGCAAATCCGTAGAAGTGGACGTCGACCCCGCTACCCCGCTTTTGTGGGTGCTGCGCGAATCGCTCGGCCTGACCGGAACGAAATACGGCTGCGGCATGGCATTGTGCGGCGCCTGCACCGTGCATCTGGATGGAGAAGCGATCCGATCCTGCGTTGCGCCGTTGTCGCGCGTCGCGGGCAAACATGTCAAAACCATTGAAGGGTTGTCGGACAATCTCAGCCATCCCCTGCAGCGAGCCTGGATCGAAATCGATGTGCCGCAATGCGGCTACTGCCAGTCGGGGCAGATCATGAGCGCCGCGGTCCTGCTGGCGAAAATCCCCAAGCCCACCGACAAAGACATCGACGAAGCGATGTCTGGCAACATTTGCCGCTGCGGGACCTATCCACGCGTTCGGCGCGCGATTCATCGCGCCGCCGAACTGGCCGGCGGCAAGGCGGCGAAAAACAACGAACCAGCCAACCGCGAACTAATCGTCGCTGAGGCGGCGCGATGAGCGCCCCGGCGATGATCGATCGTCGAGGTTTTCTGAAAGCGAGCGCTGCCGCAGGCGGTGGCCTGCTGGTCGCGTTCTATGTTCCCGGCCTTGACCTCGGGCTCCCCGCGCAGGCCCCAAAGCCGCAACCGCTGCTGCCTTTTGCTTATGTGAAGATCGCACCCGACGAGACAGTGACGATCGTCGCCAATCACTCCGAGATGGGCCAGGGCGTGTACACCAGCCTGCCCATGCTTCTGAACGAAGAACTGCAGGCGGATTGGTCCAGGATCCGGGTCGAGTCCGCACCGGTGGATGCAGCCTACAACCATCCGGTTTTCGGCATGCAGATGACCGGCGGCAGCACCACGACCGCCGCCGAGTGGGACCACTATCGCAAGATCGGCGCGGCCGCCCGCATTGTTCTGATCGGTGCGGCCGCACAACAATGGAAAGTAGACGCGAGTACATGTCGCGCCGAAAACGGCGTCGTGATTCATGGTCCGACATCGAAAAACGCTAGCTACGGTTCTCTCGTCAAAGTTGCCGCGACGCTTCCTGTTCCCAACGATGTTCCTCTGAAAGATCCGAAAAACTTTACGCTCATCGGCAAACCCACGCGGCGCTTGGACACGCCGTCAAAAACAAACGGCAGCGCGCAGTTCGGGCTCGATGTCATGCTTCCCGGAATGGTGACCGCCGTCGTCGCACGTTCCCCGGTTTTTGGCGGCACGGTTGCCAGCTTCGACGCTACCGAAGCTCAGCAAGTTCCCGGCGTTAAGGCCGTCATCCAGGTTCCGACCGGAGTTGCGGTTATCGCCGAACGGTTCTGGCCAGCGAAGCTCGGCCGCGAAAAACTAAAAATCAAGTGGGACGAAGGCGCCAACGCCGATTTGTCTACCGCGAAATTGCTCGCCAATTTTTCTGAGCAGTCGGCGTCGCCCGGCGTACTGGCCAAGAAAACCGGGGATCCGCAGTCCGCGCTGGCTTCCGCGGCCAAGAAAATTACCGCGGAATACGACGTTCCCTATCTGGCGCACGCGATGATGGAACCATTGAACTGCGTGGTCGATCTTCGCGAAGACAGCTGCGAAATCTGGACCGGCACGCAATTTGAAACCGTTGACCGCGCGAACGCCGCCAAGGCCGCTGGGCTTTCGCCGGAAAAGGTACAGATTCATACCACGTTGCTCGGCGGTGGATTTGGACGGCGCGCCAATCCCGCCTCGGATTTCGTCATCGAAGCCGTGCAAGTCGCCAAGGTCGCGAAAGCTCCGGTTAAAGTTGTCTGGACCCGCGAGGACGACACGCAAGGCGGCTGGTACCGTCCGATGTGGCACGATCGCTTCGCCGCCGGACTCGATGCCACCGGAAATCCCGTGGCCTGGACGCACACTATCGTCGGCCAATCGATCATGACGGGAACCCTTTTCGAGTCGTTCGGAGTGAAGGACGGGATCGATTCCGCCTCGGTCGAAGGCGCCGCGGACTTGCTCTACGGCATTCCGAATCTGCAAGTCGATCTGCACTCGCCGAAACTCGGCGTGCCAGTACAGTGGTGGCGCTCCGTCGGTCATTCCCACACGGGCTTTTCCGTCGAGGCTTTCTTCGACGAGGTGGCGCACGCAGGCGGCAAAGATCCCTACCAGCTTCGCCGCACGCTGCTCGCCAAGCAGCCACGCATGCTTGCGGTGCTCGATCTCGCCGCGGAAAAAGCGGGCTGGAGCAAGTCCGGGGCGAGCAAGCCGCTGCCGAAGGGGGTCGGCCGTGGAATCGCCACGCATTTTTCGTTCGACAGTTACGTCGCGCAAGTTGTCGAAGCGTCGGTGGACCGCGATGGAACCGTGCGCGTGCATCGCGTAGTGTGCGCCGTCGATTGCGGCCGCGTCGTGAATCCCGACACGGTGAAAGCGCAAATGGAAGGCGGTATTAACTTCGGATTGACGGCCGCGCTGAAGACCGAAATCACCCTCGAGAACGGCCGCGTGCAGCAAAGTAATTTTCACGACTATCCGATGCTGCGCATGTTCGAGGCGCCAGCGATCGAAGTGTTCATCGTGCCCAGCACAGAAAATCCAACCGGTGTTGGCGAACCCAGTGTGCCTCCGGTCGCGCCGGCTCTGGCGAATGCGATCTTCGCCGTGACGGGCAAGCGCGTGCGGCGGTTGCCGATCCGCGCCAGCGACCTGGTGGAGAAAGGCAAGGCCAGCTCGTGAGCACCACAACCGACAAGCTTCGCTGGTCTGCCACCGCGCTAGTTGCTGCTGCGGCCGGCGTTCTGCTGGCGGCGGGACTTTTCCATCCGAATCGCCAAGTGATCGCGAGCACCGCGAAATCGGCCGCAGCGGCCGAAAAGGCGAGCGGTGCCGCTTCGAGGCCCGACGCAAACGCTTCGCAGGCTGCGTTTTTGCAGGTCTACAAAGTATTGACGTCGCCTCGGTGCCAGAACTGCCACCCTGCGGGCGATGCGCCATTGCAGGGCGACGACAGCCACGTACACATTCAGAACGTGAAGCGAGGCGAGGATGGGCATGGCGTGACCGCGATGCGTTGCGACACGTGTCATCAGGACCATAATTTGCCGGGGGCGCACATGCCGCCGGGAAATCCCAAGTGGGGTTTGCCGCCGCCAGCGCAGAAGATGGTTTTTGTAGGGCGCGCGCCGGGAGCGTTGTGCCGCCAGTTGAAAGATCCGAAACAGAATGGCGGGCGATCGCTGGAAGCACTTTTCGATCATGTTGCGCACGACGACCTGGTCGGCTGGGGCTGGAATCCCGGCGGTGGAAGATCACTGCCGCCGCTTTCGCGCGAGGAAACATCGCAAGCGATGCGGACATGGATTGATGGTGGGGCGGCCTGCCCTGAATAGGGGTGTGCGTTCCTAACGGAGCGAACAGAGTAGGGTGGACCGATCTGCAGATCGGCCACTACATTGCATCCGTGCAAGTATCACGGTTGCTCTGCGGGTGACTTTTGCGGCGACGCCGATGCGGGCGAAAGCTCCATCGAATTGCTGGCGGCGCCGTAGGATTGATTGCCGGTTAGGCTGCGTTGTTGTTCGGCTATCGCATTGAGTTGGGCGAAGATGACGCGCTCTTCCTTGGCTTTCTCCGGTAGTTTTGCCTTGGAGTAGGCTTTCGCTAAATTGAAATGGACTTCAAGGCTGCCGGGATTGATTTTGTTGGCGGCTTCCAGTTCGTGCAGGGCTTTTTCTTCCTGGCCGAGTTCGAGGCAGGCGCGGCCCAGGATATAGTGCGCTTTGGCAGATTGTGGCGCGAGTTGCACGGCGCGTTCGGCGGATGGCAGCGCATCGGCCGCATTGTTCTTTCGCAGTGCGATAGAGGCGAGAAGGATGTAGGGGAGTTCGCTTGCGGGAGAAATGCGAGCTTCCTCGCGCAACTGCGGGCCGGCTTCATCGTATTGCGAGAGACTGGCGAGGGCCAGTCCGTAGGTATAGTGCAAGAACGGCGTCGCGGGATAATCCTTCAGAAGCTGCTGGAGTTTGGGAAAGGCCTGGTCGTACTTGCTGTCCTGCAGGAGGATGGCGATTTCGCCGGCATTTTGCACCAGGGCGTGCTGCTGCGGGGGCACTTCGGCGGGCAAGAGCGGCATGCGCAGCAGGGCGATACCGAGGGCGAACTGGATTTCGGCCGCGAGTGAGCCAGAGTTCGCTTCGGGGGCAAGGAGGCGCGAGGCGTTTTCGTATTGCGCGCCGCGATTCAGGAGGATTGTCAAGCGGTAACGCGCGAGGCGGACGGCATCGGGGCTGCCGCCGAGGCCGAGGTCCTGGCCGCGCTGCAAGTGAATGAGCGCGTTGTCGTAGTCTCTAAGTTCAAATTCGCTGAGGCCCATGACGGCCCACGCGGTACCGTCGTTCGTCTTGCGGTCGGCGGGCCTGCGTTCCACCCAAATCTTCAGCGCGGCGACCGCGTCGGAGTATCTTCCACTGGCATAGTCGCTCATCGCCTGATTCCAGAGAGTGCCGGCATCGGACTCGGCGTTTTCGGTGTGAACATCCGCAGATTCGATTGCGTAGATCCGCGCTATTTGCACCCGTCGCTGTGCCTTTTCGGGGGCGAGCTTTTCCTCGATGCGGGACTCTTCTTGTCGTTGTTGGAGCGCTTCCTTGTCCCTTCCAGCTGCAGCGAGCGCCTTGGCGTAGGAATCGTGCAGGTAAGGTGTATCGGGATAGTCCTTCAGGACTTGCGGGAATGCGGCGAGGGCTGTTGCGGAATCGCCTTGCGCAAGAGGTGCGGCGATTTCTCCCGCAGCGTGAACCAACGCCTCCTTGGAAGGATTCAGTTCCTGAGGCAAAACAGGCGCGTGCAACAGAGCGAGACCGAGGGCGAGTTTCACCTGTGCGGGGAATTGGCTTTCGCCGAAGGCCGAGACGAGCATTGCCGTGGCACGGTCGAAGTCGCCGGTGCGGTTAAGCAGCAGCGCCAGATGATATTTGGAAACGCGGGCGATTTCGGGATCGTCGGCGGCGCCGAGTTTTTGACCTTCCTCCAAGTGAGTCAAGGCGTTGGCGTAGTCTTTGGTCTCGAATTCGCAGAGGCCGAGAAAATTCCACGCCGCGCCGATCGAGGGTGCCAGCTGTGTCAGCTTCTGGAATGCGGGGATGGCGCCGGCGTAGCGCTCGACGGCGTATTGCAGGGTGCCGAGGTAGAACCAACCTTCTTGCCAGCCGGGGCGGATTGCTACGGCGCGGCGGTAGTTTTCGATGGCTTCGTCGGTGTGGCCCGCGTCGCGGGCGGCGGAGGCGGCTTGGGCGGCCGCATCGAAGCTGCCTTGGGGGCCCTGAGATCGCTGAGGCGGGGACGATCGGCCGAAGGAGGGTGAGGCAAGGCTAAATGCGATCAAGAAGAAGACGCACAGACATGCCGCGCGCCAGCCGGGGCGCTGCACCAAGCGGTCAAGAAGGGGATAAAGCGCGGCTGGCGGAGCATCGTTTCGCCTGTTGCTCGCTCTTAGACCCCCCACCCCCGGGGCGTTTTGCATGGATATCAAAATAAATGGATTACGGAAAAAGCATTTTGTAAGAGTATGAAAACAAGGAGGCGAGGGAATGTGAGGCGACCACAGCCAGTCGAGTCGTGGCAGGCAGGTAGGCCTCAAAGCCGGGTCAGGCGTCCGGAAAGGATCCGAGACGAGAGAAGCGGAAATGGATTTCCAGGGAAACACAAACCAGGATAGCATGTTGTTTACCCATTTTCACGTAATATCTTTATAGTACTTCGTTCGAACCCCGGAGGTGGCGCGATCTTGCGTCGAGAAGGGGCGTAGATGCAACGGGTTAGAGACGTGGAAAGCTGAGATTGCGTGGAAATGCGTTCGAATGAAGTGAGCAGGTTGGCCGGCCGATGGGCGGCGCTTGAGAGCTGCGAGGCAAATCCCGCACGGCATGGTGTCGCCACTCTCGGCCAGCGCTATCTGTTCGCGGAGACTTCTTGACTGATGCGCTTGGCTGTGTCGATGCCGTCGAACATGCCGAGAACCTCATCGGACTCCTGAGATCTCTTCGGGCCGAATGTGGAGCCGTCGGCAAAAACGACCAGGTCCACGGTTATTTTGTAACTGGCGAGAGTGCCGTCGGGCAAATAAGAGAACTTTCGCGGGTCGGCGACCCAGGTCGCTCCGGGCGCGAGATAGTCAGACGGGTTTCCGTGGGTTTCGAGTTGCTTGGTTGACGCCCGGCGGATGCGAGTCCCGGTAGTGGGATCGAAAAAAGAAGTCGTAAAGAGATAGCCGCGGATGGGAACGGAGCTCTCGTTGGTGACATCGGCGGCTAGCATTTCCTTTCCGCGTTCGTCGAGCCACACGCCTGATTTGATCTTCAGCGGACCGATCGTCTGGGATTCGACGTTTTCAACGGGCAAGGGCCCTTGTTGCGGCAGAATTGGAGATACAAACCGCTCCAACTCGGTTGTTTTCCCGATGAAGTCCATACCGTCAAGTGTGCCGATAAGTTGATGAGATTCGCGCCGCGCTGCGGGACCCCAAATCGAACCGTCCGCAAACTTCAGGACGTCAACCGTCGCCGTGACGCTCGTAGGAGATCCTGCGATCTTCTTCGGTATGGTGCAGACATTGCGCGCCCACTCCGCGCCGGCGGGAATCATTGGCTGGCGCGAATCGCGGATTTCTTGAAGAGATAGTTCGCCGAGAGACTTTCCAGTCGACGAGTCTGCGAGCGCGAGCCTGACGAGATATCCGCGAAGAGCTTGCGCGCCTGTGTAGCGTAACTGCACGACGAGGCCTTCGCCGCTTTGGCAGTCCACTGCCAGATCGTACGAAAACTGCGTGGTTACGTTCAAAGACGAAGACACCAGGTGATCATCCTGCGCGGCGGCAGCCTGCTGAGCAGCAACTGGGCCTAGAACCACAGCTAGGGCGAATACTGTTGTTTTGAGGCGCACGGTTCGCTCCTCTTGTTTCCTTCTTGGGACGACAGAAGCCGCTCAGAAGGAGGGTAACACCAGACGGGAAAGTCGAAAAGAGCGTGTCAGGTTGGGTTGAGCGCCGGCCGAGACCTTGTGGCTCTGTTCTGCGAGGGACACTTAGGAGAGGTACAGGAGCGTTTGCTCGATCAGTTTGGTTGTGGGGGCGTAGGGATCGGTGGGGGCGTCGAACTCGATCGAGTAATAGCCGCGGTAGTTAGCGGACTTGGCGATGTCGAATGTTTTTTTGAGGTCGATGTTGAATTGCTTGCCGTGGTCATCGACTTCGCCGTCTTTGACGTGGGAGACGTTGTAAGCGCGCTCGAACATGGCCTGGACGGCGCGGTAGTTGAAGTCGAGGTCGCCATTGAGGACGGAGTTTGCGAAATCGGGTAGGGCGCGCACGTACGGATGATTGACGGCGTCGATGACGTTGACGATGAAGAAGGCGTCTTCACTGACGGGATCGTCGTTTTCCAAGGTGACCACGATGTTTTTTTGCGAGGCATAGGCGGCGACCTCGCGCAGGCTGGCGGCGGCGCGCTCTACATTGGGGGAAGAGTTGCGGGTGCCGGCGACGTGCGGACGAATGCCTGGGGATCGGACGACGACGGCTACGTCGATCCACTTTTTCGCCACTTCGATCGCTTGTTTGCGAGCGGCGGGATCGGTGTCGTAGAAACTCTGGCGGACGTGGGTGGGAATATCCACGATCTGCACACTTGCTTTTTTCAGGGCCTGGCGGAAGGTATCGAGATAATTGGGCTCGGTGCTGAGAAAGTGCTGGGCGAGCGGTTCGATATTGTGGACGCCGAACTTGGCGACCACTTCGGAGGGAAATTGGAGGAGATCCATGCCGGGGAGTTTGGGGTCGCGAGCGCGGTTGTTGGGAGCATTCATGTAGGCGCGAAACGGGTAGGAGGCGACGGCGATGCGGTCGCGTGGCGCGGTGGGGAAGGCGATGTGCGGGTCGGATTGGCTGGCTGCCACTAGGAAGGTTGGCGAGGCGCCGGCGAGGAGACCGCCTGCGGTGAGAGTCGAGAATTTTTCGAGGAAGGAGCGTCGGGTTAGTGGGTTCATGGTTGTGGTCGAAAGGGCACTGCGGATTGTACGCGAGGAGACGGCGATCCGCATAAGTTTGTTATGCCGCGGAGTTCAGCGAGACGCATCGGCAGGCAAGCCCTGCTCCTACAAGCGAAAATGCCGGAGTTTTTGCCCTACGGCATTGTTCCGGGCATAATGCCGGGAATGAGTGATCGACGGTTTCGTGGATTGTCCTTGGCTTTCCCTCGGCGCTCCTTTCTCAAATATCTATCCCTTTTCGCTGGTGGCTTGCCACTTCGCAGTTTTGGGTTTGGCGGAGATCGTGTGGCGAGTGCGCGTTATGTGTTTGAGGAGATTCCGGCGGCGTCAAGTGGTATCAGCTGGGTGCACACGGCGGGGAGGTCGGCGGCCAAGCATCTGCCGGAGACTAGCGGGGCTGGGTGCGCGTTTTTGGATTATGACAATGACGGGTGGATGGACATTTATCTGGTGAATAGCGGCAAGTGCGATTTTTACGAGCCAGCGAAACCTTTGCGGAATGCGCTTTACCGGAATAATCGGGACGGGACGTTTACGGATGTTACGGAGAAAGCGGGGGTGGGCGGCGGCGGATATGGAATGGGAGTGGCTGTTGGGGACTTCAACGGGGATGGGTTTGCGGACCTTTATGTAACGCAGTATGGGCGGAGCACTTTGTACCGGAACAATGGAGACGGGACGTTTGCGGATGTCACGGAGAAGGCGGGGGTTGCGGCGCCGGGATGGGCTTCGAGCGCGGTGTGGTTTGACTACGACAATGATGGACGGCTTGATTTGTTTGTCGGGCAGTTTTGCGAGTTCAACAAGTCGTTGAGCTGCGGCGTGGATAAGGATGGCACGCATCATTATTGTATTCCGCGGATTTTCAAGCCGCGGCCCAGCTGGTTGTTTCATAACAACGGCGATGGGACGTTTACCGATGTCAGTAAAGAGACGGGGATTGCGGAGCATTTGGGGAAGGCCTGGGGAGCGGTGGCCACGGACATTAACAATGATGGGCGGATGGATTTGTTTGTGTCGAATGACACGGTGGCGAATTTTTTGTACGCGAATCGCGGCGGGCGTTTCGAGGAGATCGGGTTGGCGGCCGACGTGGGGTACAGCGCGGACGGACGGGCACGATCGGGAATGGGCGTGGACTCAGCGGACTTCAATCAGGATGGGTGGATGGATTTGTTTGTGGCGAATATCGATGAGGAGATTTTTTCGCTTTATCAGAACAATGGCGACGAGACTTTTACTGATGTGGCGATGCAACAGGGCATTGGGATGGCGACACGGTGGATGAGTGGGTGGGGGCTGAAATTTTTTGATTACGACAACGACGGCGAGTTGGATTTAATTCTGGCGAATGGATTTCCCGACGATCTGGTGGAGGAGTTTTCACACCAGGTTACGTTCAAGGAGCCTTTGCTGCTGTTTCGAAATGACGGGAAGAGTTTTCGGAACGTTAGCGCGGAGAGTGGGGCGGTGTTTTCGAAGATGTTTGCGGCGCGCGGGCTGGCGGTAGGAGATTTTGATAATGACGGCGGGGTGGATGTGCTGGTTTCCAATAATGATGCGGCGCCGATTTTGCTGCGGAACAATGTGGGCCGCCAGAATCACTGGCTGGGGCTGCGGCTGGTGGGCCGGAAGTCGAATGTGGATGCGATTGGGGCGCGAGTGACCTATCAGGCTGGGGATTTGAAGAGGTCGCGGATGAAAGTCGGCGGAGGGAGTTTCTTGTCGTCGCATGACCCGCGGTTGGTGCTGGGGATTGGGAAGAGGCCGAAGGTGGATTGGGTGGAAGTGAAGTGGCCGCAGCCGAGCGGGGTGGTGGAGCGGTTTGAGAACTTGCCGGTGGATCGGTATGTGACGATCGTGGAGGGGAGCGGGAAAAAAGTGAGTAGTGGTTAGTGAGTCAGAGTTAATAGGTGAAGTGCAAGGACAGGGGCAGGAGATTTGGCGCAGAGGGCACGGAGGTCGAGGCACAGAGGTCGCGGAGAATTTGATTGAACTATTCGGGGTATGGATCGCCCGTGCGAGCGATACGGATGCGGTGGTCGGTGAAGTTGTAGTGCATTTCCGGAACGTAGACTTTGGGCATGTGGCAGGACGCGCAGTTTTTTAAGCTGACGGGGCAGGCGGCGCCGGGATGGTCTGGAGTTTTTTTCTCTGCCGTTGTCGAGGCATGACAGCCTAGACAGTTTGTGTCGTACGCGGCTGTGTCGGTCTGAAGTGGTTTGTGCGGATTGTGGCAGGCGATACACGTTAGGCGCGCGTCCCCTTTGCCCCAGCACTTGCTGCCTTCCAGGCGATAGGGCTGCGACTTTGCATTGGAGACGCCCTTAACGCCGGAGAGTCTTACGTCCCACCAAGTGGCGTGACAGGAGCCGCAGAAATCGACGGAGTCCGTAGGGCTCAGCCCGGCGGCATTGAAGATGGTTCCTCCCGCGGACGGAGACATTCCCGCAACCTTGGCGGCTTGCATAGAGTTGACGTGTTTTGAGGCGGGGCCGTGGCAGGCTTCGCAGGTCACGCCGGGGATGAGATTTTTCTCGTCAAATTGGCCAGCGATGTTGGGAGCGGTGGTGTGGCAGGCGAAGCAGCGCTGAATTTCCGAGGATTCTACCGGGCGGTACATGGCTTCCTCAAGATCCTTCGCGGTGGTCAGCGCACGATCGGGGGTGAAGTGAAGGGTTTTGAGCGTGTCGAAATAGGTGACGCGCGCTTCGTAGAATTTTCCGTCGTCTTTCTTGAACAGATAGGACTGACCGACGCGGTCGGTTCCGAAGGCCCAAAGGAGGTTGGCGGTCAGGGTGCGGGCACCGTCAGTGATGGTGTAGACGCTGTGGCCGGCGGAACTCTGAATCTCGTAGTGGTATTTGTCGAAGCCGAAATTCAAGGTGGGGTGGGAGCGAAGAACGTCGGAATCGCCTGCGTGCATGGCGGTGCCGCCCATTGCCGTTCTGGCCTGCTCGGCAACAATTGTCGAGTGGCAGGAAGCGCAGGCGTTGGGCCCTACAAACTCATTGCGGAGAGTGGCGTTCTGCGTCGGCCAGAATCCGGGCTCGGCGAGATGGTCGTCGGTGGAAAGTTGCGCGCGAAGGAAATTGGAGGAACCTGGCCAGATGAGGAGAAAAAGGCCCAAGGCGGAAACGAGGAAGAATAATCGTTGGGCGAAGCTGACCATGTTGGCGCAGAAAAATTGGCGCGCGATCCAGTGTGGAGTGAAGATGTCGCGAAATCAACGCTGTTGAATGGGTTGAGTAGCCGCGAGTCGCAGAAGTTCAGGGGCGAGCGGGAGCTTGAGAGTGGTGATCGAGGCCCACCATGGCCGGCCGCGAGAAATGCGGGTTCGCGCGACCGGTCGAAGCACGCGCAACAAACTCGGGCTCGATGGCGATTTCGGGCACGTATTCCGCTTTGCCTTCGATGAGGTCGATGAGTGTCTTGGCGGCGATTTGTCCCATGCGCTCGAGCGGCTGACGGACGGTCGTCAACCCTGGGCTATTAAAAGCAGCAGCGGGGATGTCGTCGAAGCCCACCACAGAAATGTCTTCGGGGACGCGCAGGCCGGCTTCGCGCAGCGCCCAAATGGAACCGATCGCGGAAATGTCGTTGTAAGCGAACAGCGCGGTGAAAGGCTGCTTGCGAGCGAGGAGTTGCTTGGCGCAGGGGTAGCCGAGTTGCGGCGTGGAAAGGGTGGAGTCGATTTGAATGGTGAGCTCCGGACGTACGCGAACACCAAGTTCGGCAGCGATTTCACACACGGCAGCCCAGCGAACGGCGGAGTCGGAGCTGGCGGGATGACCTTTCAAGAAGGCGATCTCTTCGTGTCCCAATTCCACGAGATGGGTAAGCGCGAGCCGCGCCGCAAGTTTGTGATCCAGGATAACGTTGGTGACACCTTCGACGCGGCCGTGTCCGGCGACCGCGATCGTGGGGAGCTCGAGTTTTTCGGTGATCGAAGTGTCGGTGGTAATGAAACCCTCGACGCCACGCGTCACGAGCATTTGCGCATAGGTGTAGAGAAGCTTCTGATCGTGCCGGTGGATCACGGTGAGAAAGAAGAAATTGTTCTTTCTCAAATATTCTTCGATCCCGCTGATGATCAAGGATCCGTAAGCGTCGCCGATTTCTTCGGCGATGACACCAATCGTGTAGGTGCGTTGGAGGCGGAGAGAGCGGGCGAAATAGTTGGGACGATAGTTGAGGTCCTTGGCGGCCTCGATGATGCGTTTCTTGGTGTGCTCGGGGATGGAGCGAGCGGCGGGGGAGTTGTTGAGCGCGGCCGAGACGGTGCCGGGGGTGAGGCCGAGGTGGGCGGCAACGGTCTTAAGGGTGACTCTGGGTTCGCCTTGGAAGACAGGTTTCTTTTTGGGAGAGTATGTCATGCCAGCAGAATTCCCCGAGAGTGTACCTGAAAATAGTGCGACGGTGTAGGCCCGCTCCGGCGTGCGTTAACGTACACTATAAGCGAAAACGCGAAAAATGCCATTTTCAGAATAGATGGGATGGCCAAAGTCTCCTACCAAATATCATAGATTCCTACGGCCGACCATAGAATATACGCATTCGAGAATAAAAAGTTACGCGAAGCCTTGGGATGGATACGGGACTGGGGCCTTCCGCCCAGTTCAGAATAACATTATTTTTTGTGTAGAATATCATTATTTCCGCTTGACATCGTTTCCGCGAAGTATATCCTCTAGTGCAAATGTATTAGTCGAGGGTCGTCGAGGGACCAGGACCCGGGTCCAAACCCATTGGAACGAAGTTGGCTTTGCGGACGTTCGCGTTCGCGTCTGGATTCGACTCAGAGCATCAAGAAATTTTCTGAATCGAATCGGAACAAAAACTCGAAGGGGTGTGCGAATGAAAATTCATTTGACGGAAGGGAAAACGGCGACGCAAACGCGGTTTGTGTTTGGCGCGCTGTTTTGCACGTTACTGCTCGTGCTGGCGGCGCCGTTCGCCGCGAACGCGCAGCAGTACTCAGGTACAATCACGGGAACAGTGACGGATCCGAGCGGCGCGGCAGTCCCCGGTGCCACGGTGACGGCAACGAATACGGGAACGAATGCGAGTTCCTCGACGACCACGAGCGAACAGGGCGTGTACACGTTCGCCCAGTTGCCTGTGGGGATCTACGACATTACGGTCAAGCAGGGCAGCTTCAAGGAGTTCATCGCCAAGGCGGCCGAGGTGCACACCTCGACGACGACGGAAGTGAATGCGCGACTGGAATTGGGCGCGGCGAGCGAAATGGTCACCGTGGAAGCCAGCGCGGTGCAGGTACAGACGGCTACGGCAGAGGTCGGCGAGATCGTGGAAGGGCGTCAGGTACGCGAACTCCCATTAAACGGCGAGAACTTCATGGGACTGGTTGCGTTGTCGCCGGGCGTATCCACAGCCAATAGCTTTGACGCTACCGACAAAGGGTTGACGGGCGGAGCGGACTTCTCGGTGAACGGCAATCCTTACAATTACAATCTTTTCCTGGTGGACGGCGTCAACAACAACGATGTCGGCTCCGGCCGCACGATTCTTGTTTATCCGTCGGTGGACGCCATCGCCGAATTCAAAATGATTCGCAACTCCTACGGTCCGGAATACGGGCAGGCCGCGGGTTCGATCATCAGCATTACGACCAGGTCGGGCGAAAACCAGTTTCATGGCGGCTTCTTTTATGCTGGTCGAAACGACAAGCTGGACGCCAATGATTGGTTCTCCAATTTTAATGGTACCGGCAAAGCGGAACTCCGGCGCAATGACTGGGGCTACCACGTTGCGGGTCCGATCCTGAAGGACAAGCTCTTCTTCTGGTGGAACCAGGAATGGAACCGTCAGGTTCAGGGAACATCGCAGGCAGCGTGCGTGCCCACGGCAGCCGAGCAGGGCGGGAACTTCAGCCAGGACTTCTCTGGTGCGGTGGCCCCGACTGCGGCGAATCCGAGCGGCACGATCGCAACCGACCAGTGCGGCGCGACACAGCCGGCGCAGTGGGTTACGACCGGCGGCGTTTCTACCTACACATCGTTGATCCCAACGGCACTGCAGGGGGCAAACCCGTTCATTATCGCCAACCCGGATCCGGCGGGATCGTTGATAGAGAAATTCTATCCCCTGCCGAACGAAGCACTCCGAAACGGGGATAACTGGGCGCTCTCCGAGAAACTGGTGCCGAGCTGGAGCGAGTGGAATATTCGCGCCGACTATGACTTGACGAAGAAAAACCGGATTACCTTCCGCTGGACTAACGATTCCTGGACCAGCCCAGGGCCGGCCAACACCGCGTTTTGGGGAGTTTCCACCTTTCCGACCATCAATTCGGATTGGAGCCAACCTTCCAAGAGCGTCATGGCTAAGTTGACCTCGCAATTGTCGAGCACAATGATCAATGACGTCGAGTTCGGTTACGGACACAACGCCATCATCACCACGCTCTCTGGGACAGAATCCAGCGTGGTGGCGCAAATCAACGCGGCGGTGCCGACAGCGTGGCCCGCATCGCTGAAGCAAACGGGTGCATTTGGGAACGGCGGCGCCGTGTGGGGCGGTTTGGCTCCCTACGGTAGCGGCCAGACCATGTGGAATATCGCGCCCTACGGTAATCACGAGGACCTGTACGCGTTGCAGGACAACGTCTCGAAGGTCCACGGGAACCACCTGTTCAAGGCGGGAGCGTATTACAGCACGAACGCGAAGATCGAGGACGGCGCAGGCGGGTCGGACCAGCCGCAGTTTAATTACTCGAATGGCGGTTTGAATCTGTGCCCCTCGGCGACTCCTGCGTGCACAACCAACAATGGCGCACCTGTGGGTGTAGCGCTGGGCAATCAATTGGCGAACCTTCTCTTGCCGGGGCAGGAGTATGTCACCCAGGAGAAGAACATCAACGCAACCGCTCTCGTACATTGGCATGATTTTGAGTGGTACGTTGGCGATAGCTGGAAGATTCGGCGGAATGTGACGATTAACTATGGATTCCGCTGGTCCTTCTTCCGTCAGCCTTACTCCGGCGATAACAACTGGGCCTCGTGGAGCTTGGCGGCCTACAATCCCGCCGGCGCTCCGTCGGACGCGTGCAACGGCGTCATTATTGTGCCGGGAACCTCACCCTGCACGGCTGCCGCTGCCGCCCTTTCTGCTCTGGGCATCAGTCTGCCGCTTTCCGCCGGCACGCCGGGCGTCAACAGCGCACTGGTTAACAACAACAACCATTCCATCGCACCGCGCCTGGGCATCGCCTGGGACGTCCGTGGAGATGGCAAGACGGCGGTCCGGATAGGCGCCGGACAGTTCTTCCAGCGCGAACCGGTGGGTCTGCTGGAGCAATTGGCGTTCACCTCGCCATTTGAAATCACCGCCACCGACTATCGAACGCTGGAAACCGCGACGCCGCTAGCGAATCCTCAGGTTTCGCCGAGCGGAGCGGAGAATCCGCGCGGTGTTATCCCGAACAGCTGGCAGTGGAACGTGTCGGTCGAGAGGGAACTCGCTCGAAACACGGCACTGCAGATCGGCTACGTCGGTAACAGCGGCATCCACCTGACGTCTGGGATCGATGCGAACGCAGTTCCCAGCGCAGACTGGGCGGAAACGGCATTTTTGAGTGGTGGCGCCTTCAACGCCTTCCGTCCCGCCGGCAACTTTGGAAGCATCCTGCAGTTCGAGCACAACGGAAAAGCGGACTACCATTCGCTGCAGGCGCTGTTCCGTTCGCGATTAAGCAACTTCTCGAGCTTCCAGGCGTCCTACACCTACTCACACTCGATTGGCAACGTACAGCTGGACAATTCGTCTGGCAGCGTTAACTCCCAAGCGGTCACCGATCAGGCTGAAGGGGGCTTGGACAAGGGAAATACGGACATCAACCGGCCGTCCATCTTTGTGGCCAACGAAGTGTTCTACCTGCCAAAGTTCACCAAGAGCAGCAATCTGGTGCAGAAGACGTTGGGAGGATGGGAACTCAATAGCATTATCAGCGTCCAGTCCGGCGCGTCGTTAACGGTGTTTTCAAACGGAGCCGGAGGGGCAACGGTCGATGGTGTGGCCAGTTCCCTCAACTCACTGCAAGGTTCAGGCTTCAACTCCAACAACCGGCCGGACATCACGGGCGTCAATTGCAACTCCGGAGAGGACGGCAGACAGATCCTGAACCCGGCGGCATTCACGCTCGTCGGCTACACGATCGGGACGGTCGGAAACGCTCCGCGTGGATACTGCTTCGGTCCGGATAATCGGAACGTGGACGCGCAACTCGCCAAGAACTGGTACTTCAAGGAACGCTACCGCATTAAGTTCAGCCTGGACTTCTTTAACCTCTTCAACCACGCGAATTTCATCGGCAGCAGCCTTGAAGGAACAAACTACAACGCCAGCAACCTAGTGTGCGGCTCTGGTGGTACGACCTGCACTCCGACCAACAACGTCATCTCCGGTTTCCTAGGAGCCAACCCGAACAGCGTGAGCTCCGGATTTGGACAAGCCACTTCCGTACGTCCTGGGCGTGAAATTCAGTACACGCTGAGGTTCTCGTTCTAGGCGAACTACGGCTGGAACCACATCAACTACAGGCGGCGGGGCTTGATAACTTCAGCCCCGCCGTTTATCTTTCTAGTGGAGTGCCTTGAATCGTTCCCCCGTGAATCCCGAGACCTTGAAGTGTTCGTCTTTCCATTGCAATGCAAAGGCTGGTCTTATTTTCGCGTTGGCGGGCGCGATCGAGATTTTTGGCGCGGGTGTCGCCGGCGTTCCTCCGGCGTTCGCGCAGTCGGCTCACGAACTATCGGCAAGCAAATCGAAGGATAAAGCGGCGAGCCCGGCTGAAGCGGAACTGCGTAAGCGGCTAGAGACGGCCCGAGCCGCTCAGCGTTTGGGTAACCCCGAGGGTGTCGCGGAAGCAAACGAGCGCCTGATCGCGCTGGCGTTGCGGGAAATGGGGCAAATGCGCCTTTTGGAGGCGGCTTTTCCGCAAGCGATCGAGCTGTACCGGCGATCCCTGGACTTTGAAAATCTTCCCGACACGCGCGTCGATCTGGCCATTGCGGAGCTTCAGGGGAATCATGCTGACGCCGCCCTCGCGGAATCCGATAAGGCGCTAGCCGTCGATCCAAATAATGCGCGAGCGCTTAACATACGCGGCAGGGCGCTGATCATAAAGCAGGAATATGCAAAGGCCGCCGAGGCGCTCGCTCGTTCCCTTGAACTCGATTCCAATTTTGATGTCGAGAAAGCGTACTCCCTAGGCATGTGCCTCCTGCAAACGGAAGATCCGCGCGACAAGGATAAAGCGACCGCGGTTTTCGTACAGATGGTGCAGGCAGCTGGAGACACCGGTTCTCTGCACGTGCTCTTCGGCAGCGCGTACCGCGATGCCAACGACATGCCGGCTGCCATTCGAGAATTCCAGCGCGCCATCGCGCTCGATCCGCGAACCCCACACGCACACTACTTCCTCGGGCTTGCCCGGCTCGCAGTGAATGAATGGAGGCCAACACCCGAGGTGCGGGCCGAGTTCGCCAAGGAGCTTGAGTACTACCCGAAAGACTATTTGGCCAATTATTTGACGGGCTTTCTGGCCTCGGGAGACCGCAATTATGCCGTCTCCGACCACTATCTGAAAATTGCCGCCGAAGTGTATCCCGCCTGGCCGGAGCCCTGGCTCTACATGGGTCTGAACGCCTACGCGCAGGCGGATATGAAGCGAGCGGAAGAGTGCTTTCGCAAAGCGATCACGCTGACGGGTGACGACGAGTCGCGCTCGAACTATCAGATTCGGAGGGCGTACGTTGATTTGGGGCGAATCCTGGTCAATTCGGGCCGCAAGGAAGAGAGCGAAGTGTATTTGACGAAGGCCCGCGACCTTCAGAATAAAACCATGGAGCTGGGCCAGCAGAACGTGGCGGCGATGGTTTTGGCGGGAGGGGCGGGATCGGCGGCGGCGATTGTGCCGCTGAATCCCAAGAATGAAATGCAGGAAGTGTTGCTCTTGCCGGCCGACACCGATCCTTTTGCGCGCGTGGACGCTTCGATTATTGCGCGCGCGAATTTGACTCAAAAGCAGCGAGCCGCGACGGATTCGCAGGAAAATCAGCTGCGGTCGGTTTTGGGATTAAGTTTCAACGACCTGGCAACCTCGGAAGCGGTGCGGGGCGAATATCTGGCGGCGCTGGGACACTACGAGGAGGCGGATCGGTGGGATCCGAAAGTGCCGGGGCTGATGAAGAACCTGGGGCTTTCTGCGTTTCGAACGAATAACTATCCCGAGGCGATTCGAGGGTTGTCACGCGCATTGGCGGAAGAGCCGGGCGAAACACCGGTGAGAGCAATGCTCGGGATGGCGTACTTCGGCTTCGACAAATATGCGGATGCTGCGAAGACGTTCACCCCGCTGGGATCGCGGGGGATGCAGGACGCCACAGTCGGATACGCATGGGCGACTTCGCTGACGCGCGTGGGTGAGCTGAAGAAAGCCAGCGAAGTATTGAGTGAGTTCGAGAAGGGCGACCGGCCTAACGATACGCTGCTGCTGATTGGACAGCTGTGGATCGAGATTGGCGACTACGGCCGTTCCGTGGCGGTTCTCCATCGTGCTTTGCAGGCCGACCCGAATCTGGTGAAGGCGCATTATTTCGCCGGCCAGGCGAATTTGCGCGCGGAGCATTGGCCCGAGGCGGCGGCCGAGTTTCAGGCGGAGCTCGCACTCGTGCCCGCCGACGCGGACGCAAAGTACAATCTGGGTTTCGTATATTTGCAGCAGTCGAAAGTGGAGGAAGCCGCGGCGCTGTTTCAGCAAGTGATCGCAGCGCATCCCGACCACGCGAACGCGCAATATCAGGTGGGAAAAATTTTGCTGGATCGCGGAGAGTTGAATGATGCCGTCAAGCATCTTGAGGCCGCGACGCGCCTGAGCCCGCAGAGCGACTACATGCACTATCAATTGCAGGCCGCGTACCGGAAGGAATCGCGCGTGGCCGACGCGGACCGGGAGCTGGAGATCTACAAAGAATTGAAGGCCAAGCAGCGTGAGCGCGATCGCGCGGCCATTCCGGCAGTCCAGAGTCCATGAGGCCCAATGCTGATGGCAAACCGTTGAAGACGTTTCGGTGCAAGCGGCTGGCTAAGGCGATCCTGGTGGTATTGCTCGGCGCAGACATTGCCGGAGCGCAGGGTGGTCACCCCACGCCGCCGCCTCCCCCGCCCGGGGCCAAGGCTACCAAGTGCAGCGGGCGCGTCGTTCCGCAGCTCGAAGACATCACCGCGAAGGCAGGAATCACGTTCAAGCACGCCTCCGATCCTTCGAAGAAGTACATCGTGGAATCGATGAGCGGCGGCGTGATTTTGTTCGATTACGATCGAGACGGCTGGCTGGACATTTATTTCACCAATGCTCCCAGCGTCGATATGGCGATCAAGGGGCAGAAAAGCCGCGGGGCGCTGTACCGCAACAATCACGACGGGACGTTCACGGATGTGACTGACAAGGCCGGCATTGGCACGCCATGCTTCGCCATGGGCGGGGCAGTCGGGGATTACGACAACGACGGTTGGCCCGATCTGTATGTGACTTGCCTGGGCGGAAATGTCTTGTACCACAACAATGGCGACGGCACCTTCACTGATGTTACGGCGAAGGCCGGCGTTGCTGACGGGCGCTGGTCTACGGGAGCGGCGTTCGGCGATTACGATGGCGACGGTTTCGTGGATCTGATGGTGACGAACTATGTCGATTTCCATCTCAACGACCTGCCCGGATTCGGGAGTTCTCCCAACTGCAAATATCGCGGTATCGATGTGCAATGCGGGCCGCGAGGATTGAAGGGAGCGGGCGATTCGCTGTTTCACAACAATGGAGATGGAACATTCACCGACGTCTCGAAGAGCGCTGGGGTGAGCGACCCGAACGGTTACTACGGGCTGGGAGTCATCTGGGCGGATTTCAACAATACGGGACGGCCGGACATTTACGTGGCCAATGATTCGACGCCGAAATTTCTATACAAAAATGAGGGCAATGGAAAATTCAAGGATATCGGGCTGGAGTCGGGTACAGCGGTGAGTGAGGACGGCTCCGAGCAGGCTTCCATGGGAATCGCGGTCGGCGACTACCTGCATACCGGACGGCCTTCTTTATATGTCACCAATTTTTCGGATGAGAATGATCTTCTCTATCGCAACGATGGCAATTGGAACTTCACCGATGTTTCGTATTCATCGGGGACGGCGCTGCCTTCGCTGCCTTACGTGAAGTGGGGAACGGCCTTCGTGGACCTGGACAATGATGGCTGGCTGGATTTGATTGCCGTTGATGGGCACGTCTATCCACAGGTGGATACGCTGCCTTCTGGCGCGAGGTATCGAGAGCCAAAGCTGCTGCATTTGAATCAAGCGGACGGCACCTTTTGCGATGCAAGCGACCAAGCCGGGCCGGCGCTGAAAGAAAAGCGAGTGTCGCGCGGGCTTGGCGTCGGCGATCTTTTCAATGATGGCAATATGGATGTGGTAGTCGCGGATATTGACGGCGCGCCGATGATTTTGAAGAATCACGGCGTGCCCGGGCGGCATTGGGTTAGCTTCGAACTTGCAGGAACGAAAAGCAATCGCCTCGCATTGAATGCGCGCGTCAAGATCGTGGCCGGCGGCATGACGCAGACCGACGAAATCCATAGCGGCGGAAGCTACCTCTCGCAAAGTGATCTGCGTGTACATTTCGGTTTGGGGACGGCGAAAAAGATTGACAGCGTGGAGATTCGTTGGCCGTCGGGGAAAGTGGAAACGATTGGCGAGCTGGCGGTTGACCAGTTTTATTCGGTACTTGAGGGCGCGGGAATCGTTCCCGCGGAGCGCATCCGCCCGGCTGCCGGCAAGCAACCTTAGTTGCGTATTCCGGCCTCGCAGCGACCAATGCCGAAATTAGTAGCGCTTGCTGATGATGCTCAATAGAATGGCCGCGCCTTGGCGTCCCGATGCGTTCAAGGTACTGCGATTTCGACAAAAAGGTGGCTGCCATGCGCGTGTTCGCAAAGCAAAGTTGCTGGTGTTGCTTGGCTGTGTGTATCGGACTCCTGGGCGGATTACCCGCGAAAGCTTCAGACAATGGCTTGGCGCTGACGCCGCCGATGGGCTGGAACAGCTGGAACAAGTTCGGATGCAACGTGAGCGAGGACTTGATCAAGGGCGCGGCCGACGCCATGGTCAGCAGCGGAATGAAGGAGGCCGGCTACGAATACGTGGTGATCGACGACTGCTGGCAAGTAGGCCGCGACGCGAGCGGAAATATCGTGGCGGATGCGCAAAGGTTTCCTTCCGGGATCAAGGGGGTGGCGGACTACGTGCACTCTAAGGGACTGAAGTTCGGAATTTATTCCGATGCCGGGGTAAAAACATGCGCGGGCCGTCCCGGTAGCGCAGGCCACGAATATCAAGACGCGTTGCAATATGCGGCGTGGGGCGTCGACTACCTGAAGTACGATTGGTGCCACACCGGCAAAGCGAACGCTGAGTGGGCTTACACCACCATGCGCGATGCCCTGAACGCCTCGGGACGTCCGATTGTGTTCAGCATGTGCGAATGGGGCACGGCGAAGCCCTGGTTGTGGGCCAAAGACGTCGGGAATCTTTGGCGCACCACCGGCGATATCAGCGACTGCTGGGACTGCCAGAAGAAGGACGCGCGGAGTTTTGTCAAAATTCTGGACATGCAAGACGGGTTGGAAACCTACGCGGGTTCTGGACATTGGAACGACCCGGACATGCTGGAGGTCGGCAACGGCGGCATGACCACTACCGAATACCGGTCGCATTTCAGCTTGTGGTGTCTGCTGGCGGCTCCGTTAATGGCGGGCAACGACTTGAAGAGCATGTCCGCCGAGATCAAAGAGATTTTGACGAACAAAGAAGTGATTGCCGTAGACCAGGATGCGTTGGGCATGCAAGGGCGGCGCGTTGCGAAGGATGGCGACTTGGAAGTCTGGGCGCGGCAACTGAAAGACGGAGGCCGCGCCGTGATTTTGTTCAATCGCGGAGCCGCTGACGCGCAGATGTCCGTCTCGTGGGAAGAACTAGGCTATCCCGCGCACCTTACCTCTGGCGTTCGTGATCTGTGGATGAAGAAAGATTTGGGCAAGTTTGCCGGCACGTATGGAGCAAAGGTACCTTCCCATGGAGTGGTGATGATCAAGGTGATGCCGTGAGTCCGAGAGCGAAGAGAATGGTGATCGCGATTTGCATCTTAGCGTTGTTGACGTTGCCGGGCGAGCTGTGCGCGCAAACTTCCGGGGGTCCCGTCGGAATGTTTGAAGCTCATGGGGACGTGGGCACGGTCTTGCATCCGGGTACCACCGAGTACGACGCTTCGACGAAGACCTACACGGTCACGGGCAGCGGCAACAATATGTGGGCCAACGAGGACGACTTCCAGTTCGCGTGGAAGAAAATGTCCGGCGACGTGACGCTGGCTGCAAATATTTCCTTCGTCGGACTTGGTGGAGTACCGCATCGCAAGGGCGTGCTTATGATTCGGCAAAGCCTCGACGCGGATTCGGTTTACGTGGACGCGGCGCTGCACGGCAACGGTTTAACGGCCTTGCAATTCCGCGACGAAAAGGGTGCGGTCACGCACGACATCGAGTCGAACATTTTCTCGACGCAACGAATCCGGCTGGAAAAACGCGGCGACTTCTTCTACTTGTCGTTGTCCGGCGGCAGCGAGGAACTTCACCCCTCGGGCGCGTCGATTCGCATTCCGATCAAGGAGCCTTTTTACGTCGGAATAGGCGTTTGCGCGCACGATAAAAATGTGGTGGAAACGGCGGTGTTCTCGAACGTCGAGGTAAGTACGCCGCCTCCGATTGCCGCGGATGCGCCGACGACGCTGTATAGCACCCTGGAAACAATTGCGATCAACTCGACGGATCGTCACGTACTGTACGTCGCCCCGGAGAAATTTGAGGCGCCCAATTGGACGCGGGACGGCTCGGCGCTGATTTTCAATCGTGACGGGCGCATCGTACACATGGCGGTGGCGGGCGGTCCGATCCAGATTATCGACACGGGGTTTGCGATTCACTGCAACAACGATCACGGATTGTCGCCGGATGGCGCGCTGCTGGCGATCAGTGATCAATCGAAGGAAGACCACCGCTCCCTTGTTTACATTGTTCCCTCGGGTGGCGGCACGCCTCGGCGCATCACCCAGAAAGCGCCATCGTATTGGCACGGCTGGTCGCCCGACGGGCAAACCCTCGCGTTTGTGGGTGAACGCGACGGAGAATTCGATGTTTACACGATCCTGGCTGCCGGCGGGGAAGAGAAGCGACTCACAACCGCGCCGGGACTCGATGACGGGCCGGAATATTCTCCCGACGGCAAATACATTTATTTCAATTCGGAGCGCACCGGTATCATGCAGATTTGGCGCATGAAGCCCGACGGTTCCGACCAGGAGCAAGTGACGTCGGACGATTCCAACGATTGGTTCCCGCATATTTCGCCCGACGGAAAGTGGATGGTTTTTCTTTCCTTTGAAAAGGACGTAAAGGGCCACCCTCCGAACCAGAATGTAATGCTGCGGCTGATGTCGCTCAGCGACAAGAAGGTGCGCGTTTTGGCGAAGCTGTTTGGTGGCCAGGGAACGATTAACGTCCCTTCATGGTCGCCAGATAGTACGCAGTTCGCGTTTGTGAGCTATCAGCTTGTGCCGACCGGAAGCGCTGACAAAAAATAAGCTGGCTTCGATAAGAACGAACTAGCCGACGAAGAAGACCCTTCCCGGATTTCCGTCGCGAAGGATCGATAACAAGCTAGTTTGTGTAATCTCGTCTCGGTTGCCGCCACGATGGCCGCTAGTGACAGTACTCGATGTCCGTTTCTTCCGCTTTATTCGACGCAATCGCCGGCTTGCCCGCGGGGGGTTCCGCATGACCGGACGGGGTTTCCGTTTTGGCAGGCGCGGCCGCGGGCTTGGAGAGCCCCTGTGATTCGTAAATGGCGTTGAAGAAAAACTTGTACGTGCCGTGCGCCTGTCCGCGCCATTGCGGCCGGAAGCCGAGCAGATAGACTCGGCCTTTGCCATATTGCACTTCCACCGCTGCGGCTTTGCCCTGAATGCGCTCGGGATGAAGCAGGTAGCCGCTCATCAAAGGACTTTGGTCCTTCGGATAGGCAGCGAGGATGCGGCCGCGAAAGCCGTCCTTTGTTTCAAACGCCGGCCCGCGTTCGAACATCACGATGGGATCGTGCGGCAAGCCCCAGACGGCGGACGCGCCGTTGTCCTGCAGTTCGACGCGCAGCAGGCAGCCCGAGCAGAAAAACTCCTCGTCCTTCAGTCCGGCCAGGCTGTTCTTCACCGGCAGACCCAGGTCGTCGATCGCAAAAAGAGACGCTTCATTGAAAGTAATGAGAGTGCCGCCCGCTTCCACAAATTCGCGCAGTGCGGCCGTGCCTCCGACGCCGAGTCCGCCGGTGTACATTCCGGGAACCGTGCCGGGGCCGAAGCCGGTTCGAATCGTCTCGGCCTTCTGGTCGGGAAGAATAATGGCGTCAAAATGGTCGCGAAGACTGCCGGCCTGAATATCGCCGTTGCGCAGCGTCACGGGAGCGAAGCCGTAGTTCTCCAGAATCCAGCGCGTCCAGCCCTCATCGATGTTGGCAACCCACGAACGGTACAGTCCGACGCGGGCCTTCTTCACGGCGACGGCATCCTTCGGTGCGGCGCCGACGGCTTTGAGTTTCAACGAGTCGTCGCCGGCCACTTTCTTGACTTTGTCGCGGTCGATGCCGGTCACGACGATGGCTCCCGCTTCCGCGCCATCAGGCGCGTCGGTTTCCGTAGTGGCGAAGCTGACGCGGCCACCGCCGTCCAGAATAGCGTTCAGCGCCTTGAAGCTCGCGTTTGATCTGTGGCTTAGCACGAACACGCTTCCGGTCCCGTCAACAATTCCAGCGGGTGCCGCAAACTGATCGATTTTCTTGAGCGCCGCGCGATCCAGGGCGCTCACGGGCTCTAGCACGGGCGCGACTTGCACTCCCATCTGCATCGGCAACGTCCATCCGGTGACATCGTAAGGAAGTTTCGGCGGGCCGTTGGGCGTCTCGCGCAGATCGGGATAGTGCTGCGATTCGAAAAGCTCCTTGACCAGCGGCGAAAAGGGCTGGTCCATCAGAATGACCCACGTACCCTGCTGATATTCGCGGCCATTCGCGTGAAAAGTCCTCGTGGCCTGCTGCACTTCGATACCGTTGATCATCAACTTCTGCACTAGGGTGGCAGCCTCAAACAGGTCGCGTTGCTCCAGCGGTACAACGTAAGCGTACGGCGGTTCTTTGGTGAAGCGGCTGACGTTGTCGACCGCGGCTTGATAACGGTTGTACATCAATTCTTCGTGATACTTCGCCGCGGTATCCAGCACGGCCATCGACGCGCCTTCCATGTAATTCACGGCATCGCGCAGCCGCCACCAGCCGCCCTTCCACGGGCTGCTGTAGAAAACTTCCGACCGCAAGCCGCGTTGATCCTTCGGAAATTCGTCCACTGGATAAAATCGCGGCGTCGCGTAACGAAACAGCGCCGTCTCCGTGAAGAACGAAATGCTGTTGCGGAAGATGTGCGTGAAATCGAGGAACCCCGGATACCAGTTGTCGAAGCCCACGCGATTCACCGCCCCCGGCATGTTGTGCTCATCCAGGTACACCGCGATATCGGTTCCCAGCGCGTTGAGCCAGCGCGCCATCAGCGGGTGAATGTTCGAGGAAATCGGCTCGACGAATGGTGGAATGAAAATGCGTGTGGGGAATGGGGCGGTCTGATGATGGCAGTAGAAAATGACGGGGTCCCACTCGATCTCGGTGCGCGTAACGTCCTGCGACTCGATCATGTTGTTCATGTAGCCGTCGCGATTGTTGTCGTGGCCGACGTATTCCTGCCAAAGGTCGGGCAGCGGGCTCACCTCGAACGTCGTGCCCAGGTTTTTCCGATACCATCCAACGATTTCGTTCTGGCCGTCGGGATTCAGCGTCGGCCACAACATCAAGATCACGTTGTTGAGAATCGCATCCACTTCCGGATCGTTTTGCGACGAAACCAATTTGTAAGCGAGATTGATGGACTGCTGCGCGCCTGCGACTTCGCTGGAGTGCAGCCCGCCATCGATGTGCACGATGGCTTTGCCCTGACGCGCGAGTTCGTGGGCCTCGGCGGTGGATAGGCCGCGCCCATCGGCCAGCTTGCGCGAAATATCCTTATATTTGTCGAGGTTCGCCAGGTTTTCCGGCGAAGAGATGATGGCGATTTCCCAGTCCAGCCCTCGCGTTGTCTTCCCCACGGTAATCAGCTTGACGCGGTTCGAACTGGCGGCCAATTTGCGGAAGTATTCCCGCGATTCATCGTAGTTCGCGAGGTAGAAATCGTCGCCGGGATTGTGGCCGAGCACCGATTCGGGCGTTGGCACACTTGGTAATGGATTTGTTGTGAAGGTGACTTGTGCAAGCGATGGACAAACGCAGATGAGGCAGATCAGTGCGCCGAGCACCAGTGCCCATTTTGTCATTTTTGACATGCCAGAGGATATCTTTCCAGTTTTCGAAAGTAAACAAGGGCCTGAAAGGTCTGGAGGCTTTTGTGAAAGATGAGCGCGAGCCGAGCGGCGACCCGTCACGACTAGATCGTCTTGTCCTTCGAATAGCAGATGGATTCCAGATTGCAGTCGACGCATCGCGGCTTGCGAGCAATGCACACGCGTCGCCCGTGCCAGATCAACTGATGCGAAAACTTGATCCAACTGTTTTTCGGAATGACGCGCATCAAATCCAGTTCGATCTTTTTAGGGTCTTCGTGTTTGGTTAAATCCAGCCGCCGCGACAATCGGATCACGTGAGTATCCACCACCACGCCGCTGGCGATCCCATACGCCGTCCCCAGCACGACGTTTCCCGTTTTCCGCGCGACGCCGGGCAAAGTCAAAATCTCTTCCATGGTGCGCGGCACTTGGCCGTTGAATTTCTCGAGGATTCCCTTGCTGGCTCCCATAATGGATTTCGTTTTGTTGCGAAAGAATCCCGTGGGGCGAATCTCCTGTTCCAGTTCGCTGGGGTTTGCATGCGCGAACGCTTCCGGTCCGGGATATTGCTTGTAGAGCGTCTGCGTGACTTGGTTGACGCGCACGTCGGTGCATTGCGCCGACAAAATCGTGGAAATCAACAACTGGAATGGATTTTCGTGCTTCAATTCGCACGTTGCTTCCGGATAGGCCTCGTCCAGCTTCGCCAGGATGGCTGCGACACGCTTCGGATCCGTTCCGGCCCCAACGATCTTGGCCACTTTCGCGGCTTTGGCGGGCTTCTTGGCCGTAGTTCCGATCACAGTTTTCGACGGCTTCGTCGCCGCACTCTTTTTTACTATCTTCTTTTTCATGGCTCGGAAGAATATCACATAGGTAGCACAGGCACTCCTGCCTGTGCGGCTTTTGCATGGGATAGCAGCCTTCTCTAGTGCGTCAAGGCAAGCAACCGCCGAAACGCCTTCCCGCGATGACTGTGCTTGTTTTTTTCTTCGCTAGAGAGCTCTGCAAACGACTTGCCCAATTCAGAAAAGTAAAAGACCGGATCGTATCCGAAACCCCCATCGCCCCGCGGCGTCTCCAGGATCATTCCATCCACGCGGTCGCTCACAATCGCCACAGCTCGTCCCCGCTCGACAAGCGCAATCACGCAAACGAAATACGCCGCTCGCTCCGGCCCCCGCCGGCCTTCCAATTCCCTGAGCAATTTCTCATTCCGCTCCGCGCTCGTGGCCGAGGCCCCCGCGTACCGTGCCGATTTCACTCCTGGAGCGCCATCCAGCACGGGCACAACAAGCCCGGAATCATCCGCAAACACAAACCCGTTATGCCCTCGGGAGTAGTGCAGCGCCTTGCCCAGAGCATTTTCCGCAAAGGTCGGTGCATCTTCTTCGAACAGGGGCAGGGAATCGAACCACGGCGCCAACGCCAGCTCGACCTCTGACGCAGATGTCGCCGCGCTACGCGCCAGCGCGCGAAACTCAGCAAGTTTTTCTGGATTGGACGACGCGAGGTACAGCTTAACGGGCGCGAGCACTGAACTTCACGGGCAGCACGGCGCGCTGCTCATCCGTCAACCGCCGAATTCCCGCGGCCGCGAGGGCCAGCAAATCCTGCATCTCGCTGCCGGCAAACGGCCGGCCTTCCGCGGTCGCCTGAATTTCGACGAAGTGCCCGCTCCCGGTCATCACCACATTCATATCCACTTCCGCGCGCGAATCTTCTTCATACGCCAGGTCCAGCAGCGCGCGATCATCCACAATCCCTACGCTGGTCGCCGCAACGGTGTCGATCAGCGGCGAACTGCGCCAGATTCCCGCCGCGGTCAAGCGTTCGAACGCCAGTGCCAGCGCCACAAACGCTCCGGTAATCGACGCCGTCCGGGTTCCGCCATCGGCTTGAATCACATCGCAGTCGATCCACACGGTTCGTTCGCCCATGGCTTCCTGATCCGTCACCGCGCGCAGCGATCTTCCAATCAGCCGCTGAATCTCCTGCGTGCGACCCGATTGCTTTCCGCGCGTCGCTTCGCGGGGCGTGCGTTCTTCGGTCGCCCTCGGCAGCATTCCGTATTCGCTGGTTACCCAGCCTTTGCCGGTGCCCTTCAGGAAGCCGGGCACTCCATCGTCCACCGACGCGGTGCAAATCACGCGCGTGTTACCGAGTTCGATGAGCACGCTTCCCTCGGCCGTCGAAATAAAGTCCGGCGTAATCTTCAGCGGCCGCATCTGGTCCACGTTGCGACCATCGATTCGCACTTTTCCTCCCGAAGTTCCACCGCGTTCGCTCGCCATGGTCATGGTTTTTTCACAGGCTGCGTCAGTTTGCCGGTGGGAGTCGCGGGTGTCAACTTTTGCGAGGTCGCCGAAGGCTTTTGCTGGCCAAGCGAAGTTGCGCCAGCTTTGCCGCTGGCGGCAGCGTCCCCAGCGGCTGTCGGCTTTGCGGAATCCGAGGCCGGCGCGGCCACCGCCATCATCGGTGACGCTTTCGCATTCACCAGAAACGTCCGCGTCAAATCCAAATGTCCTGCCAGTGTATCCACTTCCTGCCCGTGAATTAGAATTTTGAGCCAGCGCACCTGGGGCACATTCGCCTCGAGCGTTTTCGAAATCGAGTCCACCGCCATCTGCTCGCTTTCAATCCCGGAAGGTATGGCCGTGGCCATGGCCTCGGAAAAGTCCGCGATGGCTGTGCCATCCGGCAACATATAAAGCGCGAGCAGAACTGCATCCGGAGGTAAAGTTCTCAGCTCAGCGTCGACCGGCCCAGCCAACAACGTGTTCAACACTTGCTTAGCCCGCAGCGTCGGGTCGTTCGACAGCGGCAATTCCACGGTGACCGGCATCAACGAGCCATCTCCCGCCCCGGACGACCAGAATAATTTCGCTTTCGTCAGCGGCCCGCTGGCGGTTGCCGGCGCTGCCTGGGTCAATTCCCGCCGAACTTGCTCCTCGCTGACGGTTGGAACTTGCGTTGCCTGCCGCAAACGCTTCTTCAAAGTTTTAAAATAAATGCCCGCGATGATCACCGCGATCGCCAGCATGCCGATCAGCCAAACGCGCCACCTTGGTGTCATGGCCGGTCACCCGGATTTACCGCCGCCACGACGTACAAGGGCCGGAAAGCCGAGGAGCCCCGCGCGATGGCATCCGCAACACCCGGCGCCATGCGGTCCAGCGTGTTGCGATCTTCCACGGACACGCTCGACACTTCCACGGCGATGGCGGGCGCCGCCGTCGTGCGCAATTGCCGCACCGCCGCCGCTTGCGCCGTGCTGGGCGAGCCCTTGAACCGCTGCGAGAGGAACCCCTGTACGATGTCACCGAAGCGCCGGCTCAAAGGAAGGAAGGGCGCTTGTGCGCGATCCCATGGAATAAGTCCGGTCGCATCGTTGGAGGCCGGCAGATCGCTCATCACGTAAACGCGGACGGTTCCCGGCAGCCCGGTCGAGCCAATGTGCAGCGACACAAACACGGCGCCGCGTTGAGCGTTGGCGATTGCGGAGCGATCGTCGAAAGACGGATTCTCGTTCGCCTGCCGCGTCTGCATCACCTGGAAGCCTTCGGACTCGAGGGCGGTTCGCACCTGGGCCGCGAACTGCAGCACAATTTCGCTCTCGCGTATGCCGCCGGTGCCTCGCGCGCCCAAATCCGTTCCACCGTGTGCAGGGTCAAGCACGACAATGCTGGGAGCTTGACGCGGCGGTATTTGTCCGGCTTGTGGTGCAGCGGAAGGCGGTTGTCCGGGGGGCGGAGCGGGCGGCGAGGACTGCGTTGAAGGAGTTTGATTCGATGACGGCGAGGCTGCCGGCGCAGCCTGCTGCGCTCGCGCCACGCCCAGCAATGAAAAACGATCTGACGTCGTAAAGACAAGGATGAAGACGAGGAAGGCACATGCCGGTGCGAGGGCCCCCAAACCGAGCCGAACAAAAACCTTGGTTCCGATGTTCTTTGGAAGCGATCCCGAGGCTCTATTTCCCACGTCGAGCAGCATATCAAAACCGCTCGCCAATCCGTTCCATCCGAATCGCCTACTGGTCGCGAAAAAGGGACGGTCCCCAAACCGTCCCCCTCGAAAACCGGTCAACGAAACCAGTCAGCGAAGACCGGTCCACCTGCCACTCCGCCGCGATTCTATCGCGGCCATCACGTGCTTAATTCGATGGGGGCGCCTCTTGCTGCGACTTGTCTCCCTGATGCTCGCGGCGCCATGCATGCTGTTGCTGCTTTTGCTCCGGAGTTAGAATGGATTCAACCTGCTTGTGCGTCTGGCGATGAATCCCCTGAATCTTCGCCTGCTTCTGGTCGGCGCTCAACGAAGAATCGTTGTTCACCGCCTCGATCTGAGCCTTGGCATCCTGATGAATCTTCTTCATCTGTGCCTTCTGATCGTCGGTCAGGTTCAGATCCGGTTTCGTCGGCCCGTTTTGCTGTGCTGGCGCCGTCTGAGTCTGCCCGGCATCCTGCGCATTGCCCGCTGCCCGCGCCAAAACTGGCGATCCATACGCCATCAGCACGCCAGCGGCGAACAACACGCCATTGCGAACCATTTTGTTATTCATTGCAACTGCCTCCTTGGGACCTAAGTCCCCCTCGACTGCTTCCTCCTTATAAACCCACCTGGAGCCACAATGTCGCAACTCTCAACGCGTAGTGTGACTCCCAAACGACAACTACCTGATCCCAAGCGATTTATGGCCTCGGCGGTCTTCCTGTACGGGTGCAGCACCGCTGCACCCCAGCTTGCCCGGGCGTGATCCTTGCCTCCCGCCTGTTTTTCCAATCAAAAAAAACCGCCAGGCTCGATCGAGCCTGGCGGCAAAATCTCCACTCAAGAAAGGCGGCTTTAGTCCCCGGCCACGCTCTCAATAATCACCGGCTTGATCTCCGAGCCGCGAAGTTTCTTGGTCGCCAGATACCCCACAAAACCTGCCGCCATGATCATTGCGCCGAATACCAGCCCATTCATTCCCAGAATTGTCTCCCGCTCGCTCTCCACCAACGCGAGGCAAAGCAGCGCGAACGGAAACACGCCCACCATGATCGCGCCGGTCAAACCGCCGGGAACCTTGAACTCGCGCTTCAGTTCGGGCTCGCGAATGCGCAGCGCCACCAGGGTCACGAACTCCAGCATCAGGCTCGCGCCGTAGAGCATGATGTCCAGCGTAACCAGCCGCTTGAAGCCTAGTCCCAAGCACAATCCCCAGCAAGTGGCACACACCACGATCGCCACCCAGGGAGCATTGGTCTTGGCGCTGGTTTTCGCGAATACCTTCGGCAACATCCCGTCGCGCGCCATCGCCAGCGGCAGTCGCGAATAGCTCATCACCAGAGCGTTGAACATGCCGAACGCGCTCATCATGCCGCCCAGCACGATCAGGAAGCGCAGCCATTCGAATCCAAGAATTTTGCCGCCCATCAATCCGGCAACCGTAGCCCACGAGCCATCGTCGGCAAAGGTCGAAGCGGGAACCCCGGTGAAGTACACCGCCAGGAACGGCAGCACGTAAGTCAGCGAGACCAGCACGACCGCTGCGATCATCGCCTTGGGATAGGTGCGTTGCGGCCGTTCCACTTCCTGCGCGATCGTCGACGCGTTGTCCCAGCCCATGTAATTCCACATGGCCACCAAAACTCCGCCGACAAGCCCAAGTCCGGCTGTTGCAGGGGCGGTGTGCACATCCGACAGTGTCCCGGCTTTGAAGGGAGCGAGCACTACGACGAGCGCGAAGGGCGCCGAAAGGCAGAAGAATAGCCACAGTGAGGTGATGCCGACGACGCGAATCCCCGCAACGTTGAGCACCGCGCAGCCGATCACCACGAATAGTCCAGCCAGAATCGCGTGGCTCTCGGTCCCGAACCATGGAGCGCACTGCTTCAGATAAAACACGAAAAGCGTCGGGTAAATGGCCATATCGAAAATGCTGGCCGCCAGCGACAACCACGCTTCCTGAAATCCCCAGAAATTACCCAGCCCGCGGCGCACCCACGCGTAGTACCCGCCTTCACAGGGGAGGGAGCTCGACAGTTCGCCGATCATGAACGCCGTCGGCAAGCACCACAGCACCGGAAGAAACAGCAAAATCAAAATGCCATGCCCGTAGCCGGCCCCGGATACAATCTGCTCGGTGCCGTATGTGCCGCCAGACACCATGAAGAAGGTCGCGGCCACAAGCGGCCACAAGGTCAGCTTGGCGACGTTTTTTCTGGCTTTTGTAAGTGCTTGGGAAGGGAGTTGGGAGGGAAACGATAACGTACTCAATTTTTACTAGCCGTCCTCCTAAAGCGATTCTTGCTCTCTCACGTTGGAGCCAGTTCGCGTTTGCAGAATACAGTGTTCGCCGCTCCATGCAAGAAGAAAATGCGCTCGGCACAATATTTTTCGCCGGTACTGTAGCGCACCTTACCTCTGGCTCCATTGCCTGCCTTCTCGACTCGATCCGTGCTGCCCTTTCCTGAATTCTTTCTTCTTTTCTCAGTGTCTCAGTGTCTCTGTGGCAATCCCTTCCTTGGTCTCCGCCGACAGTCACCCGCCCACGAGCCACCGGGTCCTCAGCCACCGCCGTGTGCTAAACTCCGCGGTTTGCTTGCGTCCTAATTCCGTCCCTAGGAGCCGTTCGAAATGAACATCCCCTCTCGCGCCTTGCTGATCGCCGCCTTCTCTGCGACGTCAGTTGCCGCCCAGCAGCCGCCCGCAGCGCCGCGGCCGATCACGATCGACGACCACTTCCAGATTCGCGAGGTCGAAGAGCCCAAGCTGAGCCCCGACGCGCAATGGGTGGCCTACACCGTGAAATCCAGGTCGCTGAAGGAAGACAAGTCCGAGCAGCGCATCTGGATGGTTCCCGTCGCAGGCGGAGACGCCGTCCCGCTGACGGCAGAAGGAGTCTCCTCGAGCCATCCGCGATGGAGTCCCGACGGCAAGTACCTGGCGTTCCTCTCCGCTCGCCAGGAAGGCAAGACGCAGGTGTGGCTGCTCAACCGTATTGGCGGCGAAGCCCAGCGCCTCACCGAGACGCCCCAGGATGTGGACACGTTCGAATGGTCGCCCGATGGCAAGCGTCTCTGCCTGATCCTTCGCGACGCCACCGCGGAAGAGCTAAAAGCCGCCAAGGATAAGGAAAAAGACAAAGAAGACGACGACAAACCCGCTGCGGATAAGAAACCCAAAACCCAAAAGCCATGGGTCATCGATCGCCTGCAATTCAAAGTCGACGAAATCGGCTACCTCGACCGGCGGCGCACTCACCTCTACATCTTCGACGTCGCCACGAAGAGCCTCACCCAAATCACCAGCGGTGACTACGACGATACAGAACCCGCCTGGTCGCCCGACGGCAAGCAACTGGCGTTCACCAGCAACCGTTCGTCGGACCCCGACCGCAACTACAACGACGACATCTGGACAGTCTCCGCGGACAACACCGACAAGGGCGCGCACCTCACGCAGATCACCACCAATCCCGGCGAAGATCACTCCCCGGCCTGGTCGCCGGACGGGAAGTGGATCGCCTATGTCACCCAAACCGAGCCGAAACTGTTCGAATACGCCACCAAGCACCTCGCCGTTTCTCCGGCGGCGGGCGGCGAAGCCAAGGTCCTAACCCGTGCCTTCGACCGCAACGTCAGCGACATCCTCTTCTCCGCCGATAGCAAGAGCATCTTCTTCATCGCCGATGATGACGGCACCCAAAATGTCTGCCGCATCGCCCTCACCGGTGGCGACGTCTCCCGGCCCATCGGCGGCCGCGTGATGGTCTACGCCTACTCGCTCGCGAAAACCGGCGAGATCGCCGCGCAGATCGACCGGATGGACCGCCCTAGCGAAATCTATGCTCTGCCGGCGTCGGGCGCCCCGCTGAAGCAAATCACCCACACCAACGACGCGCTGATCGCCCAGCTGAAGCTTTCGTCCGGCGAGTACGTTCACTTCAAAAGTAAAGACGGCACGACTGTCTCCGGCTATCTCTATAAACCGCTCGACTACACGCCCGGCAAAAAGGTTCCGATTTTGCTTCGCCCGCACGGAGGGCCCGTCTGGGCCTGGTACGCCGAATTCCAGCCCGACATTCAACTCTTTGCCGCCCATGGCTACGCCGTCTTGCTGCCGAACCCGCGAGGCTCTTCCGGCTACGGCCAGAAATATTGCCAAGCCATTTTCGCCGATTGGGGCAACAAGGACTACCAGGACGACATGGCCTTTGTCGACTACGCGGTCGAGCAGGGTATCGCCGATCCCGACAAACTCGGCGTCGGCGGCTGGTCCTACGGCGGCATCTCCACCGATTTCATCATCGGCCAAACCACCCGGTTCAAAGCGGCCATATCCGGCGCAGGCGAAGCTCTGAATACCGCGCTCTATGGTCACGATCAATATCAGAAAGACTACGAGACCGAACTCGGCCGGCCCTGGGAGAACGAGGCCCTCTGGGACAAGCTTTCCCCGTTCTATAAAGTAGCGAAGATCACCACCCCAACGCTGTTCATGGGTGGCAATATTGACTGGAACGTGCCCATCCTGGGTGGCGAACAGATGTACCAGGCGCTGAAAAGCCTGGGGCGCGAAACAGAACTCGTTGTCTACCCTGACGAGTACCACGAATTCAAGACGCCGTCGCACATGAAGGACCGGCTGGAGCGTTATCTGGCTTGGTACGGCCACTACGTCAAAGGCGACTCGGCGCCGGCGACGCCACCGGAACTTGGGTCGCATTCCGGCGAGTAACGCGGGGGAGAGCGCGCGAAGCCGTTAGTCCTGTGCGTGCTCCCGACTCAGAACTTTTCCCGCGGATCCACGCTCTGGAACCCATACGTCTCGTACCGCGTGCTGACCTTGCCGTCGCGCACGCTCACGACCGTGAATCCCTCCGGGAACCCCATCCGCGGCCCGTGCCACCAATTGCCACACACCGCCCCACTCGTGATGTAGCGAGCATTCTTGTGCTCCACAACCTCGTTGACGTGCGTGTGCCCTTGCAGTACAGCCACGACGTTATGCCCTTCGAACGCCGCCAGCACCTCGGGCGCATTCGCCACCGTTAGCGTGTTGTATTTGTTGTTCGTTGCCACCGCCTCCGCGTAGGTCGCGAACGCCGTCACCAGCGGCACATGAATCACACCAATCACCGGCGCGTCGGGTCCCAGCCTCCCAAGATCATCCTTCAGCCACGCGAGCTGTTTCTCGTCGACTCGCGCCTCCCAAAGCCGGTCGTCGGTCGGCTGGATCGAATCCAGCACCACGAAGTGCCACCCCTTGCGATCGAACGAGTAGTAGGTGTGCCCAATCCGGTCTTCATACATTTTCTTGCCGTAAGCCGGATCGTTCGGCGTCACTCCGCTCTTCGTCAGGATCCCGAACACGTCGTGATTCCCGATGGTGTGATAGAGCGGCATCTGCAGCGCGTCCTGCGTTTTCTTGTACAGGTCGAACACCAGGTCGGCACGATGCCCATCGACGCCCAGTGCGTCGTACACATGATCGCCGCCCATAATCGCGAAATCAGGCTTCAGCCCGGCGATTTTGCGGAAGCACATGTCGCACCCGTGTCCCGCATCCAGCTCCGGCTCAATGTGGGTATCGGTGAAAAAGACAAAATCGAACGAGCCAGGCGCGGATTCCGCCGCCCAACTCAACGAGCCCGGAGCGAATGACGCCGCCATCCCGGCCACGGCCGCCGTCTTCAAGAATGTCCTACGGTCAAGTGTCATAAGCCGCTCCTTCCCCGCGGAACAAGCGCCCAAATCTTATCACCGCCCGCGCGCCGCACAGTCGCGCCAAATGTAGGCGCCGGGCTTCAGCCCGGCGATCCAAAGCCTCTTCCCTCCATCGACCCGCCACTCTGCTAAAATCCCACCGCCATGCCCGCCGCAAAAAATCTCCGCTTCCCCGTAGAAAACGCCGGCGAAGTTTCCGCCCTCCTCCTCAGGCCAACCAAACCAAACTGGCTCCTGGTCCTAGCCCACGGCGCAGGCGCAGGCATGACCCACCCGTTCCTCGAATCCCTCTCCCAGGAGCTCGGCCTAGCCCAGATCGCCACCTTCCGCTACCAATTCCCCTACATGGAACAACGCCGCCGCGCCCCGGATCGCCCTCCCATCCTGACCGCCACCGTCACCGCCGCCATTCAAGCCGCCCAAAAAGCCGCTCCCGGCATCCCGCTGCTGGCGGGAGGCAAATCCATGGGCGCTCGCATGACTTCCACCGCCGCCTCCCAGCATCCCCTCGACCAGGTCCGCGGCCTCGTCTTCTTCGGCTTCCCGTTGCACCCTCCCAAGCAGCCCGCCACCAAGCGCGCCGATCACCTGGCCAAAGTCACCCTCCCTATGCTCTTCCTCCAAGGTACCCGCGACACGCTAGCCGATCTCGCTCTTCTCCGCCCCATCGTCGCCAATCTCGCCCCCCGAGCCACGCTGCACATCATCGACACTGCCGACCATTCCTTCCACGTCCTCAAGTCCTCCGGCAAGACCGACGCCGAAATCCTCCGCGAATTAGCGCAAACCACCGCTACTTGGGCGGCCGACACTCTGTAGTGCTACACACGGGGCACAGCTATTCCCGGCTGTTCTCTCGGTTTGTCTTGGAGCGTCGAGGCCGGTTTCGTCAGGGCACGGCTTCAGCCGTGCCGCAAGAAGTTCTTTTCCATTCCGGCTTTAGCCGCTGAGGCAGCCGTTCGAGCCGCGCCAATGAAAAAAGCCAAGCTCACAGGGCAACGCAGATAGTTCCTCGTTCACCGCCGCTCCATCACCGTTCAACGCTGGCGTTATTGACGGACACGATTGCGCACGTCTCATTATTCGGTGCCGCGTGCTTGCAATTCTCCAGAGCCTTCCTGCGCGCATCGTCGGTCGTCATCTGCGCAACGGACATACCGAACTCGTGCTCTGACGTAGCGAACGCCTTGTTCGGCCCAAGCAGCAAATAACTTTGGAAAGCCCGCACGCCTTCCTCGCTCAGCCCGGCTGGCAGCGGCACGTTCGGGATCGCAATCTCCGGAAGCGGTTCCGCCAGCACCGTAAGCTTTTGCCCCGCTAAGAATTCATCGACCGTCGAAGACCACGCCGAAACATGACGAAACAGCGAGTGCCCGTCCTCTCCGATGGGCGCGGCGAGCACGAACTGGTCTAGCCCGCCTTGAGAACGAAACGCGGCATCGAATTTCTGCGCCAACTCCGGCCAGAAAAACTTGTCATTCTGAGCGTAGATCCAAAGCATCGGTGTCCGCGAATGCTTCCCGAAACTCCGGAACGCGTGCACCAGGTTATCCTCGTCGCACAGATCGTGATCCGCGCGTGATCCTCGCCCTCCCGCAAAATTAATCGCGGCCACTAGACCGGCAGGTGCCCTCGCCGTGAGCGCGACCGTGGCAAGCCCTCCGGTCGAAACGCCCACCGCAACGACGCGCGTCGCATCTACCTCCGCCAGTCCTCGCGCGTAATCAATCGCGACGCGAAGATCCTCGGCGGAGTAGTTTCCAGCCGTCTCATAATCCGGCCTCCGGCACCCTCCGCCATGTAGCGAATCCGCTTCACCTCCCGACCTCCCGTACCCGCGACGCACCACCACCAGCGCAGCCCATCCTCGACGCGCAAACCACAGCGCCTGAGGCAGCAGCCCCCAAGGGCTGACCTCCGCGTGCTGCTCCATGTTCCGCGACGATCCGTGCGTTATCACCACTAGAGGATGCTTTCCCGGCAAGTCCGCATAGACCAGCAGCGCATCCAGGCCCCCCGGCATCGCCAATGTCCAGGGAATGGAGACCTCGCGCTCAACGTACCGCTGCGCCTTCGCGCTCGCCGCCGCGGTCAGTATCGCCAGCAAAACGCAAAGCAACACGCGCGCCCTTGCGGACGTATCACGAACCCACGTGGTTCTAGAACAGCGCGAGCCGCTGCGCCTTTTCGCCTTCATAATCCGGGGAAGTATAAATGACATTCTCGTGTTCGCGAACTACGGCTCTCTGCCCAATGCCACATCGCTGCAGAACAGGGAATTACGCCGAAGAAGACTTCTAGGGAAGGATCTCGATGTCCATCACGTGGAACACGGTGCTACCGATGTTCGTGAGGCGGTGCACGTACGGTATCTTGGTTCCGGCGGTGAACCCAACGGATCCTTCTTTGGCGGGGGACGTGACCCAATCCTGGCCGGGGAATTGACGCTGGATCGTAGCGCCGCTCAGCTGCACGGCCACGTTGTCCAGCGAGTGCCGGTGAAACAGCGTCGTCTCTCCCGGCTTGACGACGACATCCAGCACAAGCACGTATTGATTCTCGAAAACAATGTGATGATGCGGCTCCTGCTCAACGGCCACGGGATCCGCCGCCGTGCCCGGAGCTAGTGACTCACCGCTCGCCGGCCTGACTTCCACGCCGGCCGCGTTCGCCTGTTTCAATTCGATCTCAATGTTCTGCATCGGGGTATCCGAAATATTCTCGACCTGGTGCGTCACCGGCTCACTCCAGAAATACTCATGCGCGGCGCTCGTCGTAGTCTTCGTAGTGCCGTCCGGAAAATAAACGCGAAGTTTATCGCTGGCGAGAGTGACGCCCAAGCGGCTGGGATGGCTGTGCACCGCACTCTTCTGGTGCGGCGCTAACGACACGCGCAACACCCGAATCTGCTCGTTCTCAAACTCAACCTTAGCGGTACCCGAATCGGCGTCGTTGTTACGCGAAGCGGCTACCGAAGCCAACAGCGTTCCCGAGGTTAAGAGGAAAACGAACGCAAAGTGGCGATTCTTCAGGACCTTTATTCGGTGTTTGCGCTTCATCTCAATACTCTCCGTCCAGCCCGGACGCCATTGCTTATAGCCAGAGTCACGGCATATAGCAATAGCAGCCGTACGGTAGTATGATGGTAGTATGAAGGAGAAGACTTCTATCACCCTATCAAGGGATGTCCTGGCAGGGGTCGATCGCCTCGCAGGCTCCGGCCAGTCGCGGTCCGCCTTTATTGAGCGGGTACTTCGCGGCTACTTGCGCGCTCGTGAGAAGGCTGCCTTACACGCGCAAGACCTGGACCGAATCAACCGCGCTGCCGACCGGCTTAATTCCGAAGCGGCGGAAGTCTTGAGCTACCAGGCATCCGACGAATAAGTCCCTGTACGGGAGCGCGCGTGACCCGAGGAGAGCTTTATCGTGTGTATGAGCCGGAAGCCGATCCTAAACAATATCGGACTTTCGTTGTGGTAAGCCGGCAAGCACTGATCGCTTCCAGATTTTCAACCGTGGTATGCGCGCCCGTATTCACGAATGGAGAAGGGTTATCAACACAGGTTGCTGTGGGGCCCGACGAAGGCATGAAGCATCCGAGTTGGATCATGTCCGACAACCTCGTGAGCTTGCGAAAGGCGGATCTCACCCAATACGTGGGATCGCTATCGTCGTCCAAACTTACGGAACTGAATCGCGCTCTGAAAATGGCCCTGGATCTCTAAGTAGCACAGGCACTCTTGCCTGTGCCCCAGTGCACTAGACTCAAGCGAGCCCGAACCCATGCACACCCGGCTCGATCCGCTCGCGGCAGCCTCGTCTCAATCAACTCTTTGTCAAAGTCTTATATTGGGCCGCAGTCAAAGGCACTACCGACAACCGCCCCTGGCGTACTAACGGCGAATCCCCAAACAACTTGTTCGCCTTGATCTCCGCCAACATAACCGGTTTCGCCAGTGCTTTTCCCGCCTTGATCGTCACCACGGGAGTCTTCGGATTCGACGCGTCCACCGACACCACCGTCGCCGTCCCCACCGCGCTCTTCTCATCCCCAGTGTGATAAATGATCAGCCCATCGCCCGCCTTCATCTCCCGCAAATTCCTCACCGCGGTAGGATTGGTCACTCCGTCCCACTCCGTCACTTTGTCCCGCTGAAGGTCCGCAAACGAATACACCGTCGGTTCTGTCTTAAGCAAATAGTCGGAAGCCACGATAACCCCCAAACCTGCGAATTTTGCGCCCGAACGCGCCGCCATTCTACTTTATAATCCGAATTCACGCCGAGTAGGCGAGCGACGTCCGGGACCATCGATGCAAAATCCTCAATGGCTTGAATGGGCCAGGCGTTTGCAAGCGATCGCGCAAATCGGACTTACGTACTGCAAGGATCCCTACGATCGGCAGCGGTATGAGGGGATACAACGACTGGCCGCCGAAATAACGGCGAAAAGCGCCGGCCTGCCCGACGCCACTCCCCTTGTCGAGCTTTTCAAGCAGGAGGTCGGGTACGCAACCCCGAAGATCGACATCCGCACCGCCGTTTTTGATCGCGATCGCATATTGCTGGTCAGAGAGCGCGAAGATGGCCTGTGGACACTACCGGGCGGATGGGCCGATATTGGCGACTCCCCCAGTTCGGCAGCCGTCCGCGAAGTGAAAGAGGAGTCAGGATACGACATCGTGGTCAGAAAACTCGCGGCCGTGTACGACCGCGACAAACACGGCCATCCCCCGTTGCAATTCCACGTCTACAAACTCTTCTTTCTAGGCGAACTTTGTGGCGGCAAGGCGGAACAAAGCCTGGAGACAAGCGACGTAGGATTTTTTGCCGAGGATCAGTTTCCCCCGCTGTCACTCACGCGCGTTACCCCAGCTCAACTGCAACATATGTTCGGCCACCATCGAAATCCCGACTGGCCGACTTCCTACGATTGATGAGCCAGAAGGAGAAAGTGTGAACCCGGAGGGTAGTCTGAGAGTTTAGACCATAGTCGTTGACCATGGTCTAACATCCTGCTAAACTCCTATTTTTAAAGGAGTTGTGCCGTGGAGGAAATCGCAATCTCTAAGTTCAAGGCCACCTGCTTGGCGGTGCTTGAGCGCGTGCGCAGGACCAACCAGCCGATCCGTGTCACGCGCTTCGGAAAACCGGTCGCGGAGATCGTCCCACCGTCGGTCGCTGCGCGGCCGAAGCGCCGGCTTGGCGTCTTGGGCGAGAATATGAGGATCGTAGGTGACATTGTCGGGCCGATCGGAGACGTCTCCGACTGGGAGGCGGAGCAGGACGGCTCATGGGATCCGCCGTCGAAAACGAATAAGGAATGAAACTTCTCCTCGATACCCACATCTGGTTGTGGACCCACCGCGAGCCCTCGAAGCTGACATCGGAAGTACACCAATCGATTGCAGACCCGGAGAACGATCTTTGGCTGTCGCCAATCAGCGTCTGGGAGTTGGTTCTCCTGCTGGAGAAGAGACGCGTCATTCTGCTCGAAGAAATGAACTCCTGGATCGAGAAGTCGAAGAAGGAACTCTCCCTGCGGGAGGCGGCATTTTCATGGGCGGTGGCAGATGAGCTGCGTTACACCATGCTCGACCATCAGGATCCGGCGGACCGATTTCTCGTGGCGACCGCAAAAGTCTACGACTTGACTCTCGTCACGAGTGATGAGCGGCTAGTGCGAGTGCCGGGCTTGAGTGTTCTAGCGAATCGACTATAGAAGCGAAAACCGTCGGTCTTTCACTCGGCCCGAGTCCGAACGAGAGACCAACGGTTTTTTTTCCCAATCGAGATTTAGCTACTTCGATGCCGATGCGCCCTGCAATTCAGTGAGTGCGGCGAGCACTTCTTCGCTGTGTTTATCGGGTTTGACATCGAGCCACACCTTTTCCACTTTGCCCTGCGGATCGATCAGGAAGGTGTGCCGCGCCGACAGCTTGACGACACCCATGTTCATCACCGAATCGTACTCGGTGGAAACTTCCTGCTTGGTGTCGGCCAGCAGCTTAAAGCTCAGACCTTCCTTGGTGCAAAACTTTTGGTGGGAGTCTTCGTCCTGCACGCTGACGCCGACAATCACCGCGTTCTTCTGTTCGTATTGCGCCAGGTCGCGTTGGAAATTGTGTGCTTCCACCGTGCAGCCGCTCGTGAAATCCTTCGGATAGAAGTAGAGAACGACCCATTTGCCTTTGAAGTCGTGCAGGCTGACTGGCTTATTTTCTTGCGAATTGAGCGTGAAATCGGGAGCCGGCGTTCCTACGGCGGGAGCCTTGTCTCCCGCCCGTAACGAATTGATCCCGATAACCACCGCGAATATGGCGACAAGGACCACCGCGATCCAAACAAACTTCATTTCCCACCTCGTTTTCTATAAGCGCGCTTCCGGCCTGTATTCGGAGGGCTGCTTAGGAGCATGTTGCATGGTAGTGAGATGTGAAGACAAACGCCAGGGTTTCACGACCGCGCGGCCGGCCGCTACTCCGGCTGCGTAAAGCGCCCGAAGCCGAGACGCAGTTGCATCGTGTTGATGCCGGAATTGGGCTCGACCAGGCCGGCGTTGGAGATGTGCATGAACCGCAGCTCCGCGCTCCAGTTGTACTTGCTCTTGAGAAAATGCACGCCGATCGCGCCGCTGGTGGTGAAATTGACGCGCGAAGTGCCCGGGGGCGCCTCGTGATTGGTGAACAGCGTGCCGCCGCCGATGTCGATGTAGGGAGAAATATTGTGGTGCTCGACGAAATTCCACTTCAGCGCGAAAGGATTCAGGCCGAACCCGTACGCGATGCCCGTTCGCTGGACGAGCCAGAACACCGGGATAACATCGACGGCGTACTCGAAGCGGCCTCGCAATGGGCCAGGTGCGATCGGATCGGTGAGGATCCAACCGTACCGCAACCCCACGTTCCACACGCCGGTGTCGGCTGCCGTGCCGTTGATGCCGTGGCCGCCGCCGGTCCAGATCTGCAGATCGTTGCCGCCACCTTCCGGTCCGGACTGCGCGCGCGCGCCTGGGGCGAGCAGAATAATTCCAAGCGCCATGACTGCGAGAATGCTTTTCACCCGTAAGTCTCCTCGATTTCCCGAAAACGCGGACAGCCAGCGTTTGGGACGCCCATACGATACCCCAAGTTGCACGGCAAAGTGGCGGGTCACTTCAGATAGGTGCGAACGATCTGAATGACATCGTCAGCAGCTTCGCCGGCAGACTTCGAGTTGCGAGGCATGTGGTTGCGGATGTGGTCTTCCATGAGTTCGGCCATCAGGCTGTTAATGGCGCCGCGGGCGGCGGAAAGACGTTGCAGAACGTCGGCGCACGGCTCCTCTTGATTCAGAGCGCGAAGAACGCCTTCCAGCTGCCCGATAACCTTTTTGGTGCGATTAACGAGGTCTAATTTATCTTTTGAGGTTTGCGTCGTCATAGTCCTTGACTACCCTACGGGGGTATGGTACCAAATGTGATGCCCAGATGATCAGCCGGTCGCAGGCTCAATGGGGACAGTAGAGCACATCGAGTCGGAGTTCAAGTGGCAGAGTGCTCGAACGCGAAGCACGTCAGCCGTTCATCGAATTGTAATCAATGGCGTTTTATCGTCAGGGTTTGGGTCGGCGCATGGAAATCATTTAGTGGCCGATAGTCTCTAAAGGGAAGCGCAGGATGCCGACGCACAATCATGGGAATACATGGCGCGTTTACATGATTCTGTGCGCTTTGTGCTTTTTTCGGGCGCCCGCGACGTTGGCGCAGGACCAAACTCCGCCGCAACAGCCCAGCGAAACCGATCAACCCACCGACGGCGCAGACTTCGACTCGACGCCGACGATGTTTCCGCACTTGGAGACCGACCGATTGTGGATTTCCGGGCAGGCGAATTTCATTTCGCAGTACCATCCGGGATTTCATTCGCCCTATTCGGGCAAGAACAGCCTGTCGGCTGAAGCGCAAGACGCCACTTCTCGGGTGCTGACGCTGTTCACGGGACTTCGGTTGACAAGCACGTCCGAGCTTATTTGCGACGTGCAGGAAACCGGCGGGAATGGACTTGGAGTTGCGCTCGGTGTAGCGGGATTTCCGAACCTGGATGTGGTGCGAAACCCCACACTCAGCAAGGCGCCCTACATCGCGCGCTTGATGTGGCACCAGATCATTCCCCTGGGTCACGGAAGCACACCCAGCGATCGCAGCCCATTTTCGCTCTTCAGCGTGCTTCCGGAACGCCGGATCGAAATACGGTTCGGAAAGTTCAGCATGGTGGATTTCTTCGATCTCAATTCGTACGGCACCGACAGCAATTTTCAGTTCATGAACTGGACCGTCGACAACGCCGGAACGTTTGACTACGCAGCGGACACGCGGGGATTCACTTTCGGAGCCATGGCGGAATACCATCACAACCGGCACGTGATCGTGCGTTTCGCGGAAGCGTTGATGCCCAAGGTGGCGAATGGCATCCACTTGGACGCGGACCTGAGCCGTGCGCGCGCCGAAAATCTGGAGTTCGAGCTTCGCGGCAAAGTGGTCCGTCGCCAGCCCGATGCTGTGCTGCGTCTGCTGACGTTCGTGAACCACGCGAACATGGGGGACTACCAAACGGCGATCGATAACTTTCTGGCTGGGCTTACGCCAGTCCCGGAAATCACCGCGCATCCGCTGCAAACTACGGTGAAGTATGGGTTCGGCGTAAATTTTGAGCAGCCCTTGAATGATTGGATCGGCGTTTTCGGGCGATGGGGCTGGAACGAAGGGGAGCACGAGTCCTACGCGTACACGGAAGTAGATGCGACCGACGAGATTGGCCTGGGCGCGAGCGGAAAAAAGTGGGGCAGAAGGTTCGATCGCGCGGGCATGGCCATTGTCACCAACGGAATTTCCCGCGACCACCAGGAGTACCTGGCGCTGGGTGGCGACGGATTCTTGCTGGGAGACGGCCGGCTGAACTATGGGCGCGAAAATATCGTCGAGACCTACTACACGATGCATCTTTGGCGCGGATTTTATCCCTCCTTCGACTTTCAGTATATCGACCATCCTGGATACAACCGCGATCGCGGGCCAGTGTTTGTGCCGAGCCTGCGTCTGCACCTCGAGTTTTGAGGGAATCGCCAGTCCGCGCGGAACTTGATTATCTTCGAGCGAAAGTGCGTGGGCTGGTTTCGGGCGTTTCGATCCCGGCTATCGGCTCACGCCGAAACCGCGGGCAGCGCCAGCTTGGCGTAATCCTTGCCTAATTCGGCGCACAGAGTTTCGACCACCAACTCATGATCGGAGCGCTGTGGCAGCCCGGAGACGGTGACGGAACCGATCACGCCCGCGCCATGCACGCGAATCGGAAATGAGCCGCCGTGCGCGGCATACTCCGCGATGGGCAGTCCGTATTTCTCGAAGAGGCTTGCGCCCAGCTCCAGGCCGAGGGCGTAGGAGCTGCGATGAAACCGGGCCACCAGGTTACCTTTGCGGCGCACCCATTCGGCATTGTCGGGTGACGTGCCGGGCATCGCGGCGTAGAAGAGCTGGTGGCCAAAGCGGCGAACGTCGATCACGATGCCGAGCTTTCGGGATACCGCAGTCTCGCGTAAGCGGGATCCAAGATGCCAGGCGGCGTCTTCGTCGAACCGCGTGAAATGGAGTTCTCGTTCTTGAGCGGCAAGGGCTGCCAGGTCGTCTTCGCGCGCGGTCACAAATGTCTCCTATTCCCAAAATGGAACCGGACCAATGGTCGCGATTGCGAGGCAATACGCGGTCGCAGCACCTATGGATCGTAAGTCTGATTGTGCTCGCTGGCAAATCGAGGTGTTTAGTTTGAAGTTAACACCCCCCTCCCTATGTTTTTTGTAAGTGTTGATTCTAAAGGTGGATAAAGTCCTTTGTTTTGACACACTTTTGTAAGTGTTGATTCTAAGTGGCTTAGAGATTTACGGCACATCAGGAAAAAATGCGAGATATCGCACTCGAAACCGCGCTCGAAACTTGCTTGGCGCCTCGGGGTTAACGAAAAAGCGAAGGGCATTCTTCGCGTTTGCCTTCGAGGCTCAGGGCGGGCCTGGCGAGATGGCGAGGGCTGACGAACCACGGGGGGACACGCCGTGCGAGGCGTGCGAGAAGCTGGGCGAGGATCGAAGTCGAGATACACGACGAAGAATAGCACGGTGGGTATCAATTGGTTAAGTATTTTGCAGGGAACGGTAAAAAATAGGGGGCGGACGGTAATGGTTTGGGATTGAACAGGGCAATGGAGGGCTTCTTGTTAAGTTCTTCTCACAATACCGGGTATACAGAGAACAGGGTATCGAAGCACCGGGAATTCGCGGGTACGTTGGGACAGTAGATATGGATAGCAGACACTACATAGCGGTTCTGGCCGAACACGGGGCCGAATTTTGCGGAATCCAAGAGGGCCCACGAGAGTCGTTGATCCTATTTGCGGACCCTGAATTGCGAACGACTTTGGCGGTGCCAGAATCGGAATTCAGCTCCGAAGAGGTCTCACGACGCCTTCAAAAGATCCGTAGCGCGTACGATCTCGATTCAAACGTACAAAAGTCGCTGTGCTGAGCGTTTGCGGTGTTCGCGGCACCGACGAGCATCCGTTTTTTTTCCTTTGCGGGAAGGCGAGTTCGGGTTATGAGCACGTAGGAATTGTGGCCTTTTGATTCTGTACGATTTAACTGGTATCTTGAGACTTTGAGTTCTTTCCCAAGTCTTTCCCAACAAGTCTACGAAATCGAATTCAAGATGTCGAAATGCGGTGTTTTGGTCAACGCCAGGGCGTTTGTCGGTACGAATCCACAACTGAACCTCGCCAGAAGAACTTGCTTCAGGTAGTGCTTACGACTCTTCCGATGAAATGGCAGCGCATCTTGCCTGGTCGTCCCTGGCCTGAGCCCGGTTGTCCCTGGCTGAGCCCGCTGGTCACAAGTTTGTTGTCTGGCCGCGGATTGGTGGTGTATTTGTGTCTGCATGAAAAATTCTCAAGTTAACCTGCGGATTCTGGCTATAGCCGTATGAACCGAAGAACGTTTTTGAAGGCATCCGGAGCAGTATCACTTTCGCGGCTGTGGCCACGCGGCGCGTTCGCAAGTCCCGCAATTCGCCGAGTGCGTCCTTCCGATCCAGGTTGGCCGTCCAAAGAAGCGTGGAAGCGCCTCAACGAGGCGGTTGGCGGCAACCTGATTCAAGTCGATTTTCCGATCAACGCATGCACGTCCTCATTACAGAGCGCGGACTGCAAAACTCTCTTCACAAACTGGAAAAACCCCTACTACATTGGTGACAATCCCGGCATAACCCAAACGTTGGGCTGGGTCGACGCTTGGGCCACCAAACCCAGCGTCTACGCCGTCGCTGCAAGAAACGCCGCCGACATCGCTGCCGCCGTGGATTTTGCCCGCGAAAACAATTTGCGCCTCGTCGTAAAAGGGGGTGGTCACAGCTATCAAGGCACATCGAACGCACCCGATTCTCTCCTGATTTGGACACGCCATATGCATGACGTCACCATCCAGAATGATTTTGTTGCGAGTGGTTGCAAGTCAGCTCCTCAGCGGGCCGTCACTGTCGGCTCTGGAACAATTTGGTTGCAAGCCTACGACGCCGTCACCACCAAGGCCGGCGCCTACGTTCAGGGCGGCGGCTGCACCACGGTCGGCGTCGCGGGCCTCATTCAAAGCGGCGGTTTCGGCAGCTTCTCGAAGCATTACGGCATGGCCGCCGCGGGCCTCCTGGAAGCCGAAGTCGTTACCGCCGACGGCAAAGTGCGAATCGCAAACGCTTGCACCAATTCGGATCTGTTCTGGTCACTAAAAGGAGGCGGAGGTGGCACCTTCGGGGCGGTCAGCAAATTAACCCTGCGCGTGCGAGATCTTCCAGAACTGGCCGGCGGGGCCAATTTCACCGTCAAAGCTTCTTCGGATGACGCCTATCGCCGCCTGATCCGCTACTTCGTTGGCTTCTACCGCGACGCTCTCTTCAACGATCATTGGGGCGAGCAAGCGCACTTCTCTCCAGACAACAAGCTCGAAATCAGCATGGTTCATCTTGGACTGGACACGGAGCAATCGCGAAAAGTGTGGCAGCCGTTCCTCGATTGGATAGCGCAGTCTTCCACTGCCTACACAATCGAATCTCAACCCGAAATCGGTAGCATGCCCTTCCGGCATTGGTGGGACGTTGACTGGCGCAAAGAACATCACCATGACGTCTTCAAAGCAGACTCCCGCTCGAGCGCCAGCCCAATCAACGTCTGGTGGAACGGCGACGCTGGCCAAGTCGGCTGGGTTGTCTGGGGTTTCGAGTCGCTTTGGATGCCCGCATCATTGCTGCAGGACGATTCACAAGAAAAATTGGCCAACGCATTGTTCTCGGCTTCCCGCTTCAGCGAGGTGGAGCTTCATTTTAATAAGGGGCTCGCGGGCGCGCCTTCGGAAGCCATCGAGGCTGCCAAAGACACGGCTATGAATCCCTCGGTGTGCGGTGCCTTTGCTCTCGCCATCGTCGCCGACGGCCAGGGGCCCGCGTATCCCGGAATTCCCGATCACGAGCCCGACGCCGCGAAGGGCCGCAAAGCCGCGGATACCGTGCACCGCAGCATGAACGAACTCCGCACCGTCGCCTCCAACGGCGGAGCCTACGTCTCCGAAAGCAACTTCTTCGAGTCCGACTTTGAGCAATCCTACTGGGGCACCAACCACGCACGACTCGCACAGATCAAAAAGAAATACGACCCCGACGGCCTCTTCTTCGTCCACAACGGAGTCGGCTCAGAACAGTGGACTCCCGACGGCTTTACCAGGCGTTGAACTTGGGCAGTGTTCAAAATCGGCTGGGAATTCCCTGAACCCCGTTCCCGCCCGCTTCGGAAAGCGGCCGCTACAAGGCAGTGCCACGACGGCGGCGCTGCTGCGTTGACTCAGAATCGGTTTCAGAAGGGTGAGGAGGACCACTCGACGCGGGCGGGCAAATTGGAAAGTCTTGGGATTGGCTCGGTGTTCTCTTCCCGCATATCCATCAGCGTGAGCTCCAGTTCTGGAAAGGACTGTTGCGCGTCTGCGAGGCTCAAGAGGTTGCGATCCGCAAGCGCGCCCGCGGTAGCTCGATACTGCCGCTGCTGTTCGGTCACAAAGGCGATCAGAGCGGCTTCAAAGTGGTCGAGCGATTGATACTCGATGGTGGTCTGGGGAGCGGTTTGCCACGGAATCGTTTCTGGAGCAACGCCCAACATTCCGGCGATTAGCCGGAGACGTTGGTTTGGGCCCAGGTATATGTCAGTGCCGCAGCGGTCGCCGACGTACGCGGTTGACAGCGTGCGTGTGGCGTAGATGGGATCAATGCCCGCCACCACCAGTGACGCCGCGTCACTCTTCTGAGTTGATAAGGAATATTGGCCAGTCTCCGGCCAGCCTTCACGGGGAGGTTCGGATGAAAGTCCACAGCAGCCCGCCGAACCGAACCCGCCTTGCGGACCCGGATCAACAACAATGATGGTAGCGCGCACCCGAATATTGGCGAAAAGATCTGCAACAAATTCTGGCCGCGGGTGGAGGGCCAGAAGTGCCGCGCTGACGTACCGAAGGGAATAGGCCTGCTCCGGCAGAGAGCGATAGAAGTCCAAGCTTAAGGGGCCAGAGTCTTCATCCGGCATGCGGCTGAGAAGAATAGCGACGTCGTTCCCAAGATCGGGCGCAAGTGCCCGCAGGGTATCGGCAGGAACCGGCACATTCATCTGGATGAGGGCATCGAGAACCGCGGCCATCGCGTCGCGTTCCTCTGATTGCTGCGCGGACAATTCTGAGTGTGGGGGCGAGCCGGAGTTTGGTTGCGAAAGCGGTCGCCAGTGGCTGGCCAGAGAAAGAAGATCGGGGATCAAATTGCGGTTGTGCGTAGCGAGAGCGTCGTGGGCTCCCCACGCGACGAGTCGCGGTTCTCCGCTGCGGAGCCAACTTTCCAGGGTGATTTCTGAGGGCGACGAATCCACGGCGGCCGGCACCTGAGCCAGGGCACAGGGAGTGAGGGTAGCGGCGAGACCTGCGATACAGAGCGAGCGACAAGAGAGAGGCATGTGCACCTCTGCGAGTGAGGGCGACCACCAGCGCATTCTTGCTACCCGTAGATGGATGCCGTTGGAATAGGAAGTGATGCCCGGCAATGTGGGGAAATAGCCGCCGACTGTCATCATTGAGAATGAGCCGCCACTGCACTTAGGTCTCGGCTAGTCCACTTAACCGTGGTGGGAGATACTACCCCCGAATTTGTTTGATTCAAGCGAGATGTGCATTGCGCAGGTTGGATGGGAGGAAAGGGCCATGAAAACGCTGATCATGCTCGTGTTGGCTGCTGTGGTTTTGTCCCGGATTTGCGTGGACGCTACTCCTGCAAAGCCAGCGTTGGAGGTCGTGGTCCTTGGCTCTGGCGGGCCGCGGCCGTTTGGGAGAGGCGGATCGAGTTTCATCGTGGCGGTCGAAGGGACGCCGCGGATTTTGGTGGATGCCGGACCGGGAGCGTTTCTGCGGATCGGAGAATTGGAGCTGGATTTAGAGCGAGTAGATACGGTTCTGCTGACGCATCTTCATATCGATCATAGCGGGGACCTGGCGGCTTTCTTCAATGCGCGAGGGCTTACGAGCGACGGACCCATCACGTACCGGGTGTTTGGGCCCGACGGAGCAGGGTTGTTCCCGAAGACTTCGCGATTTGTGGATTTGATGGTGGGCAGGGACGGCGCGTTTGCATATCAAAAGACATTTGGCGCTCGCGAATCGTTTATCGTTCGGGATCTGGCAGTTCGCCTGGATACACCGCAGACAAAGATTGTGGATGAAGGCGGCTTGGTGGTGGAGGAGATTGCGACGCATCACGGCGACTGTCCGTCGGTGGCTTACCGAATTTCTTACAAGGGCGTCGTGGTGGTTTTCTCTGGAGATATGGATGCATCCGCGCTGCCGAATTTAGTGCAGCTGGCGAAGAATGCGGACTTGCTGATTTTTAATTGCGCGGTGCTCGATCCTCCGGATTCGCCATCGCAGCTATATGATCTGCACACACCGCCCAAGAAAATCGGCGAAGCGGCACGGGATAGCGGCGTGAAGAGTTTGTTGCTGAGCCATCTTGCACCCGACGTCGAAGGGCAAGAGAATGCGGTGCGGAAATCGATTCGCGCGTCGTTTGCGGGACCCGTGGAGTTCGCGAGTGATAAGTTGCGGGTGCCGGTGGGGAAGTGAGTAATCGATCCGGCGTGCCGCTCCGAGGGGTCGCGGGAAACTCATGGCGAACAAAAAGCGAATATGCTATGTTGGCATTTGCCATGGCTGCCCGGTCTTGCCGCGTCACGATAACGGATATGGAGGGCGTCGCTCATACGGTGGAAGTCACGGCTTCGACGCTGTATGAAGCGGTGGCCCTGGGGTTGACGGCGATCCGCGGCAACAAGTGGGTCACGGGAATCCCTGACGGATTCAACCCCGTTAAGGTCCGCGTGATGGACATACCCGTGGATCATGAAGTGCGGTTGAAAGATTTTACGAGCTGGCTGGAGCGAAGAGGGAACAGTCCCAAAGAGGTGACGGACCGAAAGAAGATACGCGACATATTAGGTCTCGCCCGCTCCGTTTAGAAAAATTCATCGATATCGGCGGATGACGAGGTTGTGACGATCGGAGCGATACAGCCCCAAAACATAAAGGATCACAACGCCTTTCGTAGAATAGATGACCTGGCGGATGCGCAGAACGGGTGAACGTCTCGGAAGGCCCAGAAGTTCGGCGGTTCTCGGGTCCGCAGCGGTGGCGTCAACTTCTTCGTCGGAATAGCTAATCTCAACGCGATACTCGCGCTGCAAAGTGGCGAACAGAGATTCTTTCTGCAAAGGGGCGTATTGCAAACCGGAAAACTGTTCTGCGGGAAGATAGCAGGTCTCGAGCGCGAAGGGTTCGCCACCGGCGTGCCTCAAGCGCTCAAGTTTAAGGACGCGGCTCCTCGGGGAGAGAGACAATCGCGCGGTAGCTTCCTCTTCGTTATCGATGACCTTTACAAAAAGAACTTTCGAGACCGGAGTCAGACCGCGGCTCCCCATCTGCTCGGTGTAACTCATCAACTTATTGAAATGGATTTTGGGAGCGGCAACGAAAGTGCCGACGCCACGACGCCGTTCGACGATCCCTTCGCGTTCTAGTGAAGCCAAGGCGTGACGAGCGGTCATGAGACTGACATCGTGAATTCTGGCGAGTTCTCTCTCGGAAGGTACAAGGTTTCCGGCGCGCAGTTCGCCAGCGTCAATGCCGGTTCGAATATCGGCCTGGATCCGTTTGTATGCAGGAATTCCGTTCGTTCTTTTCGCTAGCATCTCGATTCCCTCGACTTATCCCTGACCGGACCCGGCAGCGGCAACAAAACCAAACACAAGAGACGGATACAAGGGGTAAAAGGTTTGGCCGTCAGCCGTGATTCCGACGCAATTTTACAAACCGCGCCATCCGTAAGGGCGATGATCGTCCGCCGTCAGGCCCGTGCTCGACACCGTGGCTGGGAAGTGCACCGCTCCCCGGCCGCACGTGCTATAGGGCGGTAATCGTTCCGTGCTATAGGGCACCGCAGTACAATTCTTATAAATCAATAGTTTTCGCTTGACAAGGATAAAATCCCGCTATATAGCTACCGATCATCGATAGGGTGTGGTGCTTTGGGTTCTTCGGTCCATTTAAATTTTTGGAAAAAGAGGGTGCTGGCCTCCGGCCCGCAAACTCTTGAGGGAGCAATTCTTATGAAGAGACTGCGGCGATGTTATTGGGCAATCGGGAGCGTGGCGCTAGTCCTCATGCTCTGCGGAACGCAGAGGGCTGTGGCGCAAGAAGTAACGGCGACGATCACCGGAACGGTAACCGATGCGAGCGGCGCGGCGGTTGTGGGCGCCACGGTGACCGCGAAGTCCGTGGACCGCGGAATTACCTATCCGGTGGTGACGAACGAGGCGGGTTTGTATCGCATCTCCCAACTGCCGATCGGGAGCTACGAGCTGCGCGTGGAAAAGCTGGGATTTCAAACCACGGCGTATCCGGCATTCACGTTGGCGCTGAACCAGATTGGACGTATCGACGTCGAATTGAAGGTCGGCCAGGTCACCGAGACCGTTGAAGTGAGCGGCTCCGCCCCCATCCTGAAAACGGAAACCACACAAGTCGACACCATCATCGACGCGGTCACGAATGATAATCTGCCTCTAGCCTCGCGCAATTATGTCCAATTGACGCTGCTCGCGCCTGGGTCGGTATCGACCGATCCCAGCAGCTTCAACAACGGTAACAATACGGCCGGTTATGGCGGGCGTCCGTTGATTAACGGGAACCGCGAGCAAGCTAACTATTTCCTGCTCGACGGTATGGACAACAACCAGGTCTCGGACAACCTGTTGGGCTACACTCCGGCTCCGGACGCCATCGAAGAATTTAACCTGATAACCAGTAACGCTCCGGCGGAATTCGGTAGCTTCATGGGTGGCATCGTCAGCGCCACCATCAAGTCCGGAACCAACAGTTTCCACGGTGACATTTGGGAGTTTTTCCGCAACGACGTATTGAACGCCAACAGTTGGTCGAACAATTTTAATGACCTCCCCAAGGCTAAGTTGCGCTGGAATATGTTCGGCGGCACCCTAGGCGGCCCGATCCTCAAGAATAAACTGTTCTTCTTCGTTGATTACCAGGGCCAACGCTTCGACACTCCGACTTCGTCGACCCCGGAAACTGTCTTTACAAGCGCCGAGCGCACCGGCGACTTTAGCGCGCTCTGCCCCGCTGGATTTAACGCCAGCGGAATTTGCAGTTCAACTTCCGGTGGTAACATCCAGTTGTATAATCCCTGCGTTTCCTTCACTGCTCCATGCACTGCTTCGTCGGCGGCAGCCACGACCAGGCTGCCATTCGTGAACAACCAGATTCCACTGTCTATGATCAGCCCTGTGGCACAGGCGCTGTTCGGCTCTTCGCTCTATCTGTCGCCCATCAATTCCAGCCTGCAGAATAATGCCTCTTATATTACCAATTCGCAGGAAAACGTGGATCAGGGCGATATCAAGGTCGATTACAAAGCTTCCGATAAGGACAGCATTTCGGGCCGTTTTACCCGTGCCTTCCAAAACAATCCCTCGGCGAATTCGTACGAGTTGCTCGGGAACGGTTTTTCGACGACGCCAATCTACAACATCGTGGGTGACTGGACCCGAAGCATCCGCCCCAACCTCATAAATGATGGCCGCTTCGGTTGGAGCCACATCACGCTGAATAACGGTACTAGCTGGGCCTCGGGCGTCGGGCAATTTGGCAACACCATCGGCATCGGCAATGGTAACCCTGCAGGCCTCGACGGGTTGCTGGCCCTCAACTTTAGCGACGATGGTAACCTTAACTTGGGGAACGCAGAGACCGGCGAGAGCTTCAACGACCAGGTCTACCAGGGCGAAGATGCGGTTACCTGGACGCACGGCCGGCACACCTTCAAATTCGGCGGGGAATATAATCATGAGATCATCAAGACCTTCTATCCGGGGAACAATGGGGAACTTGGCCTTATGGACTTTGATGGCCGCTTCACCAGCGACACCATCGGTAGTGCCTCCACTGGCGCCGGATACGGTGCTGCCGATTTCTTCCTCGGCCTCCCTTACACAATTGGCCGTGGTGTGAGTACCGGGAAAACCTGGACACAGACCGATAACATTGTTGCCCTCTACGTCGAAGACACATGGAAAGTCACCGAGCGCCTGACCTTGAATCTTGGTCTGCGCTACCAGTTATTTACACCCTGGATCGAAGTGAACAACCAACAATCCAACTACAATTTTGCTACGGGCGCTGTCGAGCTCGCCGGCCAAGATGGAAACAGCAGGTCTCTGTACAATGGTGTCTATGGCGGAAAGGACCTTGAGCCGCGCATTGGGTTCGCATGGACTCCCGCGATGCTGGGTACCCACACGGTGATACGCGGTGCGTTCACCATCTCCTCTTATCTAGAGGGTACCGGTACAAACCTGCGGCTGCCTCAGAACCCGCCTTTTACCCCGGCCCAGATCAATACCGTCTACAACAGCGTATCATTACCTGGTTCGACCACCGCAGATGGCATTCCGGCCACGCCGCCGACGAGTAGCTGTCTGAACTATTCGTGCTTCGCCGGCGCCATTCTCGACCTTTGGGATCCGAACGTTCAGCCGGCGATCGACAATCAATGGAACCTCGCAGTCCAGCATCAATTCTGGGGAGATACCACCTTCCAGATTGGGTACGTCGGTCAGAAAGCCAACCACTTGATGGTGCCGTTCTCTTATACGCAGAGAGTCCTGCTTCCAAATTCCTCTTGCGGGACTCCGCCATGCACTGCCCCCAGTACATTTTTCGCCGAAAACCCAGCGTTCTATAACACAATCGCTACGCAAACTGGCGGGACCCAGTCGAACGGCACCATGATGTACAACTCGCTGCAGGCCGTCCTCCAGAAGCAGGCGGGCCACGGCTTGCAATACCAGGTGTCCTACACCTACTCCAAGTGCATGTCTGACAGCACCGGCTACTACGGAGCCTGGAACAATGCTCTGAGCGCGTCGGCCTACTGGCAGAACATCTACGATGCGAAGTCAGAATGGGCACCGTGCTACTACGATGCCACCCACATCATTTCCGCCTATGCTGTTTATGAGCTTCCCGTTGGGCGCGGCAAGGCCTTTGGCAGCAACATGAACAAGGTGGCGAATGCCGCTGTCGGAGGCTGGTCGGTTAGCCCGATCGTCTCCTTCCGCACCGGCTTCCCGATGCCCGTTTACGGAGCGGCTGACAATTCCGGGACGTTCTCCCGCGGTTCGCGTGCTGATTGCAGTGGCCTCCCGGCGATTACCGGAGAAACTCCCATCAGCCCGGCCGCCTTCCCAGGAGTGGGTGGCTTCCAGTGGTTCACCAACAACGGCAACTTCACCAACCCTGCGGTTGGAACCTTCGGCGACTGCGCTCCGCAGCTCGCCGGCGTGCGTGGGCCGCACTACACCGATGTGGACATGAGTCTGCATAAAGACTTCCCGCTCACGGAACGGTTCAAACTGCAGTTCCGAACCGAATTTATCAACGCGTTTAACCACGTACAGCTTAACGCGCCCAATATGAGCCTTGGCTCCAACATGGGACAAGTTACCAGCGCCCAGCCTCCGAGGAACATCCAGTTTGCGCTGAAGCTCTACTACTAAACACAAACCGCGTATAATGAGGCAGGCGAATACTCCCGCTTGCCTCATTTTTTTAGGTGGCTTTTTCCTTCGGAGCGGTTCCAGAGTACAACAGCACCCAATGCAAATCTCCAGAGACCCAGGCGCAGCCGCACTCTTTTCTCTCTCACTCGGCCTTTTATCTGGAGAAATCTCGCCAAGGTAGCTCATCAGCGTTTCTCATAACGCCGACAGCTGTGTGGTCTTCCGGATGGGCTCGCCTTCCTTGATCTCGTAGATCGCGTCGGCCTGAATTTCGCCGAACTCCTGCCGCAAACCACTCGGCCAAAAGACTTCTACTTTATTTATGGTCGCTTCGCTTCCGAGCCCGAAGTGGAGCCGGGTGTCGTTTGTTGAATTGTAGCTGCCGCCCCCGCGGACCTCGTCGATTTGCGTCATTTTGGAAGTGGTCACGCGCACACGAGCGCCGATGGCGGCGCGATTGCTTTTCGTCCCGATCAGCCGAAAAAGCACGCTGTGGTTTGAGTTCGTCGTTTCGTTTAGGAACACCGACGGCGGAGCGTTAGCATTGAAGACCACTACATCCAGCTTCCCATCATTATTTATGTCGCCGAAGGCCGTTCCTCTTCGGGAATAGAGTCGCCCGGTATTGAGCCCCGCCTCATCGGCGATCTCCTCAAAAGTGAGATTGCCTCGGTTGCGAAAGAGTTGAATCGGTTCGGCAAATCGAACCTCCTTCGGGAGCGAGTCCAACAGCGACGAAAAGTTGCCGTTAGCCACGAGTATGTCCGGCCATCCGTCATTGTCAAAATCGCCAAAGCCGGTCCCCCATTTCACGGGTGCCATTGTTTTTCTCGCTATACCAGCTTTGCCTCCGATGTCTACGAAATAGTCGCCTTGATTCCGATAGAGGCTGGCGGGTTGATCGTCAGCGCGGGTCACAAAAAGGTCGAGTTTGCCATCCCGATCAAAATCGCCGAAATCCGCTGCCATGTTTCCGTAGCCCTGTCCGAAGGGTCCCACGCCCGTCCCCGAGGCAATCCCCACTTCTTCAAAAGTGCCATCATGCCGATTGTGGTACAGGAAGCTCGACCCAAAATCGTTGGTCACATAGAGGTCGGGCCAGCCGTCACCGTCATAATCGCCCCACACCACCCCCATCCCATGAAGTTTGCCGGGATTGTTTACTCCCGCTTTTTCGGATACGTCTTCGAACGTGCCGTCCCCGCGATTCCGAAATAAGAAGTCGGTTTCTCCCTCCATCGTGTCAGGCAGTTCGAAGGGCACTCCTCTGTAGCCACGAAAAGTCCGCGTCGGGTCGGGAAGATGGTTTACATCCGTCTTTACGTACCGTGCGACGAATAAGTCCAGATTCCCATCGCGGTCATAATCAGCCCACGCAGCGCCAGTGCTAAAACCTCCGGCTTGTAGCCTCGCCTTGGCGGTCACGTCCTCGAATTTACAGTTTCCGAGATTGTGGTAGAGCACGTTATGGCCATAGCCGGTCACATATAGATCCGGGAGTCCGTCGTTATCGTAGTCTCCGACCGCGACCGACATTCCCCAGCCGCGGGTGGTCAAGCCGGATGCTTTTGTTACATCGGTGAAATGTAACGCGGAGGAGTTGCCGTCCTGGTGGTACAGCGTGATCATCAAGTCTCCACCTTTACGGTATTGCTCGATCGTCGAGTCATTAACAACCGCTATGTCTAACTTACCGTCATCGTCACAGTCAAATAGTGCGATTCCGCCGCCCCCCATCGTCTCCAACACATAACGCCGGTCAGTCCGGGAATTGGGCACGGTTGTGACTCCAACCGCAGAGGCAACGTCTCGGAAAGAGATGTGCGCGTTCGACACGGAGTCCGCTTCGCTTGTCTGTCCGCTTGCGGCATCGCCAGACTGGGCAGCAAGACGAGAGGTTTGCACGGTTAGACCAGCTATGAATGGAGAACAAACCAGGAGTGCCAAGACAATCAAAACGACTATTCGCTCTCTCCCCATGAGATGGACAGGATTTTAGCAGCTTTGCCGGGACTGGTCTCCGGCTAAGTTCAGAATCCGAGTCATCAGCATCTCGCTATATACGTCTGCTCCTTCGGCCACTATTTCGGTTTCAGAATCGGCTTCGGATGAGGGGGAAAACTGAGTGAAGACGCATTGAAGAGAAGAGAAAAAGTGCAACCCATGTTTTCGGTGCATCACTAACCTGTGTGTTGGGTCGCTCAAGTTCTGGAACTAAAGAGATGTAGTTCAGGATGGAAGCGGCTCTTCGCTACGCTTTCTTCTGTCGTTTGACGCTGAAGACGCGCCAGAAGTGGCGGATCACTCCATGTAAATGACTTCCCGCATGAGGGCGAAGCGTTCGCCGGGTTGTAGGTCCGTCTTCGCCGCCTTCCAAAACAACCCCTCGGCGAATGCGTACGAACTGCTCGGGAACGGTTTTTCGACGACGCCAATCTACAACACCGTGGGTGACTGGACCCGAAGGATCGGCACCGACCTCGTAAATGACGCCCGCTTCGGTTGGAGCCACATCACGCTGAATACGGTACTAGCCGGGCCTCGGGCGTCGGGCAATTTGGCAACACAATCGGCATCGGCAAAGGTAACCTTGCAGGCCTCGACGGGTTGCTGGCCCTCAACTTTAGCGACGATGGCAACCTTAACTTGGGGAACGCAGAGACCGGCGCCAGTTCCGAACTTGTCCCTGTTGGAGGTAACAGCGCCCAGCCTCCGAGGAACCTCCAGTTTGCGCTGAAGCTCTACTACTAAACACAAGTCGCGTATAATAAGGCAGGCGAACACCCCCGCCTGCCTCATTTTTATTTAGCAGCGATTCTTTAGCGGGAGTCTTCTTTAGGTCAATGGCGCCCAAGCAAATGTCCAGACATCCAGGAATGGTTCCACTTCCCCTCGTTCTACTCAGCTTTCTTCTATCTGCTTTTCCTCTCGCGGCCCGGCAACAAAAGGGCCCTCCCACCCCTCCCGCTGTTTCTGCCATAACCACGGAGCAGGCGCTAGCAATGGCGGAACAGGGTCACTGCCGCGAAGCCATTCCCCCGCTCAAACGTGCCCTCGGCGCCCAAGGTCCGGCGGACACCAGGAAACAAGCCGGCGTCCTTGGACTTCGCTGTTCTTTGACCGTGGATAATCGTGAGTCCACCATCGAATTTATCCGGTTGCTCAGCCAACACTTCCCCCGGGACCCGGAGGTGCTCTTCATCCTCGTCCATGCCTACTCGGATCTATCAACCAGAACGGCCCAGGATCTCGGCCGCATGGCTCCGCAATCATTTCCCGCTCATAAGCTCAACGCCGAAGCACTTGAGATGCAGGGAAAATGGGATCCCGCGCAGCTTGAATATGAAACTATACTCAAACAGGATCCGCGGGCGCCCGGCATTCACTTTTTGCTCGGCAGGTCATTGCTCTCCCGGCCGGATGCCGGTCCCGATGAAATGCAACGCGCGAGACTGGAATTCCAGAAAGAGATCGAAATCGATCCGAAAAATGCCGGCGCTCACTACGTCTTGGGCGAACTGGCGCGCAGAGACGAAAATTGGGAGGAAGCCATCGCTCAATTTTCCGCGGCCGCGAAACTCGATTCGACTTTCGCGGACGCATATTTTGCATGGGGCTTTTGTCTCGTCACTGTCAGGCGTTACGAGGAGGCAATTGCGCCGCTGCGTGTGGCGGAGCGCCTCACCCCCGAGAATCCAGAGGTTCACTACAATCTGGCCACTGCGCTCAGCCGAAGCGGAAACAAGGAAGACGCGGAGAAAGAGTTTGCCATCCACCGCAGCATGACTGCTCCCAAGCCCACATCTCCGGCGGCTGAGAACCCCCAATGAGGCATTTGCCGTTTGCGTCAAAGTGCAAAGGCCAGGAAAATCGCACTGTGCATCGAATCCGATCGAATAAATGATGACAGACGGCAGACGCATGCGCGGTGTGAGCCGGCGCGGTTTTCTGTCGGGAATTGCGGCGGGGGCTTTGCTTCTGCCGCGTGGGCCCGGACTTGCCCTCCCTGACGCGCCTCGCTTTCCCTTTGAAGAAGTGCCCGCGGAAAGAAGCGGCATCCGCTGGGTGCACACCAACGGAAAATCCGAGGGAAAATATCTGCCGGAATCCACCGGACCAGGCTGCGCTTTTCTCGACTACGACAACGATGGCTGGATGGACATTTACCTGGTGAACAGCGGCAAGTGCGATTTTTTCACCCCCAATTCGCCTTTGCGCAACGCACTGTACAAAAATAGGCGCGATGGAACCTTCACTGACGTGACGGAAAAAGCCGGCGTGGCCGGGGGCGGATTCGGCCAGGGGATCGCCGTCGGCGATTACGACGGCGACGGCTTCCCCGACTTGTACGTCACGCAATACGGCCGGAGCATCCTCTACCACAACAACGGCAACGGCACTTTCACCGATGTTACCGAAAAGTCCGGTGTAGCCGCTCCCGGATGGGCGTCCAGCGCCGTGTGGTTTGATTACGATAATGACGGGCGCCTCGACCTGTTCGTGTGCCACTTCGTCGAGTTCAGCAAGGAACTGAATAAGCCTTGCGGCATCCACGAAGATGGCCGCCATCACTACTGCATTCCCAAGATCTATTCGCCGATGGCCAGTTGGCTGTACCGCAACAACGGCGACGGCACGTTCACCGATGTTAGCAAGGAATCCGGGATCGCCGGAAATCTCGGCAAAGCCTGGGGCGTTGTGGCGACGGACATCAATAACGACGGGCTGATGGACCTGTGGGTGAGCAACGACACAGTGGCTGATTTTCTCTACGTCAACCGTGGCAAGGGAAAATTCGAGGAGATCGGCACTACCGCTGGCGTCGCCTATAGCGATAGCGGCCGGCCGCGCTCCGGCATGGGCGTGGATTCCGCCGATTTCGACGGAGACGGCTGGATGGACCTGTTCGTCTCCAACCTTGACCGCGAAATGTTCGCCATCTATCGCAACAATCACAACGAAACGTTCGACGACGTGGCGCTTTCCACCGGTATCGGCAAGGCCACCAAATTCATGAGCGGCTGGGGGCTGAAGTTTTTTGACTACGACAACGACGGCAATCTGGACTTGATCCTCGCCAACGGCAATCCCGACGACCTGATCAATTTGCTCCACGGCGAGGTGACCTACGAAGAGCCAATGATGCTTTTCCGCTATACGGAAAAGGGGTTTCAGAACGTCAGCGCCGAGAGCGGACCCGTATTTTCACGGAAAGTGTCCGCCCGCGGCCTGGCTATCGGCGATTTCGACAATGATGGCGCCGTGGACGTCCTCGTTTCGGTTAACAACGAGGCGCCGATACTTCTGAAGAACACGGCAGCGGCGGGCAATCATTGGCTAGGAGTACGGCTCATCGGCAAGAGGTCTAATCCCGATGCGATTGGCGCGCGCATCTCCTATCAGGCAGGAGACTTGAAGCGGAGTCGCGAAAAGGTAGGCGGAGGCAGTTATCTTTCGTCCCACGATCCACGCATCGTCCTGGGTTTGGGAAACCGCGACAAAATGGATTGGGTGGAGGTAAAGTGGCCGCTGCCGGGTGGCGAGACGCAGCGGTTCACGGATCTTCCCGTCGATCGCTACATTACGGTCGTCGAGGGTGAGGACAAATGGAGGTAATTCGATGTTCTTTCGCGGGTTTCACCATTTCGCCCGACCTGCATCCGGTGGAAATTCACTCATGAGTATGGAGAAATTGATGAAGCATTTGTCGATTCTACTGGTAGCCACACTTGGTTTCGCGCGGTCCGCGCTTGGACAGGAGCCGGGTAATCCTCCACCGACGTTTACCAAGGACGTGGCGCCAATTTTGCAGAAGCATTGCCAGACCTGCCATCGGCCCGGCGAGGCTGCACCGTTCTCTATGCTTACCTACGAGGACACGCGTCCGTGGGCGGCGACAATCAAGATGGTGGTGACGCAGAAGATCATGCCGCCCTGGTACGCCGACCCAAAATACGGGCATTTTTCGAACGAGCGATCGTTGTCCGCCGATGAAGTGCGAACTCTGGTGGCTTGGGTCAATGGAGGATCGCAAAAAGGCGCCCCAGAAGACATGCCTTCTCCGGTGAAGGATTTCGTGGAAGGCTGGGGCATTCCTACGCCAGACGTTGTCTTTCAACTTCCGAAGCCTTTCTCGGTTCCGGCCACCGGAGTCATCGACTATCAGTACGTGATCGTCCCGACGGGTTTTAAGGAAGACAAATGGGTGCAGGCTCTTGAGGTACGCCCGACCGATCGCGCCGTAGTGCACCACATCATCGCGTATCTCCGCGAGCCTGGCTCCAATTATTTCAAGGACCAGAAGCCGGGTGTATTCTTCATCGCGCCCCCTCCGAAAACCGACGAGAAGACGGACGCCAGCGCATTGCCGAGCGATTTCCTCGTCGGCTACGCACCAGGACAGCCGGCGGAAATCCTGCATCCCGGTGAAGGCAAGCTGATCAAGGCAGGTTCCGACATCGTCTTCGAAGTTCACTACACGCCGAACGGAAAGGCCACGACGGACCAGACCAAGCTGGGGCTCGTTCTAGCGAAATCGGCGCCGAAAGAGCGCGTCTTGACGCTCTCCGCCTCGAACGGAACATTCAAAATTCCTCCGGGCGATCCGGACTACAAGGTGGATGCCTCTTTCGAGGTACAGAGGTCCGTGAAACTGGTCGGGTTGCACCCGCATATGCACTCGCGCGGAAAGGCATTTGAATATCGATTGACATTTCCCGATGGCAAAACCGAGACGATCCTGAGCGTTCCGGTTTACAACTGGCATTGGCAGCTTTGGTACAACCTCGTCGATCCGATTGACCTTCCTCAAGGCACGAAGATTGAATGCACCGCGCACTTCGACAACTCGGCGAACAATCCGGAAAATCCGGATCCAGCAAAGGCCGTCATTTGGGGCCAGCAAAGCTGGGACGAAATGATGGTTGGGTTTTTCAACTTGAAGTTCGACGCGACGATGCCGGCGAAGGAAATCTCTACGCCAGGATCGGTGCACACGCACTGATATGTTTCGACTCAAACGAAATCCGCGGCTTAGGGCGCCTGTGCGATTCCTTGCCCTTGCGCTCGCGCTTTGCTTCATCGGCCATGTCGTGGAAGCGCAGGGCAAGCCCGCGCGATTCCATGTGATTGCGCTCGCCGAGCATGGAGGCATCCACAAGCCCTTTGTAGACGCGGCAAAGGTTTGGCTGGGAAAGCTGGCCAGCGAAAACAATTTCTCCGTGGACTACATCGAAGACACCGCAAGAATCGACGATGCCTTTCTCGCGAAATACAATCTTTTCATTCAGCTGAACTACCCTCCCTACAATTGGACCGACACGGCGCAGGCCGCTTTTTTCAAATATATTGAACAGGGCAAAGGCGGCTGGATCGGGTTTCACCACGCCACGCTGCTGGGGGAGTTTGACGGCTTCCAGATGTGGCCCTGGTTTCACCAGTTCATGGGAAGCATCCGCTTTAAGGATTACATCGCAAGCTTCGTCACCGGCACGGTCACTGTCGAGGACCCAAACCATCCCGTGATGAAAGGCGTTGCATCGCCCTTCGTGATCAAAGATGAAGAGTGGTACACCTATGACACCACGCCGCGGCCGAATGTCCACGTACTCGCTAGCGTGGATGAAAAGACCTATACGCCGGCGACCGATAGGAAGATGGGCGATCATCCGGTGATCTGGACCAACCAGCACATGAAAGCCAGGAACGTTTACATTTTCATGGGTCATCGTCCGGAACACTTCAACAATCCAGCGTTCACGCGGATTTTCACCAATGCTATTTTTTGGGCTGCTGGCCAGCAGGAGAATCGCGAGAAATGAGCCACGCTCGTCGAGTTCGAATGATAGTTCGTCGTGGAAGATTCCTAGCTGTCGTGGTGCAGACCATAATGGCGACCGCCCTTGCCCTGATTTTATCGAGTGGGTTCACACGTGCGGCGGAGCCGGCCTTCAAAGTCCTCGCATTCTATTCGACCGATGTCGAACCGGATCACGTGAAGACTGCCAGTGATGCACTCGCTTTTTATAAGGGCCTGGCGGCAAAAGATAACTTTGTATTGGATACCACCACCGACTGGAGCAAGCTCAACGAAAACGATTTGAAGCCCTATCGCCTGATTCTGTGGCTCAACAACTTCCCGCAGACTCCCGAGCAGCGAGCGGCGTTCGAGAAATACATGGAACACGGCGGCGGATGGATCGGCTTCCACGTCGCCGGATACAATGACAAAGATACCCATTGGCCTTGGTTCGTTCAGTTTCTCGGCGGCGCCGTGTTTTACACGAACAATTGGCCCGTGCTGCCGGCGAAGCTGACCATCGATGATCGCAGGCATCCTGTGACGAAGGGACTGCCAGCAACTTACGAGGCCCCGGCAAACGAGTGGTATCTCTGGAAGCCGAGTCCGCGCCTCGATAAGAACGTCCGCGTTCTCGTGACGCTCGATCCTTCCAACTATCCGATTGGAAAAAAGGACATCATCACCGAAGGCGATCTTCCCGTCGTGTGGACCAACACGAAATACAGGATGTTGTACCTCAACATGGGCCACGGACCCATGGTTTATGGCGACCCAATCCAAAACACGCTTTTCGAAAATGCAATTCTCTGGCTCGGGAATAAAAAGTAGCTGGGACGGATGGCATCGTGGAGGTCTCGGGTGACGAGTGTTCGAATCGTTGCGATTGTTGTTTGCCTGGTCTTCAGCGGCCGATGCCAGGCTCAAACACCGGCTGCCACTCAACCGATGAAGCACCTCCTTGTGCTCGGCGAAGAAAAAGGCTACCGGCACGAGGCGGTGTCGCACGCCATGGCCACTATGGAACGCCTGGGCCGTGAGTCAGGCCTGTGGACCACGACGATTCGAACGGACACTGAGGTACTCACAAAACGGAAGCTCGAATACAACGCCAAGAACCTCAATGACTTCGATGCCGTGCTGTTCTACACGGGGGGCGAGTTGGAGATGAACGCGGAACAGAAGGCCGCGCTTTTATCCTTCGTTCACGACGATGGCAAGGGCTTCGTCGGGGTGCACAGCGCGACCATCACGTTCACGTCCTGGCCCGAATATGGAGAAATGATCGGCGGATATTTCGACGAGCATCCTTGGGTCACGTTTGACGCGCCAATTATCGTTGAGGATCCAAACTTCCCAGGCATGCAACAGTGGCCGAAATCCTTCGTGCTGAAGGATGAGATTTACCAGATGAAAGATTGGTCGCGGGAAAATGTGCGGGTGCTAATGCGGCTCGATGCCAGCAAACTCGATCTAGACAATCCGCACGTTCACCGCAAGGATCGCGATTTCGCCGTCGCGTGGGCAAAAATGTACGGCAAGGGGCGGGTTTTCTACTCGACCTTGGGCCACGTGGAGCAGAATTGGGACGATCCGAGAATGCAAGAAATGTATGTGGAAGCCGTCAAATGGGCCATGGGTCTTGTCAATGCGGATGTGACTCCGCGTCCGCTTCCGGCCCAGCCCGGTAACGCGCAGAACGACAGCATGAAAAATGGGCAATCAGTCGGGGTAGCGGCGAAGCAGTGACGGATTAAACCCCGGCAGCCGAGCAAATATCTTTGTCGAGCGTAGGAATGGAGGTTGGAAGCAGATGTGGCGAATGATTTGTTTATTGCTCCTGAGTTTCTCAGCTTCGGCGCAGAATGCGCACCCGATTTTGGCGTTGGGCTCACCTGCACCCGACTTTTCCCTGCCCGGGGTGGATGGCATAATCCATCGTCTCGCCGACTACGCCGCCAGCCCGATTCTGGTCGTCGTATTCACCTGCAATCATTGCCCCATCGCACAAATGTACGAGCAGCGAATCCAGCAACTGGAAACGGATTACCGGGACCGCGGCGTGGCGGTGGTGGCCATCCAGCCAAACGACCCCAAGGCGCTGCGCATCGACGAACTGGACTCGTCCGACATGAGCGACACGCTTGACGAAATGAAAATTCGCGTCGCGTACAAGCACCTGCACTATCCCTACCTTTACGACGGTGAAACACAATCGGTCGCGCGCGCCTACGGCCCGCAAGCCACGCCCCACGTTTTCATTTTCGACAAAGAACGAAAGCTCCGGTACGAAGGCCGAATGGACAATAGCTATCGCATGGAGCAGGTAAAGTCTCAGGACGCGCGAAACGCGATCGATGCGTTGTTGGCAAATCATGAAGTGCCCGTTCAAAAGACGGGAGTCTTCGGTTGCTCGACCAAGTGGCAGGAAAAGGAAGCATCGCGCATCGAATCGCTTCGAAAGATCGAAGAACAACCGGTAAAGCTGGAAATGGCGACAGCGGCTGACTTGAAGACCCTCCGTGAAAATCGGACCAAGCACATGCTGCTTGTGAGTTTCTGGGCCACCTGGTGCGGCTCGTGCATCGATGAGTTCGCCGATCTGCAGGACACCTATCAGATGTACAAGGTTCGTGATTTTGAGCTGATCACCGTGTCTGCCAACATGCCCGACGAAAAGGCCGGCGTGCAGAGAATGCTCGAGAAAAAGCACGCTACCAGCAGGAACCTGCTGTTCGCCTCGGACGATACGGCGGCGCTGCAAGTTGCGTTTGACCCTGCGTGGGAATCGGCGGTTCCTTATACCGTGTTGCTCGATGGCGACGGCAAAATTCTCTACAAGAGCCTGGGCACCGTGGACATCCTCGAATTGAGGCGCACCATTCTGGCCAACCTTCCTTCAGACTATATCGGCTTCAATCAATACTGGCAGGCTGGTTTGAGCCAGAAGGCCGCAGCGAATAGCGGCCGGTAAGATTGTGCACGAGAACACAAGGAACCTTTTCGAACTTTCCATTTCCAATTTGCCTGAGCCTCTGGAGGCCCAATGAGGAAGTACGTGCGATTGCTGCTGGCTGTGATCCCAAGCGTCTGGGCGCTGGCGCCCACGCCATGCACCGGCGACGAAATTCCGAAAACAGCGTGGAGGAGGCCGCTCGGACAACCTCTTTCGAATCCCGGCGTTCGGAAAAATGGCAGGGACATCGACGATGGTTACTGGCAAGGCGCTCCCGTGGGTGGCTTTGGTTCTGGAACATTTTCGCGAACCTATCGAGGTGATTTCGCCCGTTGGCACATCAAGAGTGGAGTGCACAAGTACGCTCCGGTCTCCGCGAACCAATTCGCCATGTTCCAGCAGGTAGCGGGCGAGCCGGCCGGAACCGCCCAGGTTCTGGTGAATGATCATCCCAGGAACGGCGAGCTTTCCAGTTGGCAATGGGATTATCCGGTCGGGGCCGGCGAGTATGCCGCGCTGTTTCCGAAGTCCTGGTATGACTACAAGTGGGACAAATTCCCCGCGCACGTCGTGTTAGAGCAGTTTTCCCCCATTCTGCCGGACAATTACAAGGAATCGAGTTATCCAGTGGCGGTATATCGATGGCACGCGGAAAATCCCACGAACAAGGTCGTCACCGTTTCCGTTCTCCTGTCCTGGACCAACATGGGAGGATGGTTTCGAACGTACACCCACGATTTTCAGGGCGCCCTGAATCAGGGAAATCAAAACCATTACCGAAAAGACTCTGTGACCCCGACCGAGACGATGAAAGGCGTCGTTTTTGACCGCAGTCGGGCCGACGGCGCGCAAAGCGAATGGGACGGCGAATTTTCCATCGCAGCTCTGGAATCGCCCGGCGTGGAAGTTACCTATCAGACGGAATTTCTTGCGGATGGCGACGGCAAGGCCGTGTGGGTTCCTTTCTCCAAGGACGGAAGATTGGCAGACAGCGATACTTCTTGGGTAAGTGCCAGCGAGAAGTTGGGCGGGGCCATAGCCATCCGGTTCACGCTGCAACCCGGCGAGAAAAAGGTAGTCCCCATGGTGATCGCCTGGGATTTTCCGGTGGTCGAGTTTGGGCAGGGCCGCAAGTGGAATCGCCGCTACACCGACTTTTACGGCACCAGCGGCAACAATTCGTGGTCCATCGCGCGCGATGGGTTGCTCCACGCAGCCGATTGGAGTGATGCCATCGATGCCTGGCAATCTCCCTATATTAAGGATGAGAGCAAGCCGGCTTGGTATCGCGGCATGCTCTTTAATGAGCTTTACGTTTTGACCGACGGCGGCACCTTCTGGGGGCGCCAGGAGAATTCCGACCGCACTTTGCCCGCGACATTCGCGCTACTGGAATGCTTCGATTACGCCTACTACGGAACGCTGGACGTTCGCTTTTACGCCTCCATGCCGCTTTTGAAGTTTTGGCCCACGATCGACAAGCAAGTGTTGCGCGAATTCGCACAGACCGTTCCGCGTGAGTATCCGGAATTGGGGCTATGGGTCTGGAAAACGCAGCAGACCGGGACCCCGGTGCTCCACAAACGCAAGAAGATAGGCGCGGTGCCGCACGATTTAGGAGTTCCCGAAGGAGACCCGTTTATTACGGTTAATGAGCCTGGTTGGCAGGACACCAACGACTGGAAGGATCTCAATTCGAAATTCGTTCTGATGGTCTATCGCGACTATGTTCTGACCGGAAAGAGCGATAAGGCTTTTCTGCGCGAGATGTGGCCTGCCGTCCAATCTGCCATGAGTTATTTAAGGCAGTTTGACCATGGTGGCGGGATACCAGAAAACAGCGGTTACCCGGATCAGACCTACGATTCCTGGGTGGTTCGCGGCGTGAGTGCGTACTGCGGCGGATTGTGGCTTGCGGCGTTGCGAGCTTCCGAGGAAGCCGGGCGCGCTCTTGGCGAAACGCAAGCCGTAGACGAATATCACAATCTATTCCAGAAAGCCCAAAAGACCTACATCGACAAACTGTGGAACGGCGAATATTTCCGCTACGACATGGAGAGTGAGTACCGGGACAGCATCCAGGCGGATCAGTTGGCCGGGCAATGGTATGCGAACATGACCGGGTTGGGCGATCTGGTCCCCCGGGAAATGCAAATCTCCGCGCTGAAAAAGATTTTCGCGAACAACGTGATGAAATTCGGTAACGGGGAAATGGGCGCGGCTAACGGAATGACCGCCAACGGCGCCATTATTCGAGACAATGAACAGGCGCAGGAGGTTTGGGTCGGCACCAGTTTCGGGCTGGCATCGCTACTGCTAAGTGAAGGCTTAAAAGATGAGGCTTACCGCACCGCTTGGGGTATTCATCACGTGATTTATGAGAGCAAGGGGTATTGGTTCCGAACGCCGGAGGCTTGGGACGACACCGGAAATTTTAGGGCGTCCATGTACATGCGTCCAGCCGCGGTGTGGGCGATGGAGATGAGCGGACAAGCTTCGCACTAAGAGGCCCGATGTGCGTCCATTTTGTGCTGATCCGCGAATTCAGCGTGCTGGAGATTCGTCGTAAACCTTAATCCAGTGATTACGGATATTTGCTTTCACATCCGTGCCGTCCACGTCGGAAACAATTACTTTCGATTGCTGGACCGGCATGTGGCAATCGATACAGTTGTTAACAATCTGCGCGCCTAGTTTGGCGTAGATCCCGCATTTGTCGGGCTCGTGGCACGTGAAGCACTGGTTCGAATAGCTGGCCGCAGCGTGTTCGGGTGCATGTTCGTCGTGGCAGGTCGAGCAGGTCATGGTAGGAGACGATTGATAGCAGCGGCTCCTCGCCAGAAGAGCCACTTGATTTCCGTGAACGTCCACACTGGCGCCCGTTGCGGGTCGTTGGAGTTTGATGGTATCCGCGAGTAACTCTCCCGGCTGGAAAGAAAATGCGGGAGCGACTGCCTCTCCGAAGCCTCCATGGCACTGAGCGCACACCTCGATCTGTCGGTCGCGGGAAAGCTTCGCGGGATTCGCGATCGCCTCTCCAGCGGGCGCGCCGGCCTGAGATGAGCTGTGGCGGGACACATGCTCCTGTCCGGGACCGTGGCAGCGTTCGCAGGAAATCCCCAATACAAAATCCGTCCGGTCGTAACGATTCATCAGGCGCGAAGGAGCCAACGGCTTAAAGTAAGCGGCGTGGCATTCAACGCAACGCGGAGGTACCGGGCGGTCGAAATTTGCTTCCCCGTCCAGATATCCCGGACTGTTGACCCACTGTTCAATCTGCGTCCAGTAGGAAATGGGAAGCTGAAAAAGTTCATCGCCTTTCCAGTACAGATATGTCTGCCCCTTTCTTCCCAAGCCGATCACGATGCCAAACGCCTCTGACCGTTCTTTCGCGTGCGGCGGCTCCCCAAGGATCGCCGTTTGATAAAAATTGCCGTCCCTGGCATCCATTCGGAAAGAGAGCGCGGGGTTAACCGTCTTCATCATGTTGCGTGGCGGAGTGAATCTGCCGCCGATTGAATCAGCGCTCGGCGGCTGGGAAGTGAGGTGATGAGCCGTTAGCTCGAATGTTCGGAACTTGTCCTGATGACAAGAGCTGCAGACATTGTCCCCGGCGAAGCCTGCATGTCCCGTCTTTTCCGCCGGCGGCGGAGACGTTGTTTGCTGTGGCGCAGTATCGGATGGCTGCTGTTGCGGCCGAGCAGGAGCAAAACAAGAGCCGATTGTGAGAAGGAGAAGGGCGGCGACTCTTTCTCGGCACGAGCTTCCTCTTCCGAACCTAGCGATCTTGATGCTTCGCAGCGCACGCTCGATCTGCCGACCCTAAAACTCGGCCATCAGCACGTTCGTCACGGCGCCGGGGTCCCGGCTGGCATCACCGGCAGAACGAGCGCCGAAGGGTGCTCGGTGTCGTGCAGGATCGTGTTGGTGGCCGAGACAAATTCACGGCTCGTCGCTTGTTCCGCGCCAGTATTCAGGTTGCGATCGAAGCGCGGGAAATTGCTGCTGGAGACCTCCAGGCGAAGGATGTGGCCCTTCTTGAACACGTTGCTCGTAGCCCACAGGTCTACCGTGATTTTATAAACCTGGTCCGGATTCATCATTTCGGGCTTCTCCTGCGAATCGCGATAGCGCATCCGAAGGATTCCGTCGGTGAGATTCAACGCCAAGCCATTGGGCGCTACGTCCACGAGCTTTGCGGTGAAATCGGTGTCCACCACCGAGGATTTCGCCCAGAGCTCAAGCGTGACCGGGCCCGTAGCTTCCATATCCTCGGCGAGCGGCTTGGTGGAATAGACAAGCACGTCGTCGCGATTTTCCGCGGCGCGCTGGTCACGCGGGCCGGGCTCGTAGTGCTCGGCGTCGCAGCAGAGCGAGCCGCCAATCGTGGGCACAGGATTGGCCGGGTCATAGGTGAATTTATCAGCCCCTTCCTTCTTGGGCGGCGTGAGAGAAAGGCTCCCGTCGCCGCGCAATGAATTTGCCGAACTGCCCGAATGCAGGAAGTAGCGAGTCGGTTTAGCTTGCGGCGGAGGCCAATCCCATTCCTGGTGATACGCGTTCTCGCCCATGACGAAAACGTGCACCGGCTTGCCCGCGGCGGCGCCTTCGGTGCCAAACTCGTTCTGCACGCCCTTAAAGAGATAGTCGTACCAGGCAAGCAAGACGGCCGTGGAAGGAAATTTGATCGCCTCATCGCCAAAATCGACATCGCCAATATGGCGTCCGAAACCGGCGTGCCCGCCAATCTGGATGAGCAGGCGCTGGCCCTTGCGCGCCGCGTCCGTACCGCCATGAGTTTTGATTCCCATGTAATTGCGCAACGTCCCGGTCAGAAAAATGTCATACCAGCCGCCAATGTGAAGGGCCGGCACCTGAATATCCGAAAAACGCTCCTCGATAGACCACTGCTTCCAATACGCGTCATAGTCCGGGTGTGCGAGCCAATCAAGATAGTACGGCGCAAGTTGGGCCGTGGCCTCGGCGCCCGCCGGAAGCGCTGGATAATTGAACGCCGAATAGTGAGTAAGCGGTAGAGTGGGCGCGCCTATGAGCGCATTGGTATCTTTCGCAATCAATCGCCACATGGTGTTCGTGGCCAACTGAGTCGTCCAATTCTGGTCGAACCACTGTTCGAGCGCACCGCTCTGATAGGTCCAGCCGTCATGATAATTGCTGGCCGTAACCACCGGGCAAATTCCCGCAAGATGCGGCGGGTGCGCAATGGCCGCGAGCATCTGCGTAGCGCCGACGTACGAGCCCCCCGTCATGCCGACTTTGCCGTTCGAAAATGGCAACGCAGCAGCCCATTCCACAGCATCGTAGCCGTCGTCCGAATCGTGGCGGAACGGGTACCACTCGCCTTCCGATGTATAGCGCCCGCGAACGTCCTGGATGATGAAGACGTAGCCGTGGCTGGCTACCTGATACGCCGGCGCAGCCGCCCAACCGACGCTCTTGTCGTAAGGCGTACGCATCAGGATGACCGGGAACTTTCCGTCAGCCCTTGGACGGTAAATATCGGCATGAAGAGTCACGCCGTCACGCGTTTTCATGGAGACGCCATTTTGCGTGATCACCGCATAGCTCTCCTGGGCACGAACGCGGTCCGCTACCCCCAGGACTGCCGCACAGGTCATCAGAATCGCGTACAAGATTCTCCGCTGTAACAAGACTTGCCTCCTGGCTCAAAAGGAACGTGAAATACCGCAAGCAAACAGAACCGCATTCTATCCCGCAAGGGCGTTTATAGTTCAGAAAATCTGAGCCAGGTTGGAGTCGATTCGCACGGATTTTCTAACCAGGCGTGCGTGCGGGTGACCATCGGCGAGGCACCATTTTCCGCTCCTCACGCGGTGTCAAATCGACGGAAAAAGGCCTAAGAACAGCTGAAAATACGCTATCATCTGCCGCCGATCTTTCGAGGGGGCCACACGATGAAGGGGCATTCTCTTGCACCTATAGCTGTGGCAATCGTGCTATACCCGTGCGCTGGCGAAGTCCGCGCCCAGGTGAGAGAACCCGTGGCCACGGTCCATGTCGAAGCCGCTCCAGGCCGCGCCATTAACTCGTTCGATCCCGACAGCGCCCTGGGCAGCTCGATCGATGTTTTGTCGCATTCTGGAATCGACAAGGTTTATACCCCGCACATCATCCAGGAATCCCTCTCGGCGGGATGGGGTCCGATCAGCTATCGCAACAACACCGAACTTCGCATGGCCGCCTGGCACTGGACCGAGAACGGAACCTGGAGCGATCCGGCTCACAAGAGCGGTTATTTCACGGGCAGCACCGAGCTCAAGGAGCTGCTCCGCTACATTCTTCCTTACGCCCTGCCCCACCGTGGTTTTTCGACCAGCGGTGATCGCCCGATTCAAGGCCCCACGCTAACCTATTGGAAGAGCAATCCGTACCTCACCTCCAAATTTACCCGCGAAAGCGATGCGCTTCACCCCCAATGGGTCGTCGTGGATTTAAAATCCGAGAAAGCGGTCAACGCGGTCCGCATCGCGTGGGCTGCCCCGTATGCCCGAACCTACCGGGTCGAATATTGGGTCGGAAAAGATGCTCTCGATTTCGACAAGGGGCCTCAAGGCGAGTGGAAAACTTTCCCCTCCGGCACGCTAACAAACGCTTCAGGCGGCACGGTGACTCTCAAGCTCACAGATGCCGCTGTTTCCGCGCAGTACCTCCGCATCTGGATGACGGAATCCTCGAACACCTGCGATGAGCACGGCGCCGCCGACGTCCGCAACTGCGTTGGATACGCCATGAAAGAAGTCGAAGTTGGCAACATGGATGCCAACAATGAATTTGCAGCAGCCGTCAGCGACGCTTCCGAGCACCAAAAGATCTCTTACTGCACTTCTTCCATCGACCCCTGGCATTCGGCGGGGGACGTCAACGCCAGCGGACCTTCACAGCACAGCGGCTTCGATCTCTTCTTCACCAGCGGACTCACCAACAATCTTCCCGCCATGATTCCGGTCACCATGCTTTATGGCACGCCCGACGATGCGGCTGCCCAGATCGCCTACATCGAACGCCGGGGCTATCCCATTTCTGGTATTGAGCTGGGCGAAGAGCCCGACGGAAAGCATGCTCTGCCGGAAGACTACGGCGCGCTCTACATCCAGTGGGCCGCGGCCATCCACAAAGTCGATCCCAAGCTCAAGTTGGGAGGGCCGGTCTTCGAAGGTGTCAACGAAGACATTACCGTGTGGCCCGACGCCCAGGGCCGCAAGTCTTGGATGGGACGCTTCGTGGCGTACCTGAAGGCCCATGGCCGTATCTCCGATCTTTCCTTCGTATCGTTCGAACACTATCCCTTCGAAGGATGCACCATCACCTGGAAGACCCTGTATCAGGAACCGCGGTTGATGAAACATATCCTGCAGGTGTGGAGAGAAGACGGCGTACCGAAAGACGTTCCGCTGATGGTGACCGAGGACCACCTCGCCTCCAGCCTCACCGGACCCATGAGCACCATCTTTGCGGCGTTATGGCTCGCGGATAATGTCGGCTCGTTTTTTGAAGGCGGCGGCACCGCTTTCTACCATTCGCCCATTCAGCCCGAGCCGGTCCGCGATACTTGTCTCGGTTGGGCTACCTGGTCCAACTTTGTGGCTGACCGCGATTACAACATCACCGGCTACACGTCTCTTTACTTCGCCGCCCACATGATCAACCTCGAGTGGGTGCAGCATCGGTCTGGCGTGCACCGCATGTTCCCATCCTCGGTCAGCATCCCGGACAGCGAGGGAAACGCGCTGGTCACTTCCTATGCGCTGCATCGTCCGGACCACCAGTGGGCGGTCATGCTGGTCAATCGCGACGAGAACAGTCCCCACACCGTGCGCGTTGTTTTTGAAGATTCGAAGACCAGGCGGAAGCTATCCTTCTCCGGTCCCGTCACTCTGACGACCTTCGGCAGCGAGCAGTACGTCTGGAAAAACGACGGAGAGAACAGCCACGCCGATCCGGACGGTCCAACCGTGGCCACCATCGTGCCCGAAACACGCGATCGCACTTTCGTTCTACCGAAAGCTTCCATCACCGTGCTTCGTGGCGAAGTGGAAGGTCTCGCGCAATAAACGGTTCTTAGCGAGTTCCGTCGCTTGGTTGTTTCACGGCGTGGTCGCAAGTGACGACGCAGTTTGCTTGCGATCGGGATCGACCAGAAGCCATCCGAACGCTCCGAACCCGCACAGCGCCGCAGCCACAAGAAATGAAGCAGTCCATCCGTAGCGCGCGGCAATCCAAGGTGTCAGAGAGGCCGTGAGCGCGCCTCCGGCCTGTGCCCCCATGTTCATGAAGCCGGAAACGGAACCGGAAAACGAGCCGCCAATGTCCGCGCTGACAGACCAGAAGGAGCTTTGCGAGAAGTAGAGGGCACCGGCGCCTCCGGCCAGCACAACGCTCGCGAGTCGCGCGTTGTCAACTCTGGAACCAAACGCAAGAAAAACGCCTGCAAGCGCAATCGCAAATGCAGCGACACCGCATCGGCCGACCCGCCGTCCAGCGGTACGCGTCAGCATGTCGCTGACGATTCCGCCCAGCGGGCAGGAAATCGCCATCGCAAGAAAGGGAAGCGTGCCGTAGAAAGCACTGGCCTTCAGATTCAGGCCACGCACTTCGCTGAGATAGCGATAAAACCACGCGAAGAAAATCCAGGCAACGTAGCCGTAACAAAAATAACTGGCGGTCACGATCCAAATGTCTCGGTTGGTAAGAATTCGTGCCCAAGGAGGGCTTGTCTTGACCGTTCTGTCGGTTGGCACGCCGAGCGTAAGGCCGGACTGGATCTTGGCCAGTTCCGATTGCGATACGCGCGCATGCTGCTGCGGAGTGTCGCGCGCCGCGACGTACCACACAACTCCCACGGCGCAGCCGATCAACGCGCAAACCCAAAAGGAAAACCGCCAGCCGTGATGCGCCATGGTGTATGTGACCACAAAAGGTGAAAAACCGGAACCAACGCCAACACCCGCGAAAATCAGGCCGTTCGCCGCTCCGCGTTCCTGCGTGGGAATCCATCGCGACACGAATTGATTGGAAGCGGGATACATGATAGCTTCGCCCGACCCCAGAAGAAAACGAATGGCGACCAGAGCAAGCAAGGGATTGCTGATCGAAACAGGAATCGCCGCAGTCAGTGCGGTGAAAACTCCCCACCACAAGACTGCGCCGGTCAGCACGCGCCGCGGTCCGAAACGGTCGGCGAGCCATCCGGCGGGTGTTTGAAACAGCGTGTAGCCGATGAGCAGTGCTGTCGACAGGAAACCGAACTGAACGTTGCTGAGGTGGTATTCGCGGGAAAGCGAGCTCCCCGCGATCGAAAGATTTACACGATCGAGAAAAGCAACGGCGCTCAGGACGAACAGCCACCCGATGAGAAACCAGCGAACGCGGCTTGCTGGTTTCTCGATCATGCAGTGTGCGCGCGCAACACTTGAACCAAATGTTCCGCGATGATCTTCTCCTCGCCGGGCTGCAGCATGAACGAGTTCATGAGCAGTCCGCTGTCGGAGCTTTCCAGCACGATCGAAGGTTTGCCGCTGCGCAATTGCCTGCCGGCATCGTGCGGGTCCAGATGGATGCGGCGCGGATCCCAATTGATCTGCATGTGGGGCACATGGTTGGCCATGTCGGGAACGTTGAAAGCCGTGCTGACGCCGGGAATCTTGGTAATTTCGCCGGAAACAAAATCGAGGCGGCGCCACCATTCCTTGTCCAGCGCCTCGTGATCCTCTTTGAGGTAAAGCTCGAGCGCTTTGACCATCCCGACGATTTCCTCTTTGCCGACTTTCGCGCAGCGGCCCAAGGTGTCCTCGTGCGGGCTGTTGTTCAGCAAAGCGTATGCGACGAGATCCTTGCGGCCGATCAGCATTCCCGCGCATTGTGGCCCGCGCATCGCCTTGCCACCGCTGAATGCGGCAAGGTCATAGCCCATCTTGGTGTAATCCCAGAGATGCGAAACGGGAGGCGTATCCGCCGCCGCATCAATGAATGCGGGAATGTTGTTTCCCTTCGCGATTTTCAACCACTCGTCGACTTTGATTTCTCCGATGGAATTCGCGAAGTTGGAAAAATGCATCATCGCCGTCTTCGAATTAATGGCCCGGCGAACGTCTTCGCGGCTCTCAACTTCGATCAGCTTCACGCCGGTCGCCCGCAGTTGGTGATCGAAGGGATTGCGATGCGATTTCTGGATGATGACCTCGGATTTCATGCCGGTGAGGTCCGGAAGACGTTCGATGAACTCGGGATTGTCTCCGGTGAGGATGCCGGCGAGACCCGATTGCATCGCTGCCGCCGCCCCGGAAGTGACGAGAGCCGTGTAGCCATCGGGAAGTTTCAGCATCTCCGCGATGCGTTTGCCGGCCGCAACTTCCAGATCGGGAATACTACAGAAATGACGGCCTGCGAGCGCCATCACGGCCTCGACCTCCGGACGCATGAGCGAGCCGCCAAGAACGGTCATCGTTCCTTGACCGTTGATGACCGTCGTCACGCCCAGTTCTTCGTAAATGTTTCCGGTTTCGCCGAAGCCGCTGATCTTGTCGGCGCCCTTGCCTGCGAGAGCAGAAGAGGCTGCGCCGAATAGCTTCCTGGGACTCAGCATCGTTCCGGCCAAAGCGCCGAAGCTGCCCATGAACGTTCGCCGAGTCCACGTCAAGTTGAGTGCCATCATTTCGCTCCGTATCGCGTTTATTTCTTTACGATCGCAGCCGTGCAGTTGATTTCCACCAACGAATCTCCAGGCAAATTCGCGACCGCAACCGTCGTTCGTGCCGGACCTCCGTTCGGGAAGTAAGTTTTGAAGACATTATTCATCCCGTCGTAGTCTTCGATCTTGGCGAGAAACACCGTCAGTTGCAGAATGCTGTCCATGGTGCCGCCGCCGAGTTCCACGTAGTGCTTCACATACTCCATGACGTGCTTGGTGTGATTGTCGATGTCCTTGGGAAACGTTTCTCCGGTGTCGTGGGAATGTGCGCCCTGGCCGGCGAGGTAAATCACCCCGTTGTGAGTGATGAGTGGCGTGATGAAGCCGGTCCCTGCAGGTTTGCCGTCCCAGCCTAGTTTTTTGACGCCTCCGGTATCATCCTTCGTATTTTGCGGCGCGGCCTCAGCGGACGGTGCCGCGGCGGCGAGTCCCAGGCCGGAAATAAGAGCGGCGAAGCGGCCAGCAAATGCCCTGCGGGTAAAGAGATTGGAAAACATTTGTGTTTCTCCTCTCAGTTTTCAATTTTTCAAGCGAAACTCTACGGCAACGCAAAACCAAACGATGTCGGCCCCAGCAGGCGTTTCCTCACAGCCGCCCGAATTGCTTTACGGCCTGCACGATGGATTTGAGTTTCTCGATCGTCGCGTACATCGAGTGTTCCTTAAAGTCCATGTCCTGCGCGACCTTAAGAACCTCAGCAGCAGATGCGTGGGGCACGACGACCACGCCATCAGCGTCCGCAGCAACAATGTCGCCGGCGCTTACGGCCACACCGTCGCAGACCACCGGAATATTCGCTCCCGCAAATCGATAATGGCCCACGGAAGTGGAGGGCACAATGCCGAGCCCGAATACGGGAAAGCCGATCTTCTGTAGGTAAGCCACGTCACGGACCCCGCCGTCGATGACCGCTCCAGAAAAATTGCGCGCCGCCATGGCGGTTCCCATTAAACCGCCCATGCCGGCGGTGTCGGCGCCGTCTTCGACAACCATCACATAGACGGAGTTGGCCGTGCCTTGGTCGATCGCCGCAAGCATGCCATCGAGCGCGTTGGGATCGTGATTCGTTTCCTTTTTCAGCAGCACGGTCACGGCGAAGCCCGCGAACTTGGCTGGGAAAATCGGTCTCATGTGGTGCGACATGTAGATTTTCTTGCCGGTCACCTTTTCCATCGCGTCCGAAACGGAAGCCACTTCGACGTGGCGATAACCGTCCAGAAGCGCAGCTTCATCTCCGCCAACAGCAGCCACGGATTGGTTCGAAGCTGCGGCACTGGAGCGAGCTGACGTCAACAATCCCATGGTAGCCAAACCGCCGGCCAATATCGCGATCGCAATCCACACCAGAGACCGCGGGACTCGAATGTTCATGTCTTTCTCCCTGAGAGTTCCAGGACGAACTCTAGCATCGGGAAGATCAGCGGGGAAGCCCGCAAGACCATCGGGAATGAAGTCGTGTCACAAAGGACGGCGTCAAATCGTGCCGAGGAATGCCTGCGCGAACTGTGGGGACTTCGGACCTCGTAAATCAACCTGTTGCTCCTGGGTTGCGGGCTCGCCGGAGAAAGTGTAGTGCCGGAGACGTAAAAAGCAGGCGGAAAAAAACGCTTTTGCTGAAGCTTGACACGCGCCTGCAGTGTGTTATTAATTCGATTTAATTGGCGTTGTCAAGAGGCGAGTGTAGCCTAGATCCTTTTCTTGGCTGGCGAACGCCCTGTGGGGAAACCTGAAGGGCTCCGTCGGCAAGCATCTCTCACAAAGGGAGAAACGCGTGAGCCATTCGATACTGAAGATGGGCGGAGTTCTCGGCGCCATTCTGCTGTTGTGCAGCCCGTTTAAGACGAAGTCGCAAGACAAAAAGCCTCTGCGCCAGTTCGAACTACAGTCCGATTCACCGGAATTCTGGAAGCTCATTCCCAATCAGGCCAAGCTGGAGACCGTGGCGACCGGATTCGGATTCACCGAAGGGCCCGTTTGGGACAAGAGCGGCTTCCTCTACGTCAGCGACGAAGAGATCAACAAAATCTTTCGCGTTTATTCCGATGGACACAAAGAGGAATTGATCAGCCTGGGCGATCCCGACGGGAACACCTACGATCGTGAGGTGCGCCTGCTCGACTGCGCCAGCGTTCTGCGCGCGATCATCCGCCTCACTCCGGATGGCAAGTACACAGTTCTAGCGGACCACTACGACGGCAAGAAATTCAACAGTCCCAACGATGTCGTCCTTGGCCCCGATGGTGCCATCTACTTCACCGATCCGACGCTGGATCTTCCTCAAGGCGAGAAACAAGAGATTCCGTTCCAGGGTGTCTATCGTCTCGACGAAAAGGGCAACGTCACCCTGCTAACCAAGGAGCTCTCGCAGCCGAACGGCCTCGCATTTTCTCCCGACGGGAAACACTTTTACGTCGATGACAGCGAGCAGCGAAACATCCGCGCCTACGAGGTAGGGCCGCAGGGAACGCTCGCGAACGGCCGCATGTTCGGTGAAGAGCCGGGAGGAAAAGGCGACGGAGTTCCCGACGGAATGCGCGTGGATCAACAAGGAAACATTTACGTGACCGGTCCCAAAGGGATTTGGGTTTGGGATGCGCAAGGCCATCACCTCGGCACGATTGTGGTTCCCGAACAGCCCGCCAATCTGACCTGGGGCGATGCCGATTACAAGACCCTCTACATCACCGCGACCAAATCCGTTTATAAATTGCGGACGAACGCGCGAGGATTTGTGCCTTATCTTGATTCGGTCCGGTGACGGCGCCGAAGCGCGGCGTGTGATTTTCAAATGGGATCATCGCGTTCGACTCTCAAGCCAGCACGGATCGGTCGGGTAACGAGGATTTCATCGGACTGCCGCGTCGATATCCGGATCCCGTTGCGGCGACTTGGTGACGGCAGAGAAGTCTTGGTCGCCGCGGCCGTCAGCAATAGCTTTCTGGAACACCGCTAGTGCGGCAGTTGCGACTGGGAGCGAGACTCCCTTACCAGCAGCGCCTTCGAGAGCATAGGAAAGATCCTTTGCCATCCACCGAAGCGCAAAATTTGGGGTGAAATCATTAGCCGAAATCCTCTCGGCCACTCTCTTAAGTATTCCGCTTCCTGGAGCTCCGCCGGTAAGAATGGACATAGCCTGGACGCGATCCAACCCGCCGGCATCGATAAGAGACACGGCTTCGGCAAATGACGCGGCTTGTACGCCACACAAGAAGTTGTTAATGAGCTTCATAAGCGCGCCGCTTCCGCTTGCGCCCAGATGTACGACGCCGCGGCCTAGCACAGAAAATACAGGCCGTGCAGCCTCCAACGCATCCGTCGAGCCACCTACCAGAAAGAGTAGTTCGCCGGACGCAGCCTGGGGCTTGCTGCCGGTAACCGGTGCATCCAGAAATTGGCAGCCACGCCTTGTGGCCTTGGCGGCAAGGTCACGAACCCAGCCGATGCTCAGGGTGCTGGACTCAATCAAGATAGAATTCGCAGCAGCCGCCGACAAAGCGCCTTCTTCCCCCAGCCATACCGCGCTGGAAGCCGCGTCATTCGCCACCACACTTATGATGATTTGTGCGCGAGAGGCCGCCTCTCCTGGTGTAGCGGCGACAAATGCGCCGGCCTCTGCGAGCGGAAGACATTTCTCGCGACTTCGGTTATAGACGGCCAGCGGGAAATTCGCGGACAGAAGGCGTCGGGCCATGCCCGAGCCCATGATGCCCAGCCCGAGAATCGCGACGCACGGTTTTGCCATAGGTTGTGTCATCGAATTATTACCGGACTATCGGGACAGTATCGGATGCTCCACGAGCTATTCGATGGTCTCAAACTGCTCGAGGCCCGCTTCATTGATGGTCAGTCCAAGGCCTGGAGTATTTTCGTCGAGATTAATAAAGCCATCTTTCGCTTTGGGCTCGCCTCGAAAAATATACCAGAACAATTCGTTGCCTACTTCAACGTCGACCATCGGAAAATATTCCGCCATTGGTGAGTTCAGGCTGGCCATTACAACGTGATAGTTGTGCATCTGGCTGGCATGCGGAATCACCGGCACGGAGTAAGCTTCTGCGAGAGCAGCGATCTTGCGCGCCTGGCTGATTCCGCCCACGCGATTCGTGTCGAACTGAATGTAGTCCACCGCACGAGCCTCCAGCAACTCACGAAATCCATAGAGCGTAAATTCGTGCTCACCGCCCGCGATCGGAATTCGTCCGTAGGATTTCAGCTCCGCGTAACCTCGGATGTCATCGGGGATCACCGGCTCTTCCAGCCATCGAAGGCGAAAGGGTTCGAGTAGAGGCAACATTCTCTTGGCGTAGTCAAGAGTCCAACCCATGTACGCGTCGGCCATCACATCGATACCGTCGCCCACGCTCTCCCGGACGGTTCGAACCAGTTCAATGTTGCGCTGCATGCCGCGAGCGCCGTCCGCAGGCCCCCATCCGAAACGCAGTTTCATGGCCTGATAGCCTTGGTCTTTGTATCGCTTGGCTTCCGCTGCGAGTTCGTCGAGTTCAGTAGCGTAAAGGCGCGACGCGTAAACGGGAATCCGAGCTTTTGTCCGGCCCCCGAGTAGTCGAAACACCGGCTGTTTGGCGGATTTGCCGAGCAAGTCCCACAAGGCAATATCCAGCGCGCTGATCGCCACCATGCCGATTCCCTTGCGGCCGAAGGCCATCGTCTTGCGATACATGTGTTGCCATAGGCGCTCGATCTCCCAGGGATCCTGGCCTAGAAGCAAAGGTTTTAGATAGAGATCGATCACCTGTTTTGTGGCCTGGGGCGCGAGAGCAGCATTGCCCAACCCCACGTGGCCCTCGTCGGTGAACACTTCGACCACCAGCCACCCGTGAAAGGTGAATGTCTGCATGGATGGCTCGGGCAGGTCCAAAAGATCCATGGGGTTGGTACAGAAGTGCGGAGGTAGCGGAACCGTCTTGCCACGCCAGCGCAACACGCGGGTGCGAATCTCCGTAATTTTCATCGGACTACTCCGTAATTCAAATCTCGTGTCAGCTTCAAAGGCAAGACGCTGGGAACGGCGGTGAGAATAATCAGAAAAGCCGTGATGTGCAGTGTGCCTGCAATGCCAAAAACCGCGCCATATCCGAAACCGTGGTCCAGAAGATACCCGGCGAGTTGCCCGAAGACAATGCCGCCCATCGCTCCGCCGAAACCCACGAGTCCCGCCACGGATCCGACGACATTCTGCGGAAAGAGATCCGCGGGCAGAACCATGACAATGGTTGACCAGGATTGCTGACCGAAGAACGCCAGGCAGAAGATAGCGATCGTCCAACCCACCGGCACGTGGGGAACCAAAATGACAAATGGCATAACCCCGGCACTGATGCCAAGCGCCAGTTTGCGGGAGAGGCCAAGAGAGCAGTGACGCCGAACCAGATAACTTGAGAAGCCGCCACCCAAAACACAACCGACTCCAGCAGCGGCGTGGGGCATCCAAGCGAATAAGCCCACGGACTTGATGTCAAAACCACGCGCGTCGTAAAGATATTTCGGAAGCCAGAAAAGATAGAAGAACCAGGCCGCATCGCTCAGAAATTTGGCGGTCACCAGCCCCCACGTCTCGCGGATACGAAAAAGGCCGGTCCACGGATAGCGCATCGAAGAGCCTCCAGCCCAATTCGCCGTGTCGCCAACGTGGATGTCTGCGTGATCCGGAGATGCCACCTGGGCAAAATACGACCATCTCCACCAGGCAGTCCAAAGCAAACCGATTCCACCGGTGAGGAGGAAGATCCAACGCCAATTCGTGAAGCCAAGAACGATCGCGATCAGGGGAGGAGCGATCACGGCGCCGACCGCCGTTCCGGCATTGATGATGCCCATCGCCGTGGCGCGCTCTTGCGTTGGGAACCATTCCGCGACGGCACGCGTCGCGGCAGGAAAACCGCCGCCTTCGCCCATACCCAGCAGAAATCGGCTCACCGCCAGCATGACGAATCCATTAGCCAGAGCGTGGCTCGCACAGGCGACCGACCAGAACACCATAATGACGGTTAGACCAAGCCGCGTTCCAAGGACATCCACCAATTTTCCACCGCCCGCATACATCAAAGCGTACGCAAGCAAGAAGGCGGACTGCAGAGTAGAGAATTGCTCGTTGGTGAGCGGAATGTCCTTATTGATCGCTTTGATGGCAACGGGAAGGGTCTGGCGATCAAGGTAGCTGATGGCGATCGCAGCACTGACCAGTATGGCGATGCGCCACCGCAATCTGATTCCCTCCAACCGAACGTTTTGGCTCGAGCGAAGGGCCGATTATACACAGGGCACGGCAAACGTTTACTGTATTCCCGCGTTCCGCGCTGGATCTGCGCCGAGGGAACTCGTCCGAATTTCACGAGGAATTCAGGAGCGCGATTTACTAGGCGGAATCGTCGTGTTGAAGCATTCCGGCGCATCCCACGACAAGTCCGAATACTTCCAAGAAGCCCTCACGAATAACCGAGAAAGATGGTGGAGGCGGGGGGAGTCGAACCCCCGTCCGAAAAGCGCTACGACACGGAGCCTACATGCTTAGCTCAATTCAGTGGGTTTCGCCCGCCACGCTCAGAATGAGCAAGAAACGCAGCCGGCTAGTCCGATGGTTCTCGCCCGAGCCTTACGGACCGAAAGGCTCAGGCCAGCTCACTGTTTGACGCTTCTGACCGGGCCCATGAGCAAAGCCCGGGGAAGCGTGCGCTTAATTAATTAAGCAGCAAGTGCCAGATTGTTATTGGCATTTCTAGTTTCCACCAAGTTACGGGCAGGTGGACCCCGGCATGCCTCCGAGCCGCGACAGCTTCCGTCGAAACCGTGTCGCCCCCGTTGACCCCTCTATTTTACCATCCTTCGCAAGCGGGCAGGCAGCTGGCGCTGGGGGTGGCGCGGACGAGGGCTAACCGGCTGGGGAAAATGCTCCGAGGCTTTCTTCAGGGGCTGAAGCCCGTCGAAGTGAGCATTTTACGTCGGAGCTAAAGCTCCGACCCCCTAAGGCACCAACAAAGGCGCGTTCAGGACAGATACCCTCGTCGGGTGTCTGGTTAACAATAAGACCCCCTCCCCCCCTCCTTTTTTGTAAGTGCGGATTCTAAAGGACTTTAAGTCCTTTGTTTTTGGATCTGCGGATTCTAAAGGAGTTACGCGGCGATTTCGTGGAAGTGCGGATTCTAAAGGGGTTACGGGAAAGCGAGGGGCGAGGCAAGGATGTAATGGAGTAACGAGGTAACGATTGGCGTAGAGAACTGGACCCGCAGGTTGGGCGGACACGAGGAACCTTCCTATTTCTTCCCCCTACCTCGTAGAGACAAGACCATTGTACACGAAACGGGAATGAAGTCAAGGAGATTATTTTACCTAATGGTTATTCGAATGGCCTGGGACGGCGTTTATGTCACAACACATGCATCTGGGGCACAGAAGTAAGAGTGTTCGAATCTGGTAGTCCTAAACCCGCACCCTTGAAAACCCACAAGGGTGCGGCACCCCGCACGCCAGCTGATTAGTGCCTAAACTACCCAGAGCATACCTGAAAACGGGGACGCAGGAACTAAATAAGTAACTAGTTTGTCATTATTCCCTGCGCCAAAATTTATGCAAAAGAGCGTATCCTTGCTCTTATGGCATTCGATTATTCATATGCATTTTCGTCCTATTTGGACGAGAGCTTTGATATGAAGCAGGCCGGACTTTTTGCGGTCGCTGGTTTGATAGGCCAGGGTCCGGCCTTGTTTGAATTGGACAGAAAGTGGGAAAAACTTTGTCAGCATCATGGTATTGGTTACTTCAAAGCATCTGAATGTGAGCGTGGAAAAGGCCAGTTCAAGAAGTACGCAAAAATTGAAGGCAACCCAACGCCTGAAGAAAAGCAAGTTTTGGATGGCATCAGCGAGCAATTCATACGATTGATCCTGGCTGAACAAGTGGTTGGCCACGGAATCACAATAAATCAGACGGAATTTTATGATGCTATTAAAGACCCTGCTTTCAAAGCCGTTCTGAACGACAGTCCGTACCGCTTGGCCTACGATCTTGCGATGGTTCAGTGCGCGTGGATGATGAAAGCCTTACAGAAAGATTTGAGTGAAACGTCACCATTTGGAACACGGACTAAGAATCCTCACGTTTCGTTTGTCTGTGACGAACACGAAAAGTATAGTCCGCTAGCGAATGTAGCCTATCGGGAATTAAAAGGAAGCAACCCTGAGGCAGAGCAATACATGGCTTCCTATTCATACGGAGATGAGAAAAAGTTACCCGTGCTTCAAGCTGCGGATGCGATTGTTTACACGGTGCGACGATCTTCAAAAGTTGAGATGGGTTTATGGACGGGAGATTTTCCACCGGAATTCAAACTGCTAACGCAAGGGCATCGACTGGGACTCATACAGTGCGCAGGGAAAACGAATTTCGAAAACATGGTCAAACTCCAAACCCCCGGACAGCCCTATGTTTTGAGTGACATCATGGAGCACGTGTTCCACGCCGATATCAAATTCAAATCACGAAGCTTCGGTTAACGCATTGCCAGCAGGCTTGCGAATCGGATTGGTGACGTACCGATGAACCGGGAAGCGGCGCATCCAGGTCTACTTGGTGGGTCCGAAATCAATGATGTCCAAGTCTAGGGGATATTGTTCCCGGCGTGTGCTGGGCCGGCGAAGCCCCTTGCTGTAGTCTCCTTCCACTCCGGTTGCTTTTGAGAAGTCCTCGTAAGGCACTTGTCCGGTGAAGTTGAAAGAGTCCATCACGTACGGCATGCCGTTGGAGCAGAGTACTGAGGTGCCTTCCATCAAATGAAAGTGCAGATGCGGACCCGAGGTATTGCCGGTGTTCCCGAGTTTGGCCAACGTTTGGCCGCGCTTGACGTGCTCGCCCAATTCCACGCTCACCGATCCCTTCTGCAAATGCGCGTAAAAGGCGTACACCCCGTCGCCAAGATCCAGCACGATATGATTTCCGTCCACGTTCTCCAGCGTGATCGTCCTCGGATCGGGTAAGCTTCCAGGTTTCTGATCGTTCAAATCGTTGAGCACGCCTACAACTGTCCCGTCGGCGACCGCCAGCACGTCCGCGCCATAGTCGGCGTAACTGTGTACATCGGAAGGATCTCCGTTCATGAGCCTTCCGCTGCTGTCCAGTCGCATCCAGTCAATGGCAAACCGCTGCGCCAGATAAACTCCGCCATTGCACGACAGGCTGCTAGCCCGGTGCGTCAGCGTTTCCCCACAGCACCCGTTGACGGCCACCCAGCCTTTACCCGCGAGTGGCGCTCCGATGTGCGGCAGCCTGCTGTCGATTTTCAAAGGGGCCACGGTGTAGGTCAGGCTTTCCGGTGTCATTGGTTGGTGAGCCGGCGTCGTACCTCCGAGCACTTTCACGCGGTGCAGCAACTGCCCGGGAATACTAGCCTGCGGATCAAGATCCAGGTTGATCAGCATCAACCGAGTGCTACTGAACTCAATCGTCGCATTGTCTGCCGGCGAGCTACCCATCGTACGCAGATGCGAAACTAAGTCTTGACCTTCGTAGCTTCCCAATATCCTCGAGGTGTCGGCCCCATCGACTACTTCCACTTTCTGCAGCACCGCTGGAATGGCGTTCGCGTTGGTAAAGACCAGTTCGTACACAATATGCATTCGCCCGTCCGTGCCGGGGAAGGGCAAGGCGCGCGCCGTCAGCGGAGAGACAACAACAGGTGTAAAGGCATCCAGACGCGAGTGCGCCACCCCGGCAGTCATGGCCAAAGCGGAAATCAAAATGATCCATGGAAATTTGCGCATCGCGCGGAATTATACGCCGCGAGATCAACCTGCGGGAACAATCCCGCAAGATTCGGGACAGGGAAATCGGAGGAAATCGGGGACAGATTGGACGTTACCCGTTTTATGCGTCAGACGATTGCGAATCGAAACTAGTCTCCCAAGGCTAACTCTACCTGTACTCGATGATTCGCTGCATTGCCCCCGTAGGGACACCCGGCTTTCCGCGGCGCCAGAAAACGTCTCGTCTGTCCCCAGGTTTCGCATTGCGCCAATGGAGAACAGGGATTGCTACGGATCGATCCGCTTGGGGAAAGGAAAGATCAGTCACGAGAACTCGCGAACCGCAAGAAAGTTCAAGAACCGCACCCTTAAAACCGAAGGGCGCGGCACCCAGAATCGTCCTCGCGGTTTACGCCTGCGCCACCCGTCGGAGGTGGCCGAGGTTTACAGCAGCTTGCGCATGGTTTGGGCGATGGTTCGGACGGCTTCGCGTTCGCGGTCGGTCAGCGACGTTGGCGGTGGCGACGGGATGGACGTCGCGCGAGGCGGCGCCGCGGCCGGTGCACCGTAGGTGGTGACTTGGGCGGTGAAGTAGGTATTGCCGGCTGCGACCGCGGAGACGGCGTTCACCAGGTCGCGATCTGCGTCGGACTTCATGACGTAGCCGCGAGCGCCCAGCTTGACGATTTCGCGAACCAATTGAACGGAGAAGTGCAGCGTCAGGATTACGATGCCGGCGTTCGGCAGGCTGCTGCGGATGGCGCGCAGAGCGTCGAGGCCACTCATCCCTGGCATGCTCAGGTCCATCACCACGATGTTTGGCCGGAGCTGATTGGCCAGCGCTAACGCTTCTTCTCCGGACTTGGCTTCGGCGCAGACGCTCCAGCCCTCCTGGGCGTTCAGGATGGTCTTGAGGCCGTGACGGACGACCGCGTGATCGTCCACGACGAGGATGCGAACGGGTGTTTCCGTGGTGAGCTGGGTCATTCGGCGAGGCTCGGTTTCCTTAGGGAACTCAATCTAGGGGACCTCGGATGGGTGCGCCATAGGGTAAAACTCGTATTCGCGCGTAGCGATGCTGCGTCGCGAGGTAGGCAAAGTCAAAATCCCACCCTTTCTGCAAAAACCGCAGAAAGGATGGGGCACCCAAGAGGAGGCGGAGTCGAAGTCCCCACCCTCTCTGCAGGAACCGCAGAAAGGATGGGCCACCCAGCGAACCATAGATAAGGATGGGCCAGCCACAGGAGTTCGGGCCGGGCGAGAGGTAGGCCCGGGGGCTCCAAGGGGTACTTCTAGGCACAACGGTACCGTTAGGCGGTTGACGGCGCAGGCCCCACCTTCCAGAATCACAAAACGGGAGATTTTGGGCGAATTTGCCAGAAACCGGTATGCCATCAGAACCTAATACGCCGAGCGCCATCGAGCAGGCCGTCTCGCGAGCCTTGCGCGACAACCTGGAGCGCATCCAGCGGACATCGGATGAGCTGCATCAGGCCATCGCGGATGTGGTTGCCGCGTGCGGCAGCAGCAAGCCGGTGAATGCGTTGCCGCCGATGCTGCGGGCGCAGACTTCCGCGGCGGCACTGACGGCCACCTTGGATGTATTGTCGCGATTTGTGGCGGTGACGCTGCAGCCAGGACCGCGATCGCCCTTCGAAGCTGAAATCGCGCGGATTGCGGCTACGCTGCCGGCTGTCGAGCCTGTTGGCGCCGCGAGTCACGTCGCCCCCGCGCCAGTTCCAACGCCGGGTCCTGCCTCCGTGGTGCACGCCGCGCCGCCGGTCGTGGCGGCCCACCCGCCCGCGCCTGTCTCCGCGCCGCACGCCGAATTGCCCGTTGCTGAAACTGCCGAGATCGAGACGCCTCCCCCGGCCCCCGGCGAGTCCGAAGACGCCAGCGCCTTCGACGTCGGCCGGTTGTCGGCCGAGGAACAAGAACTACACCGCCGCGCAAATAGAGTCGCGAAAGTTTCGATGCAAGATATTAAGATGTTACGACCGGAGCAGGTGCGCCTCGGCCGGGAGCACAAAGATATCTGCGTCCGATTGCGTGATGACATTGAGAAAGCTCATCGAGAATACGATCGTCGATTCAAACCCATCATGGACCACCCGGTGGATTATTTTTATCGCTGGATGGTGGAAATCCTCGCGGAGGGCGACGCACATGCCCTTGGCGAATATCCTTACGCCACGACCGCGCAGCACCGCTGAGCGTGCGTTTGCGGCATCGCCGCGCATTTCGTTCGCGAACGGCGCTCGCCTGAATTGGCGGCGAGATGGACTAGCGAAACCTCGCGCCGTTTATTTTTCCCGCGCACTGGCAATCCTTCTATCGGTTGCGCTTCTGGCTGCGGTGCCGCTCGACGTTCCCGCGCAGACGGTTCACTCCAAGAAGAAAAAATCGAACAAGCCAAAGCCCGTGCCTTGCCGCACAGGCTGCACGCCCAGCACTTCCGCTCCGGAGATTACCGCCGCCACGCCGGAAGACGAGGCTGCGCAACGTGAACTTTCGAGCTTGGCCCGGGCGCTGCACAACGCCACGCCTGGCGCGTATGAAAAGCTTTCCTCGTTCGCGGGGAAAAATGCCGGTAACGTGTGGGGCGCGCGTTCCGCGCTGGCGCTCGGCTACGACGACTACAACAAGAATCGCGCGCAACAATCGCTGGCGTGGCTCACGAAAGCGAAGAGTGACACGCTGCTCGGCGACTACGTGTTGTACTGGACAGCGCAGACGCAGCGGTTGCTGAAGCACAACGCGGAGGCGTTCACCGCGCTACAGGCTGTCGGGCGCGATTATCCCAATACGGCGATGAAGGAGCTGTACCTCGAGGCTCTCGCGCCAGCCGCCATCGAAGCAGGCCATCCGCAAGCGGCGATTGAGGAGTTGGAAGCATACCCGGCGACTTCGGTCCATCCGGCGCTTCTCTTGCTCCGGGCGCAGGCATACAAGGCGGCGCGTCAATACGCTCGCGCGGCGAAAGACTATCAGCTTCTGTATTACAAGAATCCGCTGTCGGACGAAGGCAAAACTGCGGCCATCGCGCTGCCACAGATGAAATCGACGCTAGGCCGAGAGTATCCGATTCCCAGCGTGGAGTTGCAGGAAGAACGCGCGCAGATTTTTTACAACCAGCACAAATGGAAGGACGCCCGCGCGGAATTTGAAAAGCTCGCCGCGTCAGTGAAAGATCCCGCGCATCGCCAGCACGCACAACTTCGCGCCGCCGAGGCCCGCGTGCAGTTGAAAGGTTCGCCATCGCTGGTTTCCTCGCTGGCCATCACCGATCCCGAGGTCGATGCCGAGCGGATGTTCGTATACTCGCAATTCGAGCGTACCGCGAAAAAAGAATCCGACATGCTCGGAGCGACTGAACAGCTGGTGCAGAAATATCCGTCCAGCAAGTGGTCGGAAGAAGTGCTGATGATGGTAGGAAACTACTACTGGGTGGAACTCGACCGCGGCAAAGCCGTCAACTACTACCAGCGCGTGCTCGATGGTTTCCCGGAAGGGAAGTACGCCTTCTTTTGCGAGTGGCGCGCCGCGTGGATTGCATATCTCGATCGCCAGCCGTACGCCGACGACAAGCTGATCGCATTCCTGCGCAAGTATCCGTCGTCCGCGGATGCTCCGGACGCGCTGTACTGGCTCGGGCGCAACGCCGAGCGCGGCGGGAATCCCGGCCATGCTCGCGCTTATTTCCGTGCCGATGTGGATCGGTTCCCGCAAACGTATTTTGGGCGCGCGGCCGCTGTGCGTCTTGACAAAATGGCGCCTGGCGACGAAGATCCGCCAGACTTTCTCGCCACAATCCCGCCGGCGCCAGCGTTGCATCCCTTCGATGAACCGGTTCCCGCCGCCGCGCAGGATCGCTGGGTACGCGCGCAAGCCCTGCGCATCATCGCATTCGACGCGAGCGCTGAACTGGAGCTGAAATCGGCGTTTTATGCTACGGGCTCACCGCGCTTGCTCTACGAAGCCGCGCAGGCAGCGTTCGATCAAGGGCACTTCGCGGCCGGCATGGCCTACGGGCGCTTGATCGTTCCTAATTTCGACGCGCGCAAATTCTCCGACGTTCCGGTGAACGTCTGGAAAACGCTCTACCCGCTTCCTTATGAAGCTTCGCTGCGCCGCGAAGCCGCGCGCAACGATTTCGATCCTATGGTCGCTGCCGGTCTGATTCGGCAGGAATCCACTTTTCAGGCCGACGCGGTGTCGCACGCAAACGCCATCGGCTTGATGCAAGTGTTGCCGAAAACAGGCAAGTTATTGGCAAAGCAACTTAAAGTCCGGTACGTAAAAACCAAACTTTTCGATCCTGAATACAATCTCGAACTCGGCATGCTTTATATCGCCGACCTGCAGCGGGCCACCGGCGCACCCGAGTACGCGCTGGCGGCGTTCAACGCCGGTGAAGATCGCATCGCTGCCTGGCGCGCCGAACGCAACTACGAGGAAATCGCCGAGTTGGTCGAGTCCATCCCCTTTACCGAGACGCGCGATTACGTGCAAATCGTTCTGCGCAACGCCGAGGTCTACCGCATGGTCTACGGTCCCGGCGCGCTGCCGGCTTCTACCGCGGCCACGACAGCGGCGGCTCCTGCCGCTCCGGCGGCGGAATCGCCGATCATCGCGCCCCCTACGGTCACACCGCCGGCCACCGCCGACGCCTCCCCGGACCCGAATCGTTGAGGCGCACTCAAGCGCTGGAGTCGGCGGGATGCCGGCGCTACCAAGGCGCCTAAACATTTGGTGTTATCTCCACTCTTCTTTCTCTTTGCTTTTACGCGGTTCAACTTTAGACTTTTAACTTCCAACTTGAGCCCATGACTACTCCCGAAACCACTCTGGCGCAAATCGGCCGCCGCATGTTGTCCGCCAAAGCTGAGCAATTCACCGAATCCGTAATCCGCGAGATGACGCGCCTGGCGCTGAAACACAACGCCGTAAATCTCTCCCAGGGATTCCCCGACTTCGCCGCCCCCGCTGAAATCAAGGAAGCCGCCCGCCAGGCCATCTCCGACGATATCAACCAGTACGCGATCACCTGGGGCGCGAAAGCGCTGCGCGACGCCATCGTGGAAAAGTTCGAGCGCACGCAAGGCATCCGCATCGATCCCGAGCGCGAGATCACTATTTGCTGCGGCTCAACCGAAGCCATGATGTCGGCCATGATGGCGATCATCAACCCCGGAGACGAAATCGTCGTCTTCGAGCCTTACTACGAAAACTACGGCCCAGACGCGATCCTGAGCGGCGCCACCCCGCGCTTTGTAAAGATGTCGCCGCCGAAAGACGAAAATTCCGTCTGGACCTACGACGAAGAGGAACTAACCGCGGCCTTCGGCCCGAAAACGAAAGCCATCATCCTCAACACGCCCAACAATCCGACCGGAAAAGTTTTTACCCGCTCAGAGCTCGAATTCATCCGCGATCTCTGCGTGCGCTGGAACGCATTCTGCATCACTGACGAAATCTACGAGCACATCCTCTACGACGGCACCGAACACATCACCATGGCGCGCATCGACGGCATGCGTGACCGCACCATCGTCATCAATGGCATGTCCAAAACCTACAGCGTCACCGGATGGCGCGTGGGCTGGGCCATCGCCCCGCCCGAAGCCACTGCCTCCATTCGCAAAGTCCACGACTTCCTGACGGTCGGCGCCGCAGCCCCGCTGCAACAAGCCGGTGCCACCGCGCTGAAACAGCCGCAGTCCTACTACGACAAACTTGCCACCAGCTACGCCGAAAAACGCGCGCGCCTTCTGAAAATCCTCACCCAAGCGGGATTCACCGTCTTCAAGCCCCGCGGCGCCTACTACATCATGACCGACATTTCCCGCTTCCCCGATCCCGACCCGAAACGCTTTCCCGCCGCGACCAGAGACGTCCGCTTCTCGAAATATCTAGTGGAAGAAATCGGCGTAGCCACAGTCCCGGGCTCCAGCTTCTACAACGACCCCAACGACGGCGCCACGCAAATCCGCTTCACTTTCTGCAAGAAAGAAGAGACGTTAGCCGCTGCCGAACAGCGCCTGGCGAAGCTGAAGCTGGCCACCTTGTAGCCGCCGGGCTTTGACCCGGCGTTCGATCAAAAACTCATCTGCATTTCGCTACAATCATCGTGATGTCATCGCGCTGTTCCTGCGGGCTGAATCGCCGCACGTCCTCGACAACTGCATTGAGCAAGTCCGCCGAAGACCGTTCACGGTTTCGACGCAACACCTCGACCAGCCGTTCCTCCCCGAATTCCTCTTCCGCATGATTGAACGCTTCGGTGATCCCGTCGGTGTACAACGCCAGCGTGTCCCCTGAACAAATCCTGCGTTCCCCCATTTCGCAGTCCCAATCCTCGAAAAGTCCCAGGACCGTTCCGGTCGCGTCCAGCCTTTCTAGCGAATCATTTGCGCGCAGAAGCAGCGCGCAAAGATGTCCGCAATTCACGTAGCGAAGACGCCCCGTCTCTTGCTCGTATTCGGCGAAGAAAAGCGTGGCAAAGCCGCCAACAGGTGTGTTCTCGCAGAACAAACGGTTCACCGCTCGCAGCACGTCCTGGGGCCGATCCAAGGCGATCGAGCACTGGCTACGCAAATTCGCCTGCAAATTTGCCATCAGCAGCGCGGCTGCAATTCCTTTTCCGACAACGTCCCCAATGACCAGCCCCAACCGTCGCGGTCCAAGATCGAGAAAGTCGTAATAATCACCACCTACCTGCCGCGCCTGGATGCAAATGCCGGCGTAGTCCAAGGATGGAATAACCGGCAATTTCTGCGGAAACAGACGGGCCTGCACTTCTTTGGCGATTTCCAATTCACGCGCCGCGCGCTTTTCCAGCTCTAACTTTGCCGCGATGTTTCGCCGTTGCGCCTCGACCGCTTGCGTCACTTCGTCGAAACTTACCAGGGAGAACGAATTCCCGTCCACATCCCGGAACCGCGTGAACACACTTCCCCAGACACTCTCGTGTTCTCCCAGCATGGGTGATGTGTCGGAATGCGGCGCCAGCGGCTCGCGACTCGTCGCATTTGCCTCGCGATGGAATTGAATCCGCCTCAGCCGCGGAGTAATCGAAAACTTAACTCCGCGCTTCGACCATTCCAGGTACTTGGCGGTCACGTCCTCGGTGATAAAGACCACCTGCGTGCTTCGCCCAATCAATTTGTATTGTGGGGAGTCCGGCTTGGCGGCCACCAGCGCCAGAATCGCGGTCCCATCCGGCGGCGCCACCGCCACCCACCGCTCCCCGGTCTGCAGCCGCGTATCAAACGCCAAATGAAATCCCAACTGGTTAAGATAAAACTGCAAGCTGCGATCTTGGTCGCGGACATACACGTTGACGCAATGCATCCGCAAATGCAGATCCTGCCGGCCCCGAGACGCAAACTCACTCATGCGGCGAATTATAAATCATCCGGAAGGTCCGGGAGGACCGGGTTGTGTCGATCTTCCGCGGCATCAGGCAACTCGTCGCGCCACGCGCCGCATCCCAAGCGTCCGTCCAGCCATGCTCTTACGAATCATTCTTACCGCTACACTCGCGCTCCCGGCATCCTCTTTCGGCGGCCCTCCCTGGGAAAAGGCCCCCGAAAAGTGGGATCGTGCCGACGCCTACCGAGTCCTCCAAGACTCCCCGTGGAGTCCCGCCCAGGTAAAGCTCGACACTAAACAGACCTACGGTTCCGCCGACCGCCAAACCGGCAGCGTCAACGATTCCGTCCTGAACCGCGATGTAACGGATCCCGTCCGCGGCGTCGAGGTCAGCCGCGGCAAACCCCTGCCTCCGATTCCTGTCCTATGGTGGTCTTCCAGGATGGTGCGCCTTGCGCAGCAACGCCTCCTCCAACTGCGAAACCCCGGCAATGCCGCGCAGCCCCTTGACGCTCCCATTCTTCCCGACTACGTCCTGGCCATTGAAGGCAGCGAACCCCAGCGCATTCTTCAGGACGCCGCGGAAGATCTGCACGATACCGTTTTCCTGGAACTACCGGACGGCGTGACCCTCGACCTGCAGGAAACCCGCTTTGTCGATGCCACCGATGATCAGGATGCCCGCACCGAGTTTCATTTCCCCCGCGAAGTCGATGGCCGCGCCACCATCGACCCCGATACCGAGCGCATCCTCTTCCACTGTAGAGCCTCGGCCAAGACCCCTCGCCCGGGTCGCGACAACGCCATCTCTCTGCGCGCCGAATTCAAGCCCCGCACCATGCGCGCCCGCAACCTCCCCGACCTGTAACCTCGCCATTTCCACCGTGCAATCGTATGTAGGTCCGGGGCTTAGGCTGGCGAAGCTGCAGCGGGCCCGGCTCTTGGGAGGGTCACGATGCGCGGGGCGGACGATCGGAATTTCCAGGCACAACTTGGGCGAACAACCTGCGCGGTCGCGATAGGTCGGCCTTACGTACTTCTATATAATTTCCCGTGAACTGTACTTTCCAGGGTACGGAGCACCAGCACGGATTTACGCATAGTAGTCGAGAATCAGAGGACGGGAGTAAATCCACGCGGCCAAAGTCTTGGCGGAGTCCAACATCACGTACTAGATGGGGTAGGGAACTGACGGTCGGTTGCCCTGTGGTGGTTAGCCCCCTACCCCGCGAGTGGTCTTGCCTGTATAGACGAGGTCATCCGCTTAAAAGTTTCCGGGTATTTTAAAGAATTCTTATCGCTGGCAGTCTCATGGAGCGGAGCGACAGAGTTTCATTCCCGGTCGCTGGACGAAGCCCAGCCTAATGGCCAAGTTCCACGGTATCCAGGTATCGGGCTACGGCTACGTTCCACTTAAGCTGGTCCTGGATCGCTCTCTGCAACGATTGCGCCGCCGCGGGTTCGCCATGTGTCAGATACGTTTGCTTTGGCGCCGAAGGCAGTCCCTGCAACCAACGTATCAATTCGCTCTTGCCGGCGTGCGCGGAAAACTGACCCATCACGACGATCTCCGCTTTGACGATGACCTCTTGCCCGAATATCCGCAACGTCTTCGCGCCTTCCTGCAACGCGCGACCACGGGTCCCCTGAGCCTGAAAGCCCGCCAGGAT
>JBEKWY010000004.1:0-109183 GCA_049512575.1 Candidatus Acidiferrum sp.
ACACCAAATCGCTCGGCATCCGGAACTTCTTTCAGAAGAAGCCGGGCTCCTTGTTTTTGCCCTGCAAAGTCTTCGACCGCATCACAAATGTTGTTCTCGATGATGTTGTCACCGAGAATAACGCAAATTGGCTCACCATCCGCAAAGTGTTCGGCCAGACCCAACGCTTCCGCAATGCCGCCTTCGCCTTCCTGATAGGTATAGTTTAAATGCTTGAGGCCAAAATCTCGCCCGTTTCCAAGGAGGCGGAGAAAATCTCCGGCATTTTTCCCGCCTGTGACAACCATGATTTCCTGGATGCCGGCATTGACGAGCGTCTGAATGGGATAATAAACCATCGGCTTATCGTAGATGGGCAGTAGGTGCTTGTTGGTAACGCGCGTAATCGGAAAAAGCCGGCTCCCGGTACCACCTGCAAGAACGACACCTTTCATAGACCCCTCGTTGACGGAAACTCTAATCCCACGGCGACAAAAAACATCGTCACGGCTCGCTCGTAGCTGCCCTTCGAAATTGACGGGAGTTCATTCATATAGGGCACGCTCATCGCCAGTCTATCTGACAAATCGCGGAAGGTCCCTAGATACCCGTCTCGCGTCGCTGCGAAGCCTTCTTCAGCGTCCTTCCGCACGGAACACTGCTGGAACTGTTTTGAATAGAATCTTGAGATCGAGTCCCAAGCTCCAGTTCTCGATATATTCCAGGTCCAGCGCCATGTTGGTTTCGAATGACGGATCGTTACGGGCTGTCACTTGCCACAGGCCCGTCAAGCCGGGACTCACATCCAGCCGCCGCAGATGCTCGACGGAGTATCGCTCGTAGTCGTCAACTGGATGGGGACGAGGCCCGACCAGGCTCATGTCGCCTCGGAGTACGTTCCAGAGCTGGGGCAATTCGTCGAAGCTGGTACCGCGCAGCCAACGGCCGAGCCGGGTTACGCGCGGGTCTTCCTCCAATTTGAAAAATGGACCTTCACGACAGTTCTCAGCCCTCAGTTCATCCTTCCGTAGATCCGCACCTACACACATTGTTCGCAGCTTAAAGCAACGGAATTTCGATCCCTTATGTCCTATCCTGTCCGCGACGTACAGCACGGGTCCCGGGGAATCGAGCCGGATCAGAATAGCGAGCAATAAAAGAAATGGCGCCGTCAGGATCAGCGCAGCGCCGGCAAACACGATATCCAAGGCTCGTTTCATAGCCAGGCCAACGGCTGGAATGGGTTGCCATTGAAGGTCCATCACTGGAAAACCACCGATCATGTGCAGCGGCGCCCGCCAGCCGAGCCCATCGTAGAGATCAGGCAGAAGTTTCAGCCCGAGGCGCAATTCGCGTGCCTCAAGTACTGTCGTTTTCACCATCTCTCTCTCGGAAGGCAGAGTAACAAACAGTTCGTCTACAAATTGCGTGAGAGCTACTTTACGAAGATCGCTGATCGTCCCTAGAACCCGAGGATCCGACGAGGGTTTGGAGTCGAGAAAACCACAGACCATGTATCCCAAGTGGGGATTTTCTTCGAACCATTTCGCTAAGGCCCGGCCAGTCCGCCCGGCGCCTACAATCAATACACGTGAAACACCAATCCCCTCCACGGAGCGATACAACACCAGCCGCCGCTTGAAATAACGCCATCCGGATAAAGTCAGCACATTCAGCACACCCGCGGAAAGGACAACCAGACGGGAGATGTCGCTGTAGGCTGTGATGAAGATGAACAGAACCAAGAGCGCTGTGGCGACGCCAACAGCTCTCGCAACCATGAGAGTCTCGTCTAAAACGCTACGGTCGCGCGGCGTGCGGTAGAGATTCTGATTGGCACATCCGAGAACGACCAAAGCGGCGTACAAGAGGAAAAAACCGGCGTACGCTTGCCCGGCCACCTGATTGAACGCGAGGCGCTGTGCGGGAACTTCCAGGCCGAAGCGAAGCCCCACGATCAACGCTCCGACCATGCACACCAGAGCGGCGTCAATCGTGGCATAGGCAATCTGCACCGACAAGCTGCGAACGAGGTTTCGCCCCCGGCCCCGGCCATTGGGCAGCACCTGAACTGCCAGGACGCCCTCTGTGAACAACTCGCGGGGCGGTGCTCCCATTACCTTCGGCCTCGATGTCGAACGCCGTGCGGCCGTGCTGTTCATGTACTTAATATTCTCCTAAGATCTAAACTAATTCTTCTGGCGCGATGAAAACAGTGCCGCGTCTACAGGATTGTCGGTATGGGAGCGATCCACATGGATAATTCTAATTCTGGTTCTAATTAGTTAAGTCCGGAGTGGCTGCTCTTGCGAACTGCAAAGCATCCGAAGTTCACGATCCATCTCGGACGGCAATCTGTGGTTCTTGCAAATCAAAAGCTTTTGGACGCGCTCACTGAAGCGGTGACAGGGGCGGTCTCAGCCTCAGTCGCAATCGAACTGTGCAAGCTGGAATGAACTCGTGTTGGATCTTCCCCCGCAGCCAATTCCAAGAAAAGCTCTTCATACTGGTCGGTGATTTTTTCCCAGGTGTAAGCCTCGCGAACGCGATATGGTGCGCGAAGTCGATACTCCGCTGCTTGCTCAGGATGATCTTCGAAGTGTTGCAGCTTTCGTGCCAGGTCAATCGGGTCCCGCTCGAACAATATTCCATAATCTTGAAGCACTTCCCGATTGAACGCGGTGTTTAACGCGAATACGCAGTTTCCGAAACCCAGGCCTTTCAGGAGCGCGGGGTTTGTTCCACCTAGGCTATGCCCGTGAATGTAGCCGTAAGCGTTGCAGTGCAGTTCCTTGATGTGTTCCGGATTGCTCACATGACCCAGGAAACGCACCCGGGAATTACTCGTCCGCTTTAACTGCTCGACAAACTCACTGCGGTAGTTCACATTCCCGGCAATAGCCAAAACGCGCGAAGTATGCACCTGCTCAAACGCCCGCACGATCAAGTCAGCATTATTTTCCGGCACCAGCCGACTGGCGATCAAGTAATACTGAAAAGGTTCAAGCCCGTATTTCCGAACGACATCTGCATTCGTGGATGTTTCGATGTTTGCTCCATACGCGATGCTCACGCTCCGCGTCCCGAACTCCTGCATATAAATCCTCTGCATCTCCCGGGCGTCCGTCACTATGCCGTTCGGACAAATCTTGCCCACATTCTTGGCGTTCCAATAAAAATATTTTTTGGCCAGCGAACCCCATTTGTCCCGCTTCCAGTCTAGGCCATCGACATTGATCGCCACTTTTTTCCCCATCAGCCGTGGTAGCGCGCAGTGAAATGCGTTCGCCACATTGACCACGAAGATTACGTCCATCCCGCGAAACATCACGTCACACATGGACACCAGGGTGTGCGTGAGCGTCCCCATCGTTTTCGTCTCGATACCCGGGAGGTAAATCAGGCGCACCCCTTTGTATTCCTTCGGCCTTTCCCGAAAGAGGCTGCTCCGGCAGTAAACGATCACGTCATGGCCTCGGGCCACTAGCCGAGGACCGACTTCCCCGATAAAAGCCTCATACCCACTATAGGTGTGTGGGATGCCTCGCGATCCTACAATCGCGATTCGGAGCTTGCTCTCATTCCCGCGCTCGGGTTTGTCCATGACGTCTCGCTGATCCTCCGCTGCTGTGACCCTCAATCCGCTTCTTGCTCCACCCTGGAAATCGTGTTCATAGACGCGGGCACCACGGCGCTGGGCGCCTTGCTAACCTCGGCAGCACTAAAGATCGCGCGCAATGCCTCCGCAGCCGCCTCATAAACGGATTCGACGGTAACCAACCGCAGGCAATACGGCTGGTCAAAAATACAGTAGTCAAAACATGGACGGCACCAGAATTCTGGCCGAATCACGACATGGTGGCCGTCGCCTAACGGTCCAAACCAAGTCGGTTGCGTGGGACCAAAAATCCCAACAACGGGCACATCCAAAGCTGTTGCGATATGCATTGGCCCACTATCATTGCAAATAAACAGACTACAACGGTTGAGTACGGCCATAAATTGACGTAACGGTAACGACAACGGGATCCATTGTCTTGGCTTCGGGGCGGATGACAATTGGCCTGGATCCTGAAACCAAAGGATTTTCACAGAAAACTTGGCCCACAATCGTTCGGCCACGGCGATGAAGTTTTCTTCCCCCCACTGTCGAATAGCACTGCGAGCTCCGGGATGAAGGGCGATGATAAATTCGTCCGCCTTTACTCCTCGCTCTGCGAGGTATTGTTCCGCCCATGCCTGTTCTTCCGGGTTTATGCGCAAGTGAGGTTTCCGGCTTAGGATTGGCTTGCCGAGATGCTCGAGCAGCCGTAACCATCGGCAGGAGAAATGAGGTCGTGCCAAATCCGGGGTAGCTGTATCGGTGAGCAAGAATCCCCCACCACCAAAAGCGTAGCCCACCCTCCGCCGAACGTTGACGAGCCAGAGAATGAAATTTTCACGGATATCTGCCCGCGCCGTGAACGCGAGATCAAACTTTTTAGCGCGCAACGTCGTGAGGGTCCGCAAAAATTCAATCCAGAAGAATGAGAAAGGGTTGTATTTTCGCCACCGAGAATAATGCTGAGCCCAAGGAACTCGCACAACGATCATTTCGTCGACGAGACCCTGATCGGCGATAAGGGGAACACACTTGGGGCTGGTCAAGAGTGTGATCTGAGCCCTTGGATATTGGATTCGCAGATTCTGCAGAAAGGGCAGTTCCATTATGATGTCGCCGAGATTCCAATATTCAACGACGAGTATGCGCTGCACTTCTGCCTGCATGGGACCGCTGACGGAGGGGCTCAGCCGATCCACAAGCCACACGAACGGGCGCAAAACGGCTTCGATTGACCGGACTAGCAGACGCTTTCCGCCACCTATTCGGACCAGAACGCCAAGTGCTGCGACGTCGGCGATCTTCCGTGCAGCGTCGGCCGACCGGGAGGCTGGCGCAATTTGAATCAAAACGAACTCTTCCCAACTGTTGGATGAGAGAACTCAAACGAAGGGCTGCTGTCACATCGCTGCCGTGCGCTGGAAAGACAACTCAGCTTTTCAAAACTTCCGGAGGGAAGGTCTCGATCCTTAGATCCTTTTGGAATACGCTCGTCCAGCGGCATCTTTATCCCCTCGCGACTATATCTGCCTTCACCGCGTCAGAACTACGGTCAGCATCGACAACAGCATTCTCCACAATTCCGCAGAGAATATGAATAATCAACGAATGAGCTTCCTGTATCCGAGGTGTCGAATCGGACGGCACGCTTAAACACAAATCGACGCAATCGCGCAATTTGCCACCGGATCTTCCGGAAAGACCTATAGTAGCCAGTCCCAGTTTCTTTGCCAATAAGACGGCGCGCAACACGTTCGGCGAATTTCCACTAGTGGAGATGGCCAAAACAATATCACCTGGCTTGCCGACTGCTTCGAGCTGCCGGGAAAAAACGTCTTCGAATCCAAAATCATTGCTGATCGATGTCAGCGCTGAAGAATCCGTAGTTAGGGCGATAGCCGCGAGGGCCCTGCGGTCCGCACGATATCTTCCCACAAGTTCTGCAGTCAGGTGCTGCGCATCTGCGGCACTTCCGCCGTTGCCGAATACAACGAGTTTTCCGCCGCTCCGCAAGCAGGCCGCGATTGCTTTTCCTGCCTGCACAATCTCCTTAATCCCTTTCTTCGACAACTCGGCCTGGACCGACATGCTTTCCTGAATCTCTTGTTCCACGCTCGCCAGGGTGGCAGCCAAACAGCTGTAGTTCTCTCCTTCGGTGTTATCCATAGTAATCAACCCCTCATCTAGCTATCCCCGCCGAGGCGGATGCCGACGACTTCAAACCGCGCGCGATGAGACCAACGACGATTCCCGATATTTTCCAGGCCTTGTCGATTCAGGCCATACCGCCCGCTCGAACTGAAGGCGCTCTCGACAATTCCCCATCGACCAATAATCTGGACTTAACGACTCGAGCGGGGCTACCCACAGCAACCGAATATGCAGGTATTCGACCGCGCACGACGGAACCTGCTCCTATCACACATCCCGTCTCTACATGAGAACCATCCAAGAACACGACATTCGAACCTATCCAACAGTCGTCCTCTATAACGATGCCCAACCGTCGCGTCCCCTGATATTTAATGGGAATATCGGTAAGCTCGTAGTTATGATTTTCCGCGTGAAACGAAACGTGTTGGCCCATAATCACGTTCTCGCCGATCGTAATCTGCCCGGCAGCCCCGATAAAGGAATATGCATCTACTGCGGAATTTTTCCCCATTCGCAGGCCTGCTCCCAAATTCCCCAGAATACTGGCGCGAACTATCGAATAGGATCCGATCATCACGTTGTCTCCAAATTCGACGCCGTGGCTCGACAACCCGTCGATGAGCACGCCGCGCTCCAAGGTCACGCCTTGGCCAAAACGAATTAAACTCGCATTGCGAAGGTTTACTTGCGGAGCTATATAAATCAATCGGAACCTTCTTTGAAGCACGAGGCATTTTACGACGCCGCGGCAAAGCCAAGCGAAACGCCGCAACATTATTCCCAATACCAGGTTCAAAGGAACGGATCGATCCAAGTGATAGTCGTAACCTTTGAGCCGAGTTGCAATGCGATCCATCAACTGATAGAGGACGTCTTTCATATCTTGTTATATCCGCACGGTTTGTCATGACCCCAGAGACAAATCATGGGGTTAACTGTGCCCAGTTTCTGCGCACCTCGGAGAACCGCTGGAATTTCTCGCCGATCATTTTATTCCTTGTTATGCGATACCAGAGACCATACACCACAATTCGTGCGATGAGGCCGGCGCGCAATACCACATCGGCCATTTGCTGCTCGGCCGGAGTGGAGAATTTCTTGTGATAGTCGCGAAAGCCGGCGTAAAGACGCCCCATCCGGCTCTCCCCATATCCACAGAAATGGACGTATTTGGTTGCGGTACACTGGACCACCGCTAACCCGCGTTGCGCGGTGCTTCGGCAGAAATTCACGTCATTACCAAATAGAAAATTCTTCTCGTCGAAACCACCTACGGCTCTCCAATGCTTCAAAGTCGTCGCTAGGAACGATCCTTCCACCCAGTCTACTTTGAAGGCATTCAACTCGCTCGGTCCCCACGCAAGCGTCGGCTTCATCCACAGACTCCGAAACAACCACAGTCTGCTGGCCTTTGGGAAACGCCCCGCCGACGGTCTAAGCTCACCCGAAGCTCCGTAGGCCTGGGCTCCGACGACTCCGATTTTCAGGTCCCCCTGCAAGAGATCGATCGCTGGAACCACGTCGCTCAACAGGACCGTATCGATGTTAAGCAAGAGCAAGTAGTCCCCATGCGCATTTCTCGCTGCCAGGTTGTTGCCTGCGTTGAATCCTAGGTTTGTTTCACTCCGGATAATTCTGAGCCACGGGAACCGGACGGTGAGAGTGTCCGAGAGCTTTTCCGAAGACCCGTTATCGACAAGAATGACTTCGAAAGGACAGGTAACATGCCGCTTAACCGAATCGAGGCATCCTTCCAAGAATCTACCGTCGTTATAGGTCAGGACGAGTATCGACAACGTAGGGCACATCGGCGGCGTCTACCTGGAGTCTATAAACGTAAATCCTAAGAAACTCGACGAAACCGCCGACTTCTCAAGATTATCCTTCTTAAGCTGAACAGCACAACCACACTAAATTAAGTGCGGCCGATCGCCAGCACGTCGGCGAACATGGGGCAGTCGGTTAAAGCCCTACCGACGGTTAATTACTCGAGTCTGAGCCTGCGGTGTTGCTGCACTTGGACTCCACTGCGAGACGGGCTTCCAAAGTGAGCCCCCGAGGTCACTCGCTACGAACGTGATCGTTCCATTGACGGTCACACTGCTCATGCCCATCAAATCGATATTTCCGCCTGAGCCGAAAGTCACCGCGCCTCCTAATGTGAAAAACGTGACCATTTCTCCTGGGCCCAGCGAACTCTGGAGGGTAGTAATCGGTGTTGTGGACGGATTCAGCCCAATGGAATGGGCCCCTTGAATATTGATGGACGCCGCCGGAGTAACCTGTGTGGTGATGCCCGAAGTCGGCGGACCGTTGAGAGCTCCAGCGTACCAGTTGTCTCGATAGACAGGAGTCGAAAAATTGGTACCTATGACGACGGCGTCGGGACTACCCAACAATTCATTGTGCGCAAAAACAACCCCGAATGCCTGTGTGGTCGCAATACTTAGCTCGAACCCTTTCCCGCCGTTGATTCCGGTATCGCCGGCAAAATAGGAATCCGTGATCGTCAAACCACGCGTACCGATATTGTTGATGTCGCTAATCTGATACCCGGCCGAGAGGTGTTCATGGTGTGAAGCATGAAACGTCACATTGACCGCCCCGTCGATCTGTACCGCCAGAGCTGCCTGCTGAGATACCAATCCCTCAAAGGCGATGGTCGTCGGAAAACCAGTGCCCCCGCTAGTGTATCCACCGATGTATATATTGGTTCCGTCTCCTGTTGCTTGTCCGTCAAATTGGCAATCGTTGAAGCGCAGATCAAAAACTGCACCCTCCATCCTTAAGGCGTTTCCCCCACCAGCGGTGCGAAATACAGCGACATTGTTGAAGAGCACCCACTGAGAGGTAGCCGCGAAATCGTTCTGCCGTCCCTTGACGTGGATTCCAATACCTGCGAAACCTGATACGTGAATGTCATCCAGGATGGAATACCACAAACCTGTATTAACGGTTGCGCTGGTGTCCAGCAGGAAGCCGTCCTCGCTGGTGTTCCCTGCGGAGCCCGAGAGGATGAAGCCAGAGAGCAGGACATCCGTCGCCGGCTCATTGTTAGTTTGGGGGAGCACGAAGACTGGGTTGTTGCCGTTGACGGATCGCAGAGATGTTCCATTGCAGGGTGCAGCGACGCTGCAGGTTACGCTTCCATTGGCTCCGTACGACGCGCCCATGCCTATGATTTTCAGGCCCTTACGCAAGGTGATTTGATTCACCGTGTATGGATACGGTCCTAGATAGATCGTAATCGACTTGAACCCAGGGTCGATATTTCCCAGATTCAGATTCACCGCCGGGGAAACCGCGTAAATAATGCACCCATTCGCTGGACACGCGGCGATGGCCGCCGAAACCCCACCGGAGAACTGATCGGCAAATAGTGTATTCGAGAGATTCTGCATAGTGACGGTACCGCCAGCATCCGTTATCTGGGAACTCGCGAGCCCACCCCCAGAAAATTTGGGAATCACATTCACTGGGCCTACCCTGCCCTCGATCGCACCCGTCGGAGCGACCGAAGCAACGGAAGTAGCGGGGTCAACTACGGTGGCGGCGACACCTTGAGCCCCAGTGCTGGTCACCACCGTTTGCGTGCCGGACGGGGCTTCCGACGAAGTGCTCGTAGCAACTCTGGCGAAAGCAGAGGCGGGCAATCCAGCCAAGGTTTGCGCATTTTGCGCTTCCACCGCATATGGCACACTCACGAGCAGTATCCGGGGCTGCTCTTCTTCTCCCGGCAGCAACGCCTGTACCCCTAACCAACGCGGCTCCCCCGACGTGAAAAGCGCTGATGGAATTCCTTCGGTGCCCGTTACGCCGAGCATCACTTCGTAGCGTCCTTGTGGATCGACTAGAGTATTCTGCACCTCCTGCCAGAGGGGCGTTCCGCCCGTCGCAGCCCCATAGATGACAAATTTGATGGCCACCACACCACTACGCGGCACGACCGCGGGAGTTCTCAATGCCCCGTTAAACTTCACGAAATGAGGCACTGCCTGCGTGCACTCGCTTACCCCAGTCTCGCACTGGGCTTCAACAGAGATTGGAACGAGTGGCGACAGGAACAGCAGTAAGAAAAGCTTGACTACAGGCTTCATTTCCGTCCCCCCGAAGGAAATAGCGATGTTTGGCCTAACCGTACTTCTCAACTGAGATTTCTTCCACCGTATCTCTCTTCGCTTGTTCCATAAATGCGCGCCAGTCCACATTCGGAGACAAAGCTTTGGCGTCGAGATGTGTGGCAATCCCGGGGACTGGGACCCACAGTTTCCATCTACTACCAAAAAGATTTTGTCGCCAACAATAAAGCCAGGATTTCAGAATGACCTTGCTGAAGAAGCGGTCGTGAACAAGGTGCCGGCCGAAAAAGAAGGGATTGAAGATTCGACGCTTCGTCAAACTAAGCCACAGACTACAATCGAAATTTCGGCGCACATAGCTGCGGAAAACAGCCTCAGTCTTCTTTAAAGTCTGCTGCGTGGTGAGAAAGGTTAAGCACGTCGAAGCGGCGGTTCTCCAGTGTCTGCCACCATGCACCGCCAGCCATTTGGGCTGCCGGTGCAGGTCCAACGTGTAGCAATCGAGATGGTCATAGGGAGAAACGAAGTCCGCGTCTCGACGTTCCGAAAGGAAGTCAATCATGCAATGAAATTGGCCAGGCAGATAGACGTAATCGTCCTCCGCGAAATAGACGACGTCGGAATCTTGTTGTCCCAGCAGAATATCGATCTGCCGACCGAATGTAGCTTGATTGCCGATACCACTGAGATTCAGGAGGGTAAGATCATTCGGTTCGAAGTACCTCGTAAAGAGATCGGCATATTCTGGAGGACATCCATCTAGCAGAACCCACACCTTCGCTCTCAGTCCGCTAAGTGACTCTTTGAAAGACCTCAGACAGATCTCAGAAAGCCGATACTTGTCGTCACCGCACGGGAGTGACTTAGCAGCAACCGCAAGTTTAGGATAAATCCGATAGGCGACCGCGATGTCGTAGGGTCTTTTCTTATTTTGCATTTGATCGTGGCTTCGGCGGAAGGCTTTATTCCGCTCAGTCCTTTAAGTAATCACCTACGTAAACGAATAGGAGGATTGATCTCGCTACGGCGGCTGCCGGGGCGACTCAATATTAAATTTGGACTATGCGATTCTGCGAGCAAGCATAATTATGTCCATAGCGAGGTTCGGTAGCAGGTCGCCGGTAACGGCCAGCGAAGGCATCTTGACGTCATCGATAAAGCGCTGAGGAATAAACGGCACCCAATTTCCAGTGTGTCGCACTACATTAAAACCATGCACCATGAGCTGACGCTTTAGAGTACGGGGCGTATACAAGCGCACGTGGCCACTGCCGTCGAGATTGTAGTTCAGCCATTTCGGATAGATTCCCAGCAACAACCGAGCACGATTCTCAAAGGAAGCCAGATTGGGCGTTGTGAGAAGCAGGTTGCCGCCCGGTTTGCAGCAGCGCCTTACCTCTTTTAGAAAACCATCCGTGTCAACGAGATGTTCTATGACTTCGCCAGCAAAAATTAGATCAAATTGCGCATCATCAAACGGGAGAGCATCACGATTTAAGTCGCAAACACGAGCATCAATACCTGATTTTACGGCCAAGCCAACTTGATTGGGATTAACGTCGACTCCAGCTGCCTTCCAGCCTTGAGATTGCCACCGCAGAGCCCAATCGCCCTGAGTACACCCTATATCCAGCAACTGGCCAACCGGCAGCGACTCTATAATGGCGACACATTTGCGAAGCCGGCTTTCTTGAAGGTTATAGCCGAAGTCATGCCCGGCGTTGTAGGTGGATAGCTCCTGCATGTGTCCTTTCCAACGCGATTGACGGCTTGGTCTGACGGAATTTCTAGTTGGCTGATTCGATAAGGCGACCGCGCAACCGTTAGATGCCAGGTCAGAAAAGAGCCCACTACGAGAACTCTAAATTGACTTCTGTTCTGCAACGCCTGGGCCGGCCACATTCTCTTTAGCGCTGTTTACGAGGGACGCCGCGGTGGTCAGGAATCCAAAATGAACCCACGGGAAGGCCAAAATGGTCCCGTCGGTGGCTTGGAATGAAATTCCATACAACAGAGCTCCAGCCGAAAGACCGAGGAGCATCGAAACTTGGGTGCTATCGAAACGCAAACTTCGCCGTACCTTAAACCAAACTGAGATGAAGAAACCGAGGAGCGTAGCCAGACCGAGTACGCCAGTGTCGTGAAGAACCCGGATCGTTATATTCCCGACCCAGGTCGCCTTGTTTGCCCAGTCCGGAATGTACTTACCCCAGTCAAACGACAACTGAAAGCTAGCGGTGCCGCTTCCGAGTACCGGATGACCGGAAATGTCCTGCAGGGCCTCCTGAATTTCAACCAAACGCGTTATAGTCGTTTCGTCCGCCAAACCTTGACTAAAGAGGCTGCTGAACCTCTCCCGCAGTACACCACTAAAAGCTGAGGCAGTGACAACCAAGATCAGCGTAGCTGGTAGCATGAGTGCCGTTAACTTGCGGGTCGTTAACTTGCGGGTTTCGTTGGTTCTGGCGTGGCGCGACTTCCAGAAAACAAAACCGATGGCAACGACGAGAGCGAGGTTCGCCGCGCGGGAAAAACTCAGGACTGCGGCCAGAGACGCAAGCAAAAACCCAGCTAAACTGACAATACGTCGCTGTTCGCCGAGGAATAGCGCCAGAAATAACACCGCGCAGCATCCGGCGTACGCTCCAAAGAGGTTAGCCTCAGTCATTGAACCATAGGGCGCAGACACGTCGACCAGGTACAGCCCCACTTGCATTCCGGCGGTCGTGCCAAATACATAATACGACGCGTAGCAGAGTATTCCGTACAGGCATGCGACGATTCCCGCAGCCAGTAAAATTTGGAAGGCTTTTCGGAGTGTTTCCAAGTCCCGTACGAGCAAACGGATCAGAAAATACGGGAGTACCGCCAAATTATTCTGGAGCGCCCATCGCAGAGTTGCCGAGGGTTCAGAAGATCCAAGAACAGAACTAATGTAGTTGATCGCTACGTACGCCAAGACCCAATAATCCATCTTTTCCAGATTTACTCGGCGCTTATGGCGTAGAAGCCATTGACAGAGCGCGATGGAAACGATCAACGCGGCGAAATGTTCTGGCCTGGCTTTCCAGCCAAATACGTCGACGAAAAAAACAGGCATCGCGCTCATCCCAATCAGAACCGTCAGAGCTCCAAAGGGCCAGCGGGTCAGGGTCAGAAGCACAACTGTGATACCGACGATCACACCGACAACCCAAGAAAGATCCTCCTCGAACGCGAGTCGGCCAACGACGGCAATTGCCACGACCACGGCCACATAGTCGAAACGTCGCGCTAACTTAGACTGCCACCACGCAGTTGAAACAATTTCCGACATTTGGAATATCAAGCGGCGAACTTCATCAAAGTCTGGCGAGCCTTCACAGGAAAATGTCCTTGGCAACACTCCTCCAACCCTCTGAGTAGTGCCAATATCCGCGGTTCAGGACTTCACCTAAAACCGTTGGAATCCGCAAAAGTCTAAGCTCGGGAAGGTTGGTTCGTGCGGAACGGTGCGAGATTTTCGCCTCAACCATCTTTATGGCCCCCGAAGGGAATGGAAACTGGCCTTTTCGTGCCTGTAACCGCTCACGAATCTGTTGAAAACGTTGTACTTCTGCGAGATACGACTGTCGCCCGGTCTTTATAGCACTCAAAGTTCGCTCCATGACAGGCAGTCGCCCTTGTCCGGGACCAATCTGCTGGTCTCGATGTTGCCGATATTGGATGAGCGATTCCGAGATTGGTTGAAAATCGCCGCAAGCCGACAAAAGGACCGAGATCCAGTAGTCATGTACGTGATCCTCCGGTACCGGCAGAATCAGGCTGCGGAATCTCTCCCGAAAAGCCAGTGTGGCACCGGTGACAACCGGATGCTTGAGGATGACATCCAGAGCCTGCCCGGTTGCAACACGCCTTTGTTCCTTACGGGTAAAAAATTGGGCGTCCCAGAGCCGCCCCTGCGGGCTACGTGATTTCGCATCGATAATGTCAGCGTCACTGAAAACAGCAATCGTTTCAGGCGAGCGCAGGAAAATGCCGGCGATGTACTGCAGCTTATGTCGATACCAGACATCGTCCTGATCCGCGAGTGCGATGATTTCGCATTGGCAAAGCGCGATAGCTTGGTCAAAATTTCTGGTTGCTCCGAGGGTGCTTTTGTTGATTTTTATACGAACAGGAAACTGTACGTTTTTCGCAAAAACATTTAGAATTTCGGCGGTTTCATCGGTCGAGTTGTCATCGCAGATGATGAGCTCATCGGGAAGCCTGATCTGAGCCGCAATGCTTTCCAGCTGCTCTCCCAAGAATCGCGCACCGTTGAAAGTGCACATCGCCACTGAGATGCGTAAACTCAAACGCTCTCCTCCTCCTGCGCGACAGATTCTGCTGTTCTCCGAATGCCATCACGGGAAGCCGCGGGAGACATGTTTGATCTTAGAGAGTCGCTCGGTTTCAAACCGGCACACGGTCAAATCGTTTTTGCTCGGAGCCACAATGGGTGATGCTAGCGGTAGATTCGGAACATCATCCTGTAGACGCTCCACGGCAGCGGTAACCTCCAATCCATGAGGCTCTTCAGCGGAAAAAGTGCTGACGCAAGCAGCTTCTTTAGGCGGCCATTCAGGCGTGACGTCTTAACCGCAGCCTGGCTGCGTCCGGCTTCCTTTCGCTTAAAGACTTCGTGGGCTTCTAGCGCTTTCTTGTGGCGCCGACAGGCGTCATCAAACGAGATGTACTGGTGGTGGTAGGCCAGCGCCTCGGAATTATAGAGGAGCCGCATGCCGGCCTTGTTCAGTCGGAACCCGAGTTCGCTATCCTCCCAGGCCGCAACTTTGAAATCTTCATCGAAGCCGTTATTGATTCGAAGGAATTGGGTCTTTAGGCTGACGTTGCAGGTGTAGAAGTAAATGTATTCCAGTTCCGTCCGTCCGGCAAAGCTGGCATAGCAAAACAGCGCTTCTGAACCGTACCATCCCATGAACGGAGTCGGTTCAACATCCGCATCCCACTTCAGATTTCCCATAAGAGCGACTGCCCTGTCCGGATAGGTGTTATGCCAAGCGAGATGCTGTGCCACCAGCGTCCGTTCGGGTATTATGTCGTCGTCTGTGAACAGAATCAGCTCACTGGCGGCCTCCCTGATTCCTGCATTGCGGGCCGCAGCCGGTCCCTTGTTGGATTGCCGAAGATAACGGACCGGAAAGGGCAATTCCTTCCTCATTTGGAGCACAATGTTCTCGGTGCCATCCGTCGAACCGTCGTCAACAACGATTAACTCTCGGATCGACTCCGGCGCGGATTGCTTCTTGTAAGCATCCAGCGCTTTTTTCAACACTCCAGCCCGGTTGTACGTCGGAATTACAACTGTCAACGTGTCGATGGTCATTGTCGGCTTAAGACGAAAATCCTTCGGTACGAGGGCTCGCGGTCCACTCGTCGCAGCAACTTTTCGATCACTCCCGGCATGACCCGCAACCCAAGTCGAAAAAGATAGTTCAAGGGGAAATACATCTCCATTTGCATCATTTGGTAATGGAAGTCCAGACTCTCGTTGGGAACGGATTTGACTTTCCAGCCGGCAGGTGGCTCTGAAAACAGCTGCTCATCGGGAAAGGGATGCATCATATGCTCAGCTAACCAGATCGGAGGGGCCATGTTCCGGTTCAGGTACCGATCGTGAAGCTTACTGTCCAAGGCTTTGGCCAACACGCCGCAAGGATATCCGAACACCGCCACGGCGCGTGATACGCGAAGAACCTCGGAAATGACATTCTCTCGCCAGTCCGGTGGAACGTGCTCCATGACATCAGAAACCACCACTACATCAAAAAACTGGTCCGCAAAAGGCAATTGAGAACCCGAGCATCTTACGGCACGCATGGGTGGATGAGGCCGCCCGGGGAAGGTCACGTCGCAGCCCACGAACGCGTGTCGCCAAAATTCGCCGACACCGATGGATCCTGATCCGACCTCCAAGACTCGGACGCCGTTCTGTAAATCCACCAGTTGTCGTATCTCCCTCAAGATCGGGAAATACCGTGCAGCACGATTAAGCAACCGGGATTATCCTCCTGGCGTAACGCATTGCAGGTACCAAACCCTCGATCTTGCTCCAATCGTACGGGTCGAAAAAACCGCTAAACGATAGAGCAATTACATAGAGAACTCCGAACGCAAAGCCCTCTGCGGCAAGTCCCCACCAGGACAATCCTTCCGGCGATTGAATGATTCGCAAGAAAACAAGGACCCCAAGAGAACACACCACTGGCCGGACGAAGCTCTCGCGCAACAACCTTCCAATGGGGTATGCAGTCTCGCGGTGAAATAAATATATAAAATAGCCGGTCGCGAATATGAGGGACACTGAGGTGCCCATCACGGCGCCTGAGAATCCATACCTGTAAATCAGGATCAAACTGAGACCTGCATTCAGAACGAGACCCACCACAGCCGATCGCATACCCGCTGCCAGATTCCCATTACCTGCAAAAATCAGGAAACCCGGACCGCTGGTCAAATTGAAGAAATTCACAAAGACCAGTACAGCCAGCGGCAAGGCGATCATCCTGAAGTTGGGCCCTATCCAAAGCTGTACAAATCGCGCGGACACCAGTCCGACATAACAAACGACCGGGACACCGACAAAGGCCAGATACTTGTGGGCCCGGTAGTACAACTCAGCGAGTCGGCGATCGTCCTTCAATGCCCCAAGTTCGGAGGCGGCAGGCATAATCGGGCTGAGCACAACTCCTATCGCCCCCCGAATTTTGAGCGCCAAATCGTTCGCAATGTCGTACCAACCCGCCGCCGGCACACTCACCAATGAGGCCAATAGAATCTTTTCAATATTGTTGTGTACGGCGACCGCTGCCTGAGTGAAGTAAAGCCGGAGGCTGAAACTGAAAATGTGCTTCGCTTCGGAAACGTCGATGTGTAGGGGATTCCAACGGACCTGCGGAAGCAAGCGCCTGACCAGTATCACGTAGCCAAGCAGGGTCAAAACTCCTGCACTGGTTTGCCCATAAACCAGTCCCCGCAAGCCCCACCCGCGCAACAAGAGAATGGCACTTAGGATCGCGGCACAGAGGACGCTGAACGCGCTCATGAAGTTGGTTAGATCAAGCCGCTGCATTCCGGTGGTCACGGAAGAAAAGAGCAGGGTCGAAATGTTCAGTGCGATGATAACGAGAAAATAGTGAAAAAAAGTCACTAACTCCGACGTACTCATGGAACTACCTCGGAACAGAACCCTTACTACAAGCGAACTCCCTACCCAAAGCACCCCGACAAGCACCATCGACAGCACACCGAACACAGCAAGACCCGTATTCAGGAGCCGGTTAAGAGCGGCATCGTCCCGGCGCGCGTAATGCTCCGCAACAAACTTACTGAGCGTACCCACCAGACCCAGGTCGGCCAGCGACGTCATTCCGTTGATTGCTAGAAAGACCGCCCAAGTGCCGTAACCCTGCGCTCCGATCTTCCTCAGAATCAAAGGCGTTAGGAAGAACGGAACCGGTGCCACCAAGAACGAGCGGAGTCCTCCCGAGAGCACACTCCGCATGATTTTTGCGCTCAACGGTCGCTGGGCAGCTTTAACCGACTCAGCCATCAATCCGTGGTTCTCCCTTTCCCTGCTGATCTGGCGCTCGACCTTCCGTCACATTGATCTGCTCAATCTCAGCAGGTCCTCACAATCAGAGGGGTACACTATGAATTGCCTTCACGAGCAAGCGGTTGTACATCGGCAACATCTACATCAACGACGATGGACCGCTGGATGAGCTGGATCGATAGGACCACGCGGAAACTTCCTTTTCTCCGTATGAGAATTCCCTCGCGGCCCTCGAGAGGGCCCGCTCTTATTCTGACGCGGCGACCGGCGGTCAGGAATGGGTGTGGTTCAGCCTTAACATCGCAAGCCAGGCCATTTTTCAAGCCTTCGATTTCTTCATCGCTCAACGGGGAAGGGTGTCCATTAAACCCCACTAGACGGACGACGCTTGGGATCTGCAATACCCGTAAGCGATCAACCGGCGCTATTCGTACGAAGATGTAGCCAGGAAAAAGAGGAAGGTTCAACTGCACGCGGCGATCCTTCCACCGGCGCACGGTTTTATAAAGCGGAAGAAACGAAGGGACGCATCTGAGTTCCAATTGCTCCCGCACCCTCTTCTCGTGATTTGCGGACGTGTACGCCGCATACCACTTCAATTCGAGACAGCTGGACCGCAAGGCTTCGGCAGTCGCGGCGGAGTTGAGAATCGGCGATATCACCGTTTACGCTCTCAAAACATAAGATACAGCTTCGCCCCGTCACTTACAGGGCGTTTGTGACCTAACCCGTTCAGAAACAAGCCTTTATAGTCGCGAGAGGTTATTCCTCGGCGTTGTCTCGATCCGAGGACCCACGCCGCAAACCCAAGAAACTTCCCGCGCCCCTACGCGTTTTCGCCCCGTTTTGCGCAAATTGTGGCAGTCGCGCCTGCAAATCGGCAAAGACTTCCTGGGCAAATATCTTTCGTGCATCGTGATGGTCGGTCTGTTCCCAAGCGGTCTTGCCGAACAGCCAGATGGTCGCAGCCGCAAAAGCGAATGCGGTTCCCATAAAAATAATCAGGAGTCGCGGTGGATAGGACTTCCTGTCCGGAATGTTAGCCGGGTCCAAAACTCTGACCGTCGGAATTTCTTTGACTTCTTCCACTTTTGCCATCTCGTATTCCCGCGTGAGAACCTCGAGCACTGCTTCTTGGATTCTCGTGCGGCGGTACAAATCGGCGTACGTGACACCCAGCAGCGGTAGTTTTCGAATGGAGGGGTACAGAGAATCACCGGCGGCGCTGGACACATCGGTGGAGCTCTCGCCTTTCCCTCCCAATTTCTCAAGCTGGCGCTGCAGCTCATCGATCCGGGCTTTGATGGTTCGTACGCGAGGATTGTTGTCGGTGTAGATTTGCCGAAGGCCTTCGTATTGGGATTGCGCCGCAATAAGCTGCCCTTGGAGGGTGGCAGCCGCCTCAACCATGGCCTTTGCTTGTTCCTTTACGTCGATCGCCGTGTTCTTGCTCGCAAACTGACTGAAGTCCTTCTCAGCATCTTCCAAATCTTTGCTTACCGCTTGCAACCGCCCTTCTAAAAATACTCGCTCGCGGCGCGCCGAAGAGGTACTCAATTCGGAGACCAGACGATTAAGTTGTTCAACATAAGCTTGACCGATGGCGGCCGCTCTTTGAGGGCTCTTATCGGTCACCATAATGGTTATGATTTGACTCTTGCGATCGACAGAGATGCCGGTCTGGGCCGCGAGACCCTTCTCCGCATCATCCATACTTTTGGTCCCGTAAAGTTTCAGCAAGTCGAATTTGCGAATCACTTCGTCTTGGACAGTGCGACTAGCCAAAATGCCGACGAAAATATCGCTCGTGCTCTTAAGCCCAAGAACGTCGTTGGCGATGGCGCCGAGCCCTCCGGATGCAGTCCCGCCAGACATCGCCGCCGCAGCCATTGCCAGGCCCGAACCCGATTGATTATCCGGGGGCATCAACCGCGCGATGGATTCGTACCGCTTGGGGATCATGAACGCGATGGCGGCGCTTGCGAGCATGGCATACAGGCTCACCCGGTACAGCATTCCGCGGCGAGCCCAGAGCAGCCGGAGATGGCGAAGGGTATTCTTATTTTCCTCTGGAGTTTCCCGTAGGGCTTCGGGAAGTTCGGCCTCGGGAGCTTCACTCTCAGGCAATTCGGGTACAGGTTGACGCATCGGAGCGCCGCTGGAATATTTCATGGGCGCCCTCCGTTCCCCACGCTGGCTTCACCCAAGGATGATCGCCGGAACACCTTCTCCGGTTGAAACAAAATCTCCACAGTAGAGCTCACATTTCGCTGTGGATTGGGTTGAAGGATCGGAAAAAGCCACCTCTCATACTGCACAGAGCCAGAAACGCTGAGATAAGGACGCACCCAGTAGTCACTTCGGACACCTACATCGGTCAGCGAGCCGCCACCCGGCATGAGCTCCTGGCTAACCTTTTGGTGGCGGAAATTAAACTGCAAACGGTTACGCGCGTTGAACCAGTAATTCGTCCAGGCCTGCGCTCCTTGTCCACCTCGGCCGACCCAGTCCCCGATCAAATCCCCATTGTTGGTGTAACCGCTTCGCCAAGTCCCATCGGAATAGAAAGAGCCCGGGCCAATATCAAATCCCCCCGCGGGGATGTCGGTATAGACGCCTTCGACTCGAAAATCCAACTTGGAAATCATAGGGATGTGGGAAAAGTAGAGGCCAGCGTGGTACGCGGAACGGTCCAAGTACGCGATGGGCGAAAATTGATCATCCGTGTAGGCTTCGCCGTAGAACTTCACCCAATTACGGAGATGCGGGAGACGATAGCTGAAATCCAACGCTGACGTTCGGTTTCCTGGCTTGTTAGCGGCACCCGGGGCAGAATTGCTGTTCGATAGCAAGCTCTGCTCGAACGAATGCAAGGTCAAGGGAAACCCCTCGCCACCGAAGATCGTCGTCCGGTAAAAGCCGAATTCGAAGTTGCGTGTGGGTTTGAAGCTGACATTTTCACCCTGAATGAACGGCTGTTTTGGCAGCGCCTGACCCCACTGCCCCTCAAGACCCAAGGGACTGTAAATGAACTCGAACCCTTCCAGCTGTCCTAGGAAAAACTCGCCCCTAACCGGCCCCAGCCAGCCGAGAAAGCTCGGCAATTTTAGCGGTGTCGTGCGATTAATCCGAAACATGGTAATGGGTGGGGCATTGTTGCTGAGATCGAGCGAGCCGCCGTCTTCAGTCCCCCACCAAATGCTTTGCTTCCCGAAGCTAACCTCAAAGTTTGAAAGCATCAGCCCAACGTAGGCGTCGAGCAGCTCAACCTGAGCGACTGAGGGCTGGGGAGTGCCCGGCTGCAGCGGTAGGTGCGGACCGTCCTGTCTCGCATCCGCTTGCCCTTGGATGGCTTCGCGTGCCGCCAAAGGAAGCGCCGGGATGCCCGGGGCGCTTTGCTCCTCCCCACGCACGTAGGCGACCCAAGGACCCTTGGTGGCATAGGCAGAAAATCCATTTATAGTGTTCCAACCCTCGCTGTAAGGGCGTCCGAAATCATCGAATTGCGTCTGCGCGAAATTGTACCCGTCCGTGAGCGGCCTTCCGGAGATGTACTCCGTTCTCGAATACAAAGACTCCAAACGAAATGCTCCGCCGTCACTACCATCGCCTGTCGCTTCAGCTTCCGGACGAAATTCACGCTCGAGGGCTTCCACCAACGGTCCCGCTTCCGGGTCGTCTCCCCCAGTTCCGCCCAACTTGTCTTCGGCTTCAGCTAGCTGTCGCACGCACTCGCGACGGGTCCACGGACGCATTCCTGCAAATCCACTATCGATCCATCCGAGGGCTGCCAAGCGCTCCAAGGCCGGATACACCCAGCTATCCAGCGGCACGTAAGGAGTACCCAGATTTTGCGGACCGCTAGACTCCCAGTCTTTGGCAAGCGCGCTCAACGACCTCCACGCCCCGCCGCCCAGCGTCGGGTCGTAGTGCCGACTGTAAACGTCCTGGCCTATCATTTGACCCATCATGCTGCCAACGAATACGTCGGACGGGAAGTGCTGCCGCGCCCGGATGCGTGAATAACTCACGAAGGACGCGAGACCATAGGCTAGGATTTTTGGTATCGGTCCCGGATATTCGTGCGCGATCACCCCTGCCACCGCCCACGCTGCCGCGGCGTGCTCCGAGGGAAACGACGAGCCCCCACTAAAAAAGGGGCCACTACCGTCACCTTGATAGGGCCGCTCTCGCCCCAGCGAATACTTCAACACCTCAACCGCAACGAGACTGTTTATCGCCGCCTCGCCCGCCAGAAACCCTGTCTCTCGCCAGTGCTCGCGATGCGAAGGATAGCTCAAGAGCCACATTGCAGCCGCGCCACCCGCCAGCGCCGCGACGCCGCCGTCCGAGAACGTTTTGTAATGGCTAATAGTCGTCGGATTGTTCGACAGGTGTGTGCTGACATCGCGGTCGGTAACGAAAAGGCCGGCGGCAAAACCACTTGCGGGTACTAGCCAGTCCGCATCGGCAAAACGCAGACGCACCGGACTCGTCCAAATTTGTTTCTGATCTCCCAAAAAGTCCTTTCCAAAATCTTTTAAGCCGTAATCTGAAGCTGGTGACACGTCTTGATCCGGATCGTTCTGATCCTGCGATGTTTTCTTCTCGTCTTTTTGCGCCTCCTGATTCTGCTTCTCGTTTTGCGCCGGTTTGGCTCCGCTTTGTGCCTCTGGTTCTTGCGGCTCCGGCGCACCCGTCGTGCCCCTAGCAAGACCTAGACTACCCGCGGACAATATCCAACCCAACGCCATGACCCTGGCCCAAAATGTCCACCCTCGGATCACGGGTGAATATACGCAACCGCCAGGGCGGCCGACGTAGCCAGTTGTCCTGCTAGGAATAGGTTCTGCCAGTTACGAGTTCCAACGCGCGGGGCAACTTCCGGCACCACAATCGAGTCTCCGGGCCTCAGTGTGGCGCCCAGCGGGTCACCTGAAAACCAGCTGGACTCATTATTCTTAGCCGACAGCACCGAACCATCCGCGCGAACTACAAAGACCGCCTTCTTGTTGGCGAGCTGCGTTGTTCCTCCAGCTTGGCTCAGATACCATCGAGCGCTTCGTCCGGGCCGGTAGCTGACCGCTGTTGGGTTGAAAACCTCCCCGTTAACCATCACGTAGTCTGCTTTTTTCGGAATCAGCAGTACATCCCCATCGCGCACCGGCACGTCCGCTGAGCTATTTCTCCAACCTTTGACGTCGGATGGAATCCGAACCACAACTCTCCCGATCGGAGGATTTGCCTGCAGCTGTTGTAGTGTTGTCTCTGTCTCCGCAATCGCCGTCAGTTTCGCGTTCTTCTGATCGGTATCGGTCTCAGGCAACTCCTTGAGATTGATCTCTTCTTGTTTTAATCGGCGCACCATCTCGAATCGCGCATTCATTTCCGCTTCCCGGACTTCGCGACGCATCAGCACCGCGCCGTACGGATACGCCAGTGGGCCAAATCCCCCGGCGCGATCCAGCACAGAGCTCAGCTTTTCTCCCGGACGAATTCCGTAGGCTCCCGGATGGTTCACTTCACCTTTCACGCTGATGGAAGCGCCGATATCATTCCAGTTGGGAAGCTGGCGTATGGTCAACACATCTCCATTGCCGAGCGGCACGTTTGACGCTGCATCTCCTGCCAGTGCGTCGGAAATCATCACCGAGTGATGTTCCCCGGTAAGCTCTCCTTGGTTCCCCCACTTGTAGTGTGTGAGGTCGGCCGATTGCATGTTCGCGCTCGGCTTTAAGCCACCTCCGACATGAATTAAATCCGCTACGGTCATATTGGTCGTTAAGGGATACCGCCCCGGCTTGCCGACATCCCCTTGCACGTACACACTAGCGGGTTGAATCGCGTCCGGGCTGCGGTGAATCAATAATCGGTCCCGAGGCTGCAACCAAATGTTTGCCGTGGGATCGCCCTCTAGCGCCAGATTCAAGCTGACGCTGAAAATCTTCATCTTGCCATCGGGCAAATACCGGAATACCTGCGCATCGTCTACCTGCGCGTCTGGGGCGATCCCGCCCGCCAGGTGCACGGCATCGCTCAAGTGAATTTGCCCCGCGGTACGGTACGTTCCCGGCCCACGAACATCGCCCCACACGGACACTGTCGGTGGGTTTTCGAAATCGAAGCGGCCAAAAATGCGCAGCGTATCCATGGCGTGAAGCACCGGCGCCTGCCCCGGATTTGTGAGCGCATCGGTCAAGTCAAAACTCTCCACCGTCGGATGAAAATCAGGCGCGTTCAGGCGAACGATTTCCGCATATTGCCCCGCCGGCTCCGGCAACAGATCCTTGTACGACGTGATCACGTCAGTCACCCGCATTCCTTGGCGATAGGAATACCGCCCCGGCCGGATCACATGCCCTTCCAGGTAGACAGCATCCTGGTTGTACGGTGCGATCGGAAACACCCGAATGCGATCACCGTCCTGAATCTCGAACGCTTCCAGTTTCTCGGTAACCTCCAAATCGGTATCGACCTCAGGAATGTCCAAGCTCATCATCGTTTGGCTCTGATGCGCCACCAGCCTTTGCACTTCAATATGCCGCAGCGTGGCGGTCGGAAGCAGGCCGCCGGCGAGTTCTAGAACGGTCGCGAGGTTTTTCTCGTCTTTTAACTCATAGATCGCGGGACGCCGCACCATTCCCTCGATTGTCACCTGTGGCCCGACCGGAGGCACCAGCACGGTGTCGCCGTTTTCCAACTGCTGTAGTCCCGATTTCACGCCGTGCAGCAGAAGATCGTACAGGTCTACGACCTCGACGAGTTGATTACCACGGTAGTGCTTTACAATTCGCAACGATCCCTTTTGCGTCGGCCCCCCGGCCATAAAGAGCGCGTTCAAAGGTGTTGAAAGCGAGCTGATGTCGTAGGCTCCGGGATTCGCGATGTCCCCGACTTCATACACCCGGATCGTGCGCAATCGCGTGAGCGACACTTCCGCGGATACCTGACGAAATTGCGTCCGCAGCGTCTCCTGTAAATTGGTCTGCACTTCCGCCAGACTCTTGCCGCTCACCAAAAGTGGACCAACCTCGGGCAAGCTCACCCGTCCTTCACGATCCACCACGCGATAGATTCGCTGGCTCACCCCACCCCACAAGTCAATCGACAAACCGTCCCCTGGTCCGACCACGTAGTCCGGCCCGGCAGGCACATCCATGGGAATGAGTTGCGAATCTCGCGTCCCGTTCTCAAACACCTCAGCTCCAAATCGTTTCGGAACCGCTGGTCGCGGGATGGCCTGAACGTACATGTCGTAGAGTGACGGAATGTCGTTGTAAGGACTCCGGGCGCGAACCAGTTCAGGCGCCGGCGGCTGCGGTTTGGGCTGATACCTGCGATCGAATGGTTGCATGGGAGAATATGATGATGAACTTCCCGTCGACGTCGAGGGATTCGTCTCACGCCGGTTCGAGCGATATAGGTCGCTGGTATTTCCAGTTGGCCTGTCGGGTCCCACGCCATACACGGCGAATGAATCTACGATGTTTCGGCTATCGGGGCTCGTCGCTGATTGCGCGCTGCCTGACTGGCCGTCCCCGTCGATACTGGCGCGCAGGGACGTGTCACCCCGGGCGCTGACATTTGTGGAGCCCGGAGATAACGTCGAGTCGAATCCGCTTCCCAGCGGCAGCTCCGGGAAACCCCCGTCAACTTGGTCCGCTCCTTGACTGGAGGATCCCAGCTGCGCGCGCAAGATTTGTCCTTCGCCGTTTTGCGGAACGTTCTGCGGATTCGATTCGTTTGGCCCCCTCGAAGGCGGATTACCTTGGTCAAATTCCGGCTGACGTTGCTGTGTCGGCGCTTGCTCTTGTTCTGAATCCTGCCGGTCACCGCATTGAGGATCAAGCGCGTTGCAGGTCACGGTATTCTGCAGGTTGCCTCTTCGCTGCTGCCGCGCCCGTGCTTGTGCTTCCTCTTCTTCATTCTGCGCCATCCACTTCACGCGTTCCTTGACCAGCAACTCCTGTTCTTTCCCCGCGGCGGAATCCGGATTTACCTGCGGCACCAGATAGCCGTAACGCTGCACCAGTTGCGTCGCAATCGACCGGAACTGCACATCGGCCTGCAAGCGATCGAAAATCGCATCATCGGTCAGATCCGATTCGCTGATGATCTGCCCCTGGGACGTCGCATCTTTCGCGACCCATCGCTTCAATTCCACCATCAATCCCGTATCTTTAACTAGAATCGTCTTGATGTCCTGGGCAGAAGCCGCTACTCGGCTCAGATTCTCGCGCCCCAGTTCCGATGTCGGCATCACCGGTCTCTGCCGATCTTGGTCTCCTTGCCCGCGAGCCCCCATACTGCAGAGAAACAACACCGAAAGCACACAAAATACTCTCATCCCTGACTTCCGCATTTCACGAGTCACCCTATTTCGCCCATCCTTCGCAGTCGCCTCGCTCGCATCGCCACGATCTCTGTTTCTTGGGAACGGAATTCCCACACCTTCGTAGACTGCGCGCATTACACACGCTCCCCCGCACCCGCTGGCGTGATATTTCGCACCGCGTTCAGGATCCCCTGCTCGGAGGGTTCGATTTGGCTGGAATGAATGTCGAACGACGCCCAGTAGAAAACGCTGCAATTCTGCTGCGACGCGACCGCGATGATCCGCAAGCCCGGCTGGTCACGAAGGAGGGTATCGCAGATGTCCGGCCTTTTCGCCGGTTCATCTAGCGCGATCACCAACAGGTCCGGCGACGTTTGCCGTACGCGCTCGTGGATCTCCGCCTCATCGGATACTTCCCCAACAATCTCGATGCCGGGTTCGTCCGACAGGGTTGCCAGTATCAGCTCGCGCATCAACTTCGGCCGGTTAGCCACGAGAATGCGAATGCACCTATCCATATATCTGTACTCCTCGTTCGGTTCCGCTTAAGTATTGGCGAATGTGGAGGAAAGAGAAGACTCAAAGAAGGCGTGTGTTGCCTGCCAACCTAGCATTAGTCTCGAGCATCAGAAATAGCGAGCCCAGAACCCCGAAAAGTACCAAAAACTTCCCAAGCCTGGGGGAGATTAAGTACTACGTTGCCGTTGGGAAAATAGCTCATCCAAAGCCCTTCGACGTCGGCCTAGTTGCCTTTTAGGTTTGCCGCAACAACTTTTTGGGGGATACTAGCACTACTTTTAAATGTATACTCGTTACAGGTCGCCACGTATAACTAGGCCATATTCAAGGGGTTGAGGCCGACGGAGAAAACTCGCACACATCAAAGAGGGCTCTGAGGGCTCTGAATGACACAAATTAACGAAAAACAGTCGTCTTCCTCGACGAACGTATATGTTGTTGCCGAAAATCGTCTCCTTCGCGAATCGCTCGTCCGCCTGTTCCGCAAGCGCGGCGACCTCAGCATGGTTGGGGAAGCTTCCTACTCCGACTCCACGCCAGAGCGCATCGCCTCCGTCCAGGCCGACCTGCTGCTTTTGGATTGCCTGAACCCCAACCACAAGTCCGACGATCTAATCTGCGATCTCCGCGAATCAGTACCTCAAATTCGGGTTGTTCTGTTCGGTATGGACGAAGACGCCGACATCTTCCTGCAAGCCGTTAGGCTAGGCGTCAACGGATATGTTCTCAAAAGCGCTTCCGCCTCAGAACTCTTCGACGCCGTGCGCAGCGTCGCCCAGGGCGAAGCGGTCTGCCCCGCAAAATTCTGCAAAGTGTTGTTCCAGGCCATCGCCAGCGAGGCCAATCAGCAAGCGGCAATCGTCGAACAGCGCGCCGGCATGCGGTTCGAGCTAACACAACGCCAGCGCCAGCTTATGTCCCTCGTCGCCATGGGCCTCAGCAACAAGGAAATCGCGGCAAACCTCAATCTGTCCGAATTTACCGTCAAGAATCACATCTACCGCGTCATGAAGCAGGTCGATGCCCAAAATCGGCACGAAGCGGTCCATCTGATCCGCGCCGGCGAATCACACGAGGACCAGTGGCAGAGCCTACCCTTGCGCTAAAGACGCGCGGAGCTACTTTACCTCGCTGGCCCATCGCGCTTTAGAAATCGTGGCACCCCGTTCGCCCAGTGCTCGACGATGTCGCGCACCACTCTGTCTCCGACCACCTCCGCCGCCCCAAGAACCGGATGCGAGCCGAGTATTTCCGTATTTCCCGAAGACCATACCCTTTAAAGTGTCCGCAGCGCTCGTTCCAAGTGGGCGCAGTCGCAATTGCTGACGTCCGCAGCACAGCACTCTCTCACCCTTCGATGGGGTTCGCCGGACACACCTGTGGCCCGACTTTTAAATTCCGTGAATATTCTTGCCTCAATGCTCCCAGTCGAGGCTAGGGTTGCTTTTTCTTGACGGCGCCTGCGTTTGCCGTGGCAATGGCAGACTGTGTCCATGACACACCTGGATACAGGCTCGGTATCCGAAATCCTCGGTACGCCAGCTGTCCAGTGATATTCATTTGCCACAACAGCTGCGGAGTCTGTTCTGGTGTTACCTCTTGTATGAACGATTCGTTTGGTGTGTTCACATCAAGTGCCACGTCATATTCGATATTTCCGTTCGACAGCATCAATGCGTCTCCGCAGCAAATTGAGTAGTGGGGCGACAGATTGATTTCCGAGAGGACTTGGCCAGTCTTCGCGCTCTCGTTGAGTTCGAAGATCGGTACGCTGCTGTAGCATGCAGCGAATCCCGGAGTGCCACAGGCGTCATTGTTGGCATCCAACAAACGACTGTTGCCGTTGTTGAAGAACATCAGTTGAAAGATCCCAGCACTGTTCGAGCTCACCGCGGTCGGATAATGCTGGCCGTAGTTCCATTCAATCGGTGCTTGCCCGCTTGGCAAGGTAAAGTCGCCGCCGGGCCCCAGATGCCAGAGAATACTTCCGTCGCCGGCCCCATCCTGGTAGTTGATTTTGACCACCCAATTTTGGTTTCTCATCGACAAAATCAGGTTCCCGTCGTCGGGTGAGTACACGATGGCGTTGGCATGCGTCCAGTCGGCGAGACCGTTAGGGGCATGGGTCTGTGGGATATGGTCGAACGTGGACCATGTCCACACAGGTTTTTGCGTTTGCGGATCCCACTCCACCAACGCATCACCGAGCACCGTCGACAATCCGCCTCCAGGAAGAACCGGATAATAATTCGCCAGCAAGATATAGTGCCCATTAGGTAATTGCAAAATATCATGATGCATTGCAATCAAATTTTGAAAGGAAGCCCCGATCGCGGTCAATCCTGTGTTGATATCACCCACCTGAAGCTGGAATAAAATGTTTCCGGCAAGATCGATCTCCTGAAATGAATTTCCCTCATTGAACGCTACCAGCAGCATATGACCATTTGGCAGAAGCTTGATCGGGAAAGGAACCACACCGGGACTCATTTTGTAGTACCAAACTACGTTGCCTTCCAGGTCCGTGGCCAATGCCGCGAGCCGATTTTGCAACACTGTATACAGGTCCAGCAGTTCCACGCCAGGCGCTGCACCTGCTGCGGCCGGTTGCCGAATCGCGATACTCGGGATCATGTCTGCGGGCAAGTCTCCGGTCGTGAACTGATGGTCGGTGTCGACAGCCCGTTGACCGCTGGCTAGCTGCAATATCGCCTGCATGTGATAGGTGGTGCTCGCTCGCATACCCGCCACCAGGATGCTAGTGGAACCCCCCAGCGTGGGAGCCGGCTGAGCCCACGTTGTCAACCCGTAGTTCGTCGTCGTCCCAAACTGAATTTGTACCGTTGCTCCCACGGGCGCTACGATGTTATAAGCCGCCACTTGTGGGTTGTTCGAGGACGAGACCGTGCCGGGTGCGAACTTCTGGGGAGAAAAGACGGTGACCTGCGCCGGGCTACTACTCGTCGTCACCTCAGACACCGTACTGGCCATGGTGATCAATACGGACCCGCTTGGAGTTGATGAGGGCGCCGTGTACAGCCCGGATGCCGTGATGGTCCCGGAGGTGGGAGACCCTCCAGCGATACCATTCACCCTCCACCTGGAGTTGGCGAGGCTGGGATTACCCCCAGTTACGCTAAATTGCAGGCTCTGTCCTGCCTCCACAAGGGCGGCGCTCGGCGTCACCTGAAATCCTGCTGGCTGAAGAAATTGAGAGCCGCTCGATGCGCAGCCGGACAGGATGATCGATTGAACAAACAAATAGCTCGAAAGGATAAATCGTTGGTAGTTCCGACCCAAGGTTGAACCCCGCTATTTTCTTAGGCATGTTTCCTCCCCCATTCGGAAACCGCCAGGATTTATGATCGAAATTTATGATTTATTTGTCTTCGAGAGTCCCCGCAAGACTCTATTCCTGCGGATTCTCCGAACAGTTCCCATCTTCGCCATCCATCGAATGAAAAAGTCCTAAAAAAGATGAAACACAGATGTGCAAGTGCCTCGTGCTGACAAGCCTTCTTCACGCCCTCACGAATGCAACCACGCGAAGCACCACTCACTCGCACGGACACACTACAACTTCATCATACGCACCGTAGATCGCTTCAGGATGCGTGACACACCATCACCGCGGGTCCGCACGCCTCACCACGAGCGGCCGCGTAATTCCCTGATCTTACGGGGACAGGATTTAGGCAACCTTGCTTCAAACGCTCTCAACGCGTAAATCCCTGGCTGAAAGCGGCGGCATTATATTGACTAGTTCGTTGTACGTCTAGATGTACCTGCCTCGGGACGTACAAAACATGCAAACCCCGGCGCCAACAGGAAGATGAACGTTTCTGCCGCGGAAACACCAAGGTCTTGGCAGCGCTTTGACCGCAACAGGCTGACCGCAGAGAGCCTCGTATCCCCTGCTTGTTCTTTTTTCGTCTCGGACCACACTTATCACGTCATGAAGCAGGTCGACGCCCAGAAACTGGCACGAAGCTGTCCATCTGATGCGCGCCGGCGAAGCACACGAGGACCAGTGGCAGAGCCTGCCTGTGCGCTGACGCACGGGGAGCTAGATTCTTACGCCGCCGGGCTATTGCGCTTTAGGAATCGTGGCGGCCCGCTCGCTCCAATGCTCGACAATGTCGCGCACCACTTTATCTCCTAGCCTCTCAGCAGCCTCAAGTGCCGGTAGGTAAGCTGAGTAGTTCCCGAAGACCAGGCCCTTCAAACTGTCCGCGGCGCTCGTTCCAGGCGGCTCGCGGTCGTAATTGCTGACCGTCCGCAGTACCAACACCCGCTGCAGATCCACGCGCCGGGTGTGGCTCAAAAACGTCAGCGCCTGCAACGTTCCGGAGTCCTCCATCGCCGCAACCATGTAGTTCCCTTTTCCGCCCGTGTAGTACCTGGTCCACGCGTTTGCCCAATCTTCCATCTTCGATCCGTGCCAGAACGTGCTCGCCGACATGGTGTCACCTCGTGTGACAAACGGCGGCCTAACGGCGTTCGGGAATCCCGCAAATCTCGCACGCGACGTTCGCAAATCGTCCGAATCCGCCAACGCCACGTCATGCGTCAATCCAAACGCCCAACCCACCAGCTCGGTATTCAACGTGTAGACTTCGCCCTCCAGATCGTTTCGCACCGGCTGCTCGTACGGCGTCCCTTTGCGCAACGGCACATAGCCCGTGGGCCAACTTTCCGGAATCTGCCGCGCGTCAATCTCAAACGCCAAATCGCCATCCACCACATGATCTGCCCACACGGCCGAACCCAACGACACGTCCGCCGGATCTCCCCCGCCGATCCCCGCTACAATCCAGTACGCCTTTGACAAATCGAATCGCGGGTCCAAACCAACTGCCATCACCGAAGCAGCCGCCTTCGCCGTCGCCACGCCCGTAACCATCCCCAGCACGCCATCCTTATTCAGCCGCAGATGGCGATAACCCGCCGGCAACTCCAGCACCTGATCGAGGTGTTCCCGTTCCACCCAAAACTGAAACTCGCCCGGCGCGTCGCCGGTATCCTCGCCGCGCTCAAACGCTGCAATCACAACGACTTTCACCATGATCGGTTTAACGGCCACATCTTGCGCCCAAACGCAGCTTCCACCGAACAGACTCGCGCAAACCGCTAGCACGAATCGCGCTGCCGCAAACCGCCATGCTTGCGGAACGGTGAGAATTGTCGTGAACCCGGATCTTGAAAGATTCATCTACAGGCTCATGGAATCAGAGTCTTCAACCCTACGAGGAATGGCCGGAAAGGTTAACTATCGCAGACCGTAGACCGCGACGCCAGTGGTCGTACCCACGTAGACCTTGCCATGGGCAATTGTGGGAACAATAAATTTGCCGCCGGGTCCGACCGAATTGCTGTTGTAAAGTTGTTTTGAAAGATTCGTCGCATCGTAGGCGTACAGCGCGGCTGTGTCGGCGTACTCCACGGCCCACACGATCGCGTTGTTCGTGCCGTTGGCGGAAATGCTCGGCGTGGTCCCGGGACCAGGGAACACATTGCTGGTCTCGCTGTTCGGCGTGCTCTGGAACTGCCCGTTTTTCAGCGTATACGCCTTGATCTGGTCGCTCCAGCCGCCGTAGTACACCGTGCCGTTGAAGTATGCGGGCGTGGAAAACACTCGTGCCGGAAAGAATGAACGCAATTCCTGGAAGATAACATCCCCCGAGGCATTGAATTTTCCCATGGAATCCCGATCTACCACGTAAAGGTTTGAATCTTTACCAGCGCCGACCGCCAGATGCCAGACCTTTCCCGAAGCGTCCGTCTGGTCTGGCAGCACCAAGGCTCCTCCCGAACCGAGGTCCTTGTCGGTGTCGTTCTCCTGTTCCTGTTCGGACATCTCAAAGTAATCTGCTACCGACAAAGTTCCGTTTTGTATCGACAGTTTGAGAAATGCGTTTCCAAAATCGCCCTGGCTTGGAAATCCATTGGCATCGAGCGTGGTATCGAATACTCCGTTGCCATCGAGCAAGTAGATGTTGCCCTGACTGTCGGCTGCCGGGCCGCCTCCACTCATCCAAATCCCACCTTCGTTGCCATTCGGGGTGATGTTTAGCACCGTGGTCTGGTTTAGCGTGGAGGCGTCAAAGCCAATAATCCAGCCGGTATACGGCCGCTGATCGCAATGAGAAGCCCACGTAGTGTAGACGACGCCATTCAGCAGAAGCAGCGCCGCTCGTTCTTTGTATTGTGCTGGATCGAAAACGACGAACCCCCCTGAGCTGTAATCGCCTACTCCTGGATACGACGCGGTGATAGTCTTTGGCCCGCCAAAGAGCTCGGCTCCGCTAGCAACGTCCAACGCGTGCAATCGCTGAAAATAATTCCCTGAAGCGTCTTTCGACATCGCCACCACATAAATCGCGCCATTTGGACCTCCGGTGCGATCAATCACCGGCGTCGCCGTGATCCCGATTTCCGGATTAATCTCTTCAGCGCAATTTCGGATATCGCTGGTGCTTTCTCCCGCTCCCAACAGCGAGACCTGCCACAGGGATTGACCGCTATCTGCGTCAAAGGCATAGACGCTGGCATGTTCCGTGGTTACATAGACTACCGAATGCATCCCCTGGCTTGGAATATTCACATTGGAAAGAAACAGTGGTTGAGCGTCGACTTTGCCATCGGCGTTAAAAAATCCGATCTTACCGAAACTGCTTTTGACATTGGTCGGCGTCAGGACGGTTTCACCTAACATTTGTCCCGTTCGCGCAATGTCGTTGTGAAACGTCACTACGTCGTTCGCGGTGGTCGCCGGGCCCGTCGGGGGAATGCTCGTCGAAGTGCAGGAGACCAGTCGCGATACCAGGAACAGTAGGCACAGCACAATTACGGCACTTCGCAGCGGCCCGGAGGGAGTCATCCGCAACATCCTTGATATGATCTAGAAAACGCCACCATTATACCCACGTCATACCCACATTGCGCGACTCCGTAAACGATGGGTTAGGAGCACGCCCAAACATCCGCCATCGGCCACGCTCGCAATAGCCCCATATCGCTGCGTAGTGCAATTGACACCGTCCTGCATCGCGCTCCGCGCGTGTATGCCTACGGTCCGTCAAGAGGAATGGATTAACATTCCGCTCCAGTTTGTCCGCAACATCCGCTGTCCGCACATTGGTTTGGGTTACGGAACTACCGTCGAAGGCCATCGAGCCCGGCTCCGAATCGGGTGAGGTGTAATCGTAGGAACTAAGGGTGGAAAATGAACTGGGTCCGCTTGAGCGGCCTGAGACAAGGTAAGAATTGGTCGGGGCGAATGGATTTGAACCATCAACCTCCTGGTCCCGAACCATGGCAGTGCCAAATCTAAGCTGTTGAATTGGCTCAAGTTCCCCTGTGCAACCCTCTCATTAATTGCGCTACGATTTGCGATACGACGCTGCCTACTATAGTCAGCTTGCGAAAGGATTTGAACCTATCGTTTCCCCGTTTTACTCGGGTACTCGAATTCTTTGGGCGTAGATGAAACACCCGCGGCAACAGGCAGTGCCGAACGGTCACTTCAACTTGTTCTTCGGTTTACGTCCTGCAACATAGCAGCCCTGAGCAAAGCATTCGCTCTGGTCTGATAGCCCCTGCCATGTTGCCGGAGCCAGAAGATCACGTCGGCGTCGAGCCGAAGTGTCAGTTGCTTCTTCACTGGGCGGTAGAACGGATTGCGGACAGCGTTTTCCCAGAACTTTCCCGTAAGTTTCGGAATATCGGAAAAGTCGATCGCGCTGTCGGCCCGCTTAGCGAGCTTTCCCAGGCGACGCTTGCGTCTAGCGGTCATCGGGCTGTCAGAGAGACTCTTTCTTACGATTTTGGTCATAACGTACGCGCTCCTTCCGAGAGGCCTTTCGTGCTGAAATGATGCGAATGACTTCACCCTCGCCCTCGTTGCGGACCGTGTGTGCCACAAGCAGCAACACAACGCCTCCAACTAAACCGAGGGTTTGCCAGCGAAGTTCTCCGCCCTCAATTCGGTCCTGCTCGACCAGGGCATAAGGATCGGAAAAAACCAGCATGGCATCGTCGAAACGAACGCCATGTTTACGCTCGTTCGTGTTTGCCTTGACATCGTCCCACTCAAACCAGACCATGCATGAAGATTATAACTCCATAGATGTAACTACACAACTGTTGTTGCTGGACGGCATGCACACGCAAAAACATTTTCTGCCCTCGGTTCCGAGAAACTGGGAGGCATTTTTTCTTCGCGAATTGCACCCCCACACGCACCCACGGGGACCACTTCATACTGGGTGATCGTTGTTGAAGAGTAATGACGTACCTTTAAGTCGCCGATCCACCTTCACTTCCTCGAAGCGCACGCTTGAGGAGTCAACGAGATTCCACATTATCCGATTAATAAATATCAGACGTTAGGCGGTTAGCCTGTTGTCTGTGGGGGTTAGTCTTGGGGTTGGCGGCCACTCTTCCAGAATTGTTTGGATTCCGCTGCGCGCCGCGAGTATGGGAAAATGGTGTCTCTGCACGACCGATGTTCGACGGCGAGGATTTCTGGAAGCCCAAGCGAGAGAGACAGATGAGCAACGTGAGGGTGCTGGTGGGAACACGGAAGGGTGCATTCATCCTGACGGCGGATGGCAAGCGCGAACACTGGGATGTCAGCGGCCCACACTTTGCCGGATGGGAGATCTATCACCTCAAGGGCTCGCCTGTTGACCCTAATCGCCTGTATGCGTCGCAGTCGAGCGGCTGGTTCGGACAAGTGATCCAGCGCTCAAATGACGGCGGCAAGACTTGGGAAACTCCCGGAGGCGAGGTGATGCCGAAGCCGGATGCCCCGCCTGCAGGGAAGAGCAATAAATTCGTCTATGACACTTCTCCCGCCACTGGTAAGCCGCTCACCACTCACCAGTGGTACGACGGCACACAGCATCCCTGGGAGTTTAAGCGCGTCTGGCACCTCGAACCGTCGCTCACCGATCCGGACGATGTCTATGCCGGAGTAGAAGACGCCGCATTGTTTCGCACCACAGATGGCGCTCATACCTGGCAGGAGGTTGCGGGACTCCGCGGCCACGGCACCGGGCCTATGTGGCAACCCGGCGCCGGCGGCTTGTGTTTGCACACGATTATTTTGGATGCGAAGGACCCGAAGCGAATGTTCATCGCCATTTCGGCGGCCGGCGCGTTCCGTACGGACGATGGCGGCACGACGTGGCGGCCGATCAATCGTGGCCTGCACTCCCCGTACATTCCCGACCCGAATGCCGAGATCGGCCACTGCGTTCACCATATAGCCATGCACCCCGCTCGTCCCGGCGTCTTGTTCATGCAGAAACATTGGGACGTGATGCGCAGTGAAAACGCCGGGGACTCCTGGCAGGAAGTCAGCGGAAATCTTCCCAGCGACTTTGGATTCGTAATCGATGTTCACGCGCACGAGCCGGAAACCATTTACGTCGTGCCCATCAAGAGCGACGGAGAACACTTCGTTCCGGATGGCAAGCTGCGTGTCTACCGCAGTCGCAATGGCGGAAACGAGTGGGAGGCGCTCACCAAAGGTCTGCCGCAAACAAACTGCTACGTCAACGTACTCCGCGACGCCATGGCCGTGGACTCACTCGATAAATGCGGCGTCTATTTCGGCACCACCGGTGGGCAAGTTTACGCATCCGGCGATGCCGGAGACACGTGGGCTCCCATTGTGCGTGATCTTCCAGGCGTGCTTTCGGTTGAGGTCCAGACGCTGCCATGATTCGCGTCGTTCTCCCGCCGCACCTCCGCGGACTCGCGCGCATCAGCGGCGAAGTGGAACTCGACCTGCAGGCGCCCGTCACACAGCGCTCCATCGTCGACGCGCTCGAGAGTCGGTACCCAATGCTGAGCGGGACGATCCGCGACCACGTCACGCAGGCGCGTCGGCCGTTCCTACGCTTCTTCGCCTGCGGCGAGGACCTTTCTCATGAGGAGCCCGACGCCCCACTGCCCGACGCGGTCGTATCGGGAACCGAACCACTCCTCATCGTCGGCGCCATCGCGGGCGGATGAATTTCGACGTCCTAACGGACTTCCGTTGTGTCGCCGGTTTTGTGTTCTTCGATCTGAAAGCGCAAAAATTTGTGTATTGCCGCGACCGCATCTCTGTTGGCACTTGAGATGACCACGCGTCCCCCACTTGCACTCTCTTCAAACGTGTACTTAATCTCTTTCTGAAGTCGTTTCATTTCTGGCACACCCGATGGCACCGTGTCATGCACAAACATGGGAATTGCGAAATCTCGGTTTTGAAATGCTCGCGCGATGTGCCTCAGGTGCATCCTGATTTCGTCCCGACTTGCAGCATCCGCGGAGTCGTTTGCTTCAACCTGAATGACGCCACCGTCAGCTTTCAAGAAAAAGTGGTGTGTCGTCGCCGACTGAGAAAAGCCCATGCCCGTTTCACCGCGCTCATCCATCTGCGAATGCGCATCATGCATCGGACAGGTAGCTGGCGAGGCTTCTGTCTCTTGTTTGTGTCCATTGGATGTCTGCTGCGCGGCCGTACTTATGACGCTTACGGCCAAGCAAACTACAACCCCGAGGATCGTTTTCATTCTCGCTTCTCCTGTCTTGGTTTGCCGCGAGTCAGCAATCCAAGAGGAGATCTCCGAGTGAGACTCTTCGGGTGAGTTGCAGCAAACGTCTCCAACAATCGCGCCTTTTTGCCGTGGGAAGTTTTGGCAAGCAGACGATCCCATTCGCCAAGGGTTTCACGCAAGTCGCGCCGGCAGGACTGCAACTCACGAAGTCGGACTTCGAGAGCCATCAGCTTCTCGGCCGCGAGCTTGCGGACTCGATGACAGGGGGCGGCTCCACTATTGCGTTCACGAAAGATATCGGCTAGCTCATTCACCGAAAATCCGATGGATAGTGCACCGCGAATCAACTGTACGCGAACAACCGTTTCACTCGGGAACAAGCGATAACCAGCCGCAGAACGCGGCACGAAGGGGAGGAGCTGGCGACGCTCGTAGTAGCGCAACGTGTCTGTACTGACGCCCGCCAAGCGGGCCAGCTCTCCAGAACGTAAGGGCCGATGATTTGGAGCGTTTGCTTTCACCTGAGTAGCGTCAGGGTTGGAACGATTCCAGGGTCAAGGGAATATCCAGTGTATTCTGATTTTGTGGCAAGCGCCTAAATAACGCATTTCTTCCGGTCCAAAACACAGAGAATCAGGCAGGAATAGTCTGCATCCTTTCGTTGACTCAGGCGTCCAACCCCCTTAGAGTTGGATTCCACAACCGCGCATTCCTGTTTTCGAAAGTCCTATAGTCTAATTCAGAGGCGCAGTGATGAGGAAAGCGATTGAGCGTTCGGATTGATCAGATGTCGTCCGCCGATTGGCCCGATGTGCGGCGGATTTATGAGGAAGGCATCGCTACTGGGTTAGGAACCTTTGAAACGGCGGCGCCGTCCTGGGACGAATGGAACGGTGGTCCTGGAATGCACAGGATGGCGGGTGTCCTGCACCTAAACCGTTGATGTTACGGCCTGACTGATCCCACGGTGTGCATGTTTTGGGGCCCCAAAAACAAAAAAGCGCTGCCTCGCGTTCCGTCAACTTGATTCAGAGTTGTAGCGAAACCATGCCTTCACGGCTTGGCGTCGCACTTTGACGGAACTGCCTATTGCAGCGGATTGGTAAAGCGCAATCCGGAGAACCGCGCGAAGTCGCGGTCCGTGGTATGTAGAATGCCGCCGTACTCAGTCGTCAACGCGGCGAGTTGCGCGTCTGTCACGAGAGGGCCCCGGGCTTGGCCATCAAGCAAGAGTTGACGCAGCAAGACCCAATGTTGATCGCCAGGTGCCAACAAGCGAACGTTCGGCTGCTCCAGCCATTGATCAACAAGCTCAGCTGCCTCTTGGGGCGTGAATCGCTTGCCAGGAAGCCTTGGGTTCGTCACAACCCTGAGGAAGGCGGCGACTGTTTGCCAAGGCAATCCGATCGGTACTCCGCTAGAGAAAATCTGCTCAATCCAAGCACGCGCCTTAGCATGATGCTCCGAACTCGTGTCGTACGCGTATAAAAGTATATTTGCGTCGAGGACAATCACTTGTGCGTTGTACCTTCTATCGCCTCGATCAAGTCCTCCACGTTGTCGTAGCTCAACCCCGGAGGCAAACCCAATGCCCTTGGATGAACCGAGAACTGCTTTCGATCCGGCTTCCCGGAGACCATCAAACCCAGCCGAAGAAAGTGGTTCACCGCCGCCTTCAGGGAAGCGCCAGATCGGCGAATCTCGCGGCGAAGCAGCTTGGCGACATCCTCATCAAGTGAAAGAGTGGTTCGCACACATTGATGATCGCAAAGCAGACATCATGATGTCAAGCTTGATCACTCGCGTGACCGGACCAAATGTAGGCAGTTTTACACCCCAGGTTGTGGGCTGTGGATGATCGGATTGCGGAAATTGAGATCCTCGATGGCACTCTGGAGCTTAGCGTGTTAACGGCAGGTGCGCGCTATTCTCTTTCGGTGCGGCCGCTCGGCCATGCCACGCCAGCTTGGACGTCATTGATCAGAAATCGCACGCCTTGGTTATCGGAAGGATTTAGCCACAGCACACGCTTAGAAATATTCTCGGCTTCCTCGAACCTGCCCAGCCGCCAGAGGCACAAATAAGGAATTCTCGAAGCAGTCGCCTTTTCGACGAGGTTGCAACGAGCAAGCTGGGACGGGAGACAATACAAGCCGCTGTTGCCGGTAAGATTGGCTGTGATGTAAGGGTTGCGAGCGTGGAAGAAAATAATAATTGAATGCCTAGCAAGGAGGGGCCGCCGATGAGTGTATTTCGTACATTTTGGAAGTGGATTTTCCGCGGCTGCCTCTTCGTGATTCTAGTTCTTGTGCTGGGGTGGGTCGAAATGCGCGTATCGCGTGCTTACCATCTGAGGAGTGCGCTACAACCGCCATCGGCTTTTATCGTAGAGGATGCGCCCTTGATTGCCCTGACACATGCGCGCGTGATTGATGGCACCGCGTCTTCGGCGGAGGACGATCAGACCCTGGTCCTGAACAACGGAACGATCGCCGACTTCGGACCATCGTCTTCCGTTTCAGTACCGCCGAATGCGCGGGTCATCGATCTTTCTGGCAAAACCGTCTTTCCCGGCCTCGTGATGCTTCACGAACATCTCTTCACCATATCGCCTGATAGCACGCCAAAGAAGATTCTGGTCGTCGAGCAGCCTGTTTCGTTTCCACTGATGTATCTCGCCGCGGGCGTGACCACCTTGCGTACGACCGGAAGCATGTTTCCGCAAGCCGACCTCGCGATCAAGAGCGCCATCGACTCTGGCCAGCGCCCCGGGCCGGACATGTTTTTGACTGCGCCATACCTGGAATCGAACCCGCTCACTTTTTCGCAGATGCACGCGATTTCCGGTCCGGACGAAGCACGTCGCGCGGTTGACGAGGGCGCCGCCGAAGGCATGACTTCTTTCAAAGCGTACATACATCTGACTCCGGAAGAACTCAAAGCCGCCATCGACGAAGCGCATAGTAAGAGCCTAAAAATTACTGGGCATTTGTGCTCCGTGGGATTCACGGAAGCGGCCGACATGGGGATCGATGGTCTTGAGCACGGCATCGGAGTCGATACGGAATTTTTCCCCGCGAAACAGCCTGGAATTTGCCCTCCGGATCGCGCTGCTGGAAAAGATATCGACGATCGCCTGGACATCGAAAGCCCAGAAGTGCAGCGGATGATTCATCATCTCGTGGAGCGGCATGTTGCAATTACCTCGACGATGGCCGTCTTCGCCGATGTCACCGACGACGCGCAGCCCATGTCTGCCCTTGAGGACCGCGAGATGCGCGCGCTTTGCTTCAAGAGCGCTCTCATATACAGAATTCTACGAGCGTTCGTCCTGCCGAAAATTGTTATGCATCACCTGATGCCCAAAGAAATGCAATTCGAGCGCGACTTTGTCGCCGCCGGCGGCCTTCTGCTTGCTGGCTCCGACCCTACCGGCGACGGCGGAACACTTGCGGGGTACGCTGATCAGTGGGAAATCGAATTGCTCGTCAAAGCGGGCTTCACGCCCGTGGAAGCGATTCACATCGCAACCGCTAATGGTGCGGAGTACCTTGGCCAGAGCGCTCGCATCGGAACGATCGCGAAAGGTAAACAAGCGGACTTGGTTGTCGTCGCGGGCGATCCGTCCAAAAATATTTCCGACATTCGCAGTGTGGATCTCGTCTTCCGCAAAGGTGTTGGCTACAGCTCGGCAAGACTTTTTGCCGCCGTCAGCGGACTGGTAGGAGTGCAGTGATGCTTATCGGCCGAATCGACTCAAAGCCTGATGACCTGGAACGGCCTGCTCATCCCGGCGCTTGGCATGTGCAGTGGATGAAACCGGAGCCGATGCACGCAATGGAAGTCGTTGAGAAGCTTCAGAGTGCCGCCACGCTTCCCGACGGCCCTCCCAGCCTCCGCATTGAAATTAAAATGCGGCCAGATTCGACGTTGATTGTGTTCCTTGCTTAATAATTCTCATATAACAATAGATTGACATACTGTTAGTATGCTATAATACGTTTGTATGAGAATGCAGATGACTGTAATTCTCATATAGACCGCATAAGACACACTAAAAGTATGGCGTTTACAGCTTGCGTGAGAATGTCATGAATCCACAAGTTTCCTTCACTCACTTCGCGCAATCGACGCCTCTCTTTACGCTCAAACAAGCGCGCGACGGCTACGCTAAAGATGAGCACAGCCGCTCCATCCTGAACATGCTGCATCGCTTGAAACGCCAGGGCCGCGTTCGGCAACTCGCGCATGGCGTTTACTCCGGAACCCTCGCTTCCGCGCCGCCGAATCGTTATCTTGTTCCCTCCGCGCTTCGCGACGATGCTGTCGTTGCGTTTCATTCCGCTCTCGAATGGCACGGCGTCGCAAATCAGGTCTTCCAGAGCGTCTACTATTTCTCCGCGCGTCCGCGCAAAGACGTGGTCTACGATAACGTCACCTACCACCGTGTCGCTCCGCCACACGCGCTCCATGACGAGCGGCACAAACTCTTCCAGGTGCAATTGGGAGCTCATCACGTCCTCGTGACCGAGAGGGAACGGTCCTTCGTCGATTGCCTGATGTTTCTCGATTACAGTGGCGGTGTCGAAGAACTCGACAAATCCCTCGCGATGTTTCCGTCGTTTGATTTTGACGCGGTACTCAAATATCTGAAACTCCTCCGCAAACCGTGGCTATACTCGCGGTTGGGTTTTCTGCTGGATCGCCACGCGGACAAACTTTTTTTTCGCGGCGAAGCGCGCGACCGTTTTCTGCGCAAACTTCCGCCGGGCGTGGCGTACCTCGGAACCAAGCGGCCGGGAAATCGTTGGGTGTCCACCTGGAGGCTCATGGTGCCGGACACGCTTGCTCCGCCAGGAAACTCCAAGATAACGACATGAGATTCGACCGCTCGCGTTTCACAGCAATGGCGAAAGCAACCGGCTTTCAGGCCGACAGCCTCGAGAAGGTCCTTCGCCTCCGGGAACTCTTGAACGAGTTCCAGAAGCATTCCTTCCTGCGCGGGAAGCTCGTTCTCAAGGGCGGCACCGCTCTCAACTTGTTCTACCTTGGTTTGAAGCGGCTTTCGGTGGACATCGATCTGAACTACATCGGCCACGTCGATCGCGAGGCGATGCTCGCCGAACGCCCGGACATCATCAAGGCCGTGGAACAAATCGCTACCGGCCTCGGCTACAAACTTGAATACGCCTAAGTTCGAAGCAGCGGAGATAGAGAGCATCTTGACCGCCGCAAAAGAACTGTTCCGCGTCCTCTACTGTCTGTTAGCTGGGTCGGGTTTGCGAATTGCCGAAGCTATGGGCCTCGAAATCGGGAAGCACTTTTCAAACGATTGCTCGATAGTTTATGTCCGTCAGCAGCGCAGCAAGAAGGGACACAAAATCGAAAAGTTTCCCAAAACAGATGCCGGTACTCGGGACATCGATTTATACCCTGACCTAGCTGTGCTGATGAAGGAATACATCGGCTCTCGTAAGAATGGCTTTCTCTTCGAGACTTCAGGAGGCTTGCCCATGTCTCCACGCAACATCATGCGGGACAGCCTGCACCCTATCCTGAAAGGGATGGGACGCGAGTCGGCGGGCTTTCACACATTTCGACGCTTCCGTGAATCCATCCTACAAATGAGCGAGGCTCGTACCCTGCTCATTGATTATTGGATGGGGCACGCGAACGGAGAAATGTCAGGCCGCTACGGCAAACAGTTGCTCGACAATGTTCAGTGGCGGAAAGAGTGTGCCGCCAAGGTGGCTCTTGGTTTTGCACTTCCCACCAACAAACAGCAGCCGATGATTGACAAGTCGGGACAAGTTTTGCCCGTTGAAGAGCAAGACGCAGTGGCAGTGTAAGTTTATATCAGAGCGGGAGATAAAGTGGTCGGGGCGAAAGGATTTGAACCTTCGACCTCCTGGTCCCGAACCAGGCGCGCTAGCCAGGCTGCGCTACGCCCCGACAGCCACGCTCCGCCACACTTTCGACCTGAGCGCAATCACAGCTTATCACAGCACCTGCGTCGCATCCACACCGCGAAAATCACTATTCCACAGGCCTACCCGAATAAACCAACGACGAAACGCTTCCCTGCACGCGCTCAGACTTACTCTCACGTTGCCCGTCGATTTCTAGCCAAAAAACAAAACCGCCGGGAAACTTGCATCTCCCGGCGGCCTGTTGCCTGACTCAAGTTTCCGTTAGAACTCGTACCGCAATGCGAACTGCATCGTGCGCGGGTTCGTCAGCAATCCTGAGTAGTTCCCGAACGTGCTTCCGTTGGTGATCGCGGGATCTATGGACTGCACGTCGAACCGCGTCAGGTTCAGCGCATTAAACACTTCCCAGCGGAACTGCAAGCTGTGAGTGTCCTTCCACGGCATCTTCCAGCGCTTCCCAAGTCCTAGATCCAGACCCGCGAAGCCGTCACCTCGCAGCGTGTTGCGCGCCCCCACCTGGCCGGGAAAGTCCGCCTGGAAGTTCGCGAGCACCGCAGCCGCCTGTGCTTCGGTCCCAAACACGTTGACACTCCCGTCGGGGTTTTTGGATGCTCCAACTGTCGGCGCCGGGCCAATTTGCGTTGCGAACCCGGACTGCTGCCAGTTCGTCGGCCATTGCGCCCCGTTACTTACACCGAACGGGAAACCACTCGTCCAGCGCGCCAGACCCGTCAGTTGCCATCCTCCGATGACCCCCTCAACAAAGCCGTGGGCGTTCCCGCCCGCCCACCTGCCTTGGCCAAAGGGCAGTTCCCATACCCAGTTGGCATTGACTTGGTGCGGTGTGTCGAAATCCGATACGCCCCGAAGCGCTGCGGGGTCCCACGGATTGATCACTTGGCTCCCTAGCCCCCCTTCCGCATTGATTCGGTTAGCATCAGAGGAAATGTCAATCGACCTTGAATATGTATAGTTGAAGTCGAATTGTAATCCATGCGACATGTGATGCCGAAAGGTCACCTGTAAGGCATTGTAAGCAGCAGTGCCGAGCGAACGCCACGCATACAAGGCCGCGAACTGTGAATTCAGGAACGCATACGGCCCACCAGGCCCATAGTACGTTTGCCCTGGAATGTTCGGATCTGCCAAAATCCCCTGGTCAAGTATTTGGAGCGCGGTCGTCTCATTCCCAGAGAAACCACTGAAAAGATCGTACGCCGCCAGCAAAGGGCTCGTTGTCGAGCCTCCGCTGGTTACCAACGGATACGCCCCTCCGGTTACCAAAGGCTGCAGAATGTCAGTCCAATACTGCGCTGTTGGGCCTACCATCGCCGGCGTGATGGAACTGGTAGGGATGCCTTGTCGATACAACTTCGCCAGCGCTGTGACAGCCGTAAAGTAATCGACTCCGGTCTTCGGGTCTTTGATGTCTTCCGGTGCCGCCACGTCCTCTTGCTCCAGCAGACGATGCGACAAGCGCCCTACGTAGGCCACATCAAGCGTGAACCCGCGTCCCAGATCACGTTGAACCGAAAGGTCGAACGTGTAGGAATAAGGTGTCTTCAGACCTTGGTCGCCTCCCCAATAAACCGAGAATCCGGTGGGGGGAAACGTCTGCGGGAAGGACGCCGGTGGCGGCGGCAAAAGGATGACCGTCCCGTCCGTGCCAGTGGTGGGAATCGTGTTGAGACCCGTTACACGCGGAGCCGTCGCTGGCGATACGGAACCTGCTTCGTTCGTAAGCGCACTGGACAGTCCAAAGGAGCCGTTCTCGTCAAATGTGGCCAACAATGCGGGCCCGATCCGGTCGTATACGATCCCGGCTCCCGCCCGAATGCTGGTTTTGCCCGGACCCCCGAAAAGCGCCCCGAGTAATCCGCCCGACGCGGATGGTGAGTACGCTATCGCCAGCCGCGGAGCCAGATCCTTGAAGTCCCAATTATAGAGCCCCGGTCCGTTGTTGGCGGGTCCTCCGAGGTTGAAACTAATCAGCTGAGACGCATTCGAGCCGATTCCCTGATCCATTTGTTGCCAACGCTGGTTAAACCAATCGGTTAGATTCACGTTTGGCGCAACCTGCTCTCCATTCGTTTCCCAGGGTGGCGAAAACAGCGAATACCGCAGGCCATACGTAACCGTCAGATTTGGCTTCACTTTCCAGACGTCTTGCGCGTACATCTCGTAAGCGTCGTCCGCAAAATGCCGCACTACCGGAGCGCCCGTGGCCAGCACGCCTCCAGTCTTGGTGAAATTGTAATTCGCGGTTACGTTATTCACCATTCCTACTAACGTCATCAGCGGGTAGTCATAGTTGTTGTCAAAATTCGAATTCACCGCGGGGAGTCCGAAAGCGGCAGGATCGAACGCCCCGCCTTGATTCGCCAAACCGGACGGAATAAACCACGACGCATTAGCCACTCCGAGGTTAAACGAGTTTATGTTGTTCGATTGGGGATTACGCAGATAGTTGAGATTTGTTCCGAACTGCAGTGTGTGCTTTCCCTTAATCCAGGAGAGGTCATCTACAATGTTTTGGACCGGCACTTGATAAGTCAGGGTGTTAACTTCCGCGAGGCTGGAATTGTTTGCCGTGCTGTTATCGTTCAAGCCCCGGAATTGTATGAACGGCGCAGTCTGGTTACCGATCTGTCCGAGGCTTTGCCTGGTGTAGCCCCACCGGAAGTTGTTCACCAGATTGGACCGCAGAACCGCCGAGTAACCCGCCGAAAAACCCTTGCTATAGTCGACTGTGTCTTGCTCCGGCGGTGTTCCCGGCAGATACGGCACCCCAGCGGTATTGTCGTTCCTCAGGGCCCCGCGCCAAAATAGCGTATGGTTCCCATTGCTTGTAATCTTGTAGTCAGCTCTGGCGATGTACCAATTCGTTGTAATCGGGGCCGAGCCAGCAAAACGGTAACCTTGGTAGTTGTACCCATCACCAACAGTCTGGTCGTTCGGTAGTGGAAACGAGTTAAGATAGGGAACTACTACACTCGAGCTTACCCCTATTCCTTGCGGATCCATGGCTTGGATCGCCGCCGGTCCCACGGCGCCAACGCCCGGCGCCAGGGCGAAAGAACTCGTTAACCCCTGCACCGTACCCCCCGGGCATGCCGTTGGGTCTTGGCACTGATACTCAATGATGCCATTCCGCATCGCCGCGCTCGGAACTACGCGCACCACGCTCAACTGCTGCGCCTCTCTCTCCCCTTCGTAATTCACGAAAAAGAAAAGACGCTGCTTGATGATCGGGCCTCCCAGCGACCCGCCGAAGTTATTTCGAATGAGTTCGGGTGCCTTGTTCGGATCTCCGCTTTCCAGTTGCGCTAGCTTGATAAAGTAATCGTTCGCGCTCGTAAGCGTATTGCGGTTGTATTCGTAAATCGACCCGTGGAAATCGTTCGTGCCGCTTTTCGTCACCAGCGACACCTGCGCACCCGACGATCGTCCCTCGTCCGAATTATAGTTCGTCGTCGTTACGCGGAACTCTTGCACCGAATCCGCTGTGACCGGCAGCACCGATGTGAATGCATATCCTTTTGTGTCCGAATTGACATCCACTCCGTCCAGCGTGATGTTGCTTTGATCGCTGCGCGCTCCGTTCACCGCTCCGCTGCGCGTGTCAACATTCGTGTTAATATCCGTCCGGTTGCCCGTGTAAGCCACGCCCGCCTGCAAGGACAGCAAATCCGGTATGTTCCGGCCTTCCAACGGCAATTGCTTGATCTGGTTTTCGTCAAACGCATTTCCCAGCGTCGCGTCCGTGGTGTTCAGCGTCACCGCCTGTCCCGAGACTTCCACTGTCTGCGACGCTGTTCCGACTTCCAGGGTGATATTGGATGTTGCGGGCGTATTCACCAGCAGTTGCAGATTTTTTCGTTCGAACTTTCGGAACCCGGATGCTTCGGCCGCTAGCGTATAGACGCCTGGTGGCAACGCCAGAAAATTAAACTCTCCGACTGCTCCCGTATCGACGCTGCGCTGTTGTCCTTCTTGAACGTTGAGCAGCGTCACGTGCGCCCCCACGATCACCGCGCCGGACTTATCCGTTACAACGCCCTGCACGGATGTCGTTCCCGCCTGCCCAAACGCGTTGGCCACCGCCAGAACGCAAATCGCAAGACCTGCCACGAATTTGAAAATAAGATGCCGTTTCATAGAGGACCACTCCATAAACTGCTCCTTTCGAGCACCATTCCAATGGTTTTTTGTCACACTAGGGGGGAGTGCTCCGGACGGGGCACTTTCAAGTCGCGGAAAACGTTGTCTCCGCAACGCCAGATCGTTCGTTCTGACTCCGGGCAACCTTAACCCACCACTCGACTCGCGACACCTTGCGTATCTTCTAAGGCAGGATGGCAGCGTATGTCAAGACATGTATTTCAATGCGCCCGAACGAAATAAGAGATACTCCGCGAAACCGGTGGCCAAATTGGCCTAAAGAGCTCCCCGCATCCCGAAGGCCGCTCCTTCTGGTACTCGCGGTACCAAGGGGCCGAGTGTTCGACACTGGAAGAGGAGAACGGTGAGGTTAGCCGCGCTAGGGGTGGAAGAAGTGGTCGAGGTAAAACTTCTAACCCTAATTTCCGCGCTCATACACCGCTTTGGCCGCTTCCAACCTCTTCATCACCATTTTCTTCTCCGCCGCCGAATTCCAATCCGCATATCGAGATGTCGCGCCAATCACCCGGTCCATCCAATCCACAAAATACTTGGCATCTTCGGAAGAGCGCGGCTTCCGCCCCGCAATCGTCACGTAAATCGGACTCGTAGTCGCATAGACATAATTGTCCAGCACCGGATATTCCGGCCGGTCACTGGAAGCCCGCGCTAGGCACCACCCGCTTTCCGTCAACCCCACACTTCCGCTGACCTCAGCCGCATCCCGGGCCTCATTCATCTTCAGATTCTGCACCACGACGGGAGTGTGGCCGTTCGTCCCCGCTTCTCCGCCGTAACAAACCAATTCGAAATGGTCCAACGGCACGATCGATCGCAAGATGGCCCGAAAGGGGACCGCCGCCTGCGGTCCATCAAGCTTTAACTCCCCGCCGACCTCCTCGCCGCCCAGCGAAAAATTCAACAAAGGCCCGTTCGTCGCAAGCGTCCGCCCCTTCTTCAACGCCTCCAGGAACGTCTCGATCTTCAACGGCCCTTGAGCCACGCGCGCGTACACTCGATCCATCCCCACCGGCCCGCGCAATGATGCAAAATTGGCCATCGCATCCGTTCCCGCTCCAGCCGGAATGCGAAATCCCAGATTCAGCAGGCGGTACCAGACCTCCGCGGTCGACCGGTAATCGTTGAATCCCACAACTTCCAGGTAATCCACTTTCCCCAGCGCGACATCCGCCGCAAACTCCTCCGGAGTATCTTCCTGCACTCGCGGAATCTTTGCGGGGTCTTCGTCGAATGGATGCGCATAGCCCACCACCGCGCCCTGCGCATGCGCCATGTCGCTCACGTCCGCGTCCATTGGAAACAGGCTCGCCGCCGCCGTTCCTGGATAGCCCGCGTATCCCGGCAACAAAATGTTGCCTCGAATATTGAGCAGGTCCAGGTGCCCCCACTGCGTGGTATGAAATTCCTGGCCGTGTACCACCAGCGTCCGTGTGTTGGAGGCGCGATCCACTTGCTTCCCCGCGTACTCGATGTCCGGAATTCGCTGCTCCTTGTTGACGATCAGATTGTTCACGATGTTCAGGTTTTCGGCTTCCGCCTGCAAAACCAGATGCCGCGGAGTATTGCGGTACTCTCCTCCATAGTTCATGTGCACGTGTAGATCGCTGCTCACCCATTGCCCGCCGCTCGCCTTGCCGCTTTCTCTCGCGGATGCCTCCAGCGGTCTCAGCTTCACGGTCACCGTTTCCGTCTGCCCCGCTCGCAAATCCACTGTTCTGCGTTCGACGGAGTATTCAAACCCCTTCATCACGTCGATGCTGACTGCTCCGGCAGGAACGACGATCTCGGCCGACCCAGTCGTCGAAAAATAGTGCGCCTCGAAAGGTCGCTCTCCCCGATCGTATCCCGTGTCCCCACTGATCCATGCATCCTCCGGTGCGTAAAAGCGCCCTTTCTCGTCAGTGACCGACACCCGCGCTGCCGTGGTTGCGCCCCCTGGATTTAAAATTCGCAGTTGTACCCGACCGTGCGGCCTCAAATACTTCCGCTCGGTTACCGCCAGTTTCCGCTGCGTCCCGCCGGGGATCCGTTGCAGCCACAACTCCGTGTTCCCGCCTCGGTTGGAAATAAATGCAAAGTGCGTTCCGTCCGGCGACCATCGCGCGTAAGTCTCGTCCCAGTCGCCATACGATATCGGAAACGCGTTGCCGCCATTCGCCGGCAGTAACCAAAGCTGATGCCATTGCCGCCCCAGGTAGGAGCTGTAAACGATCTTCGTTCCGTCCGGCGAAAAATCCGGCCGCGCCTTCCAGGTCGTCTCTTCGTAATGAATCTCTCGCGGCTCCGCGCCCGGCTTCGCCTTCATGCGCCAGAAGCCGCCCGTGCCGTAGATATGTCCGCGGTTCGAAACAAACAAAATCTCTTCGCCGTCTCGCGACCACACCGGATTAATCTCCGTGTCGTACGCCGCGTAGTAGTACCGCGGCAGCGTGCTTTTCGTTTCCTCCGTCAGCCGCACTACATTCTCAAGTCGGCCTTCCCTCACTTCCGCCGCAAATATGTGGAACCGTTTGTTGTAGGTCGTCGAAACGTAAACAATCCGCTTTCCGTCCGGCGACCATCGCGGCTCGACATTCACCGCTCCGCCTTCGGTAAGCTGCTTTGTCGTTCCGCTCACCAAATCCAACAGCCACAACTCGATCGCATCTTTTTGATACGAGCAGTACACCACCGCCTTCCCGTCCGGCGACCAATCCGGCTGGTAGTCGTATCCCGCCCCGTCGGTCAACTGAAGCGCATCACCCGAATCAATTTTCTGCCGCCACAGCGAACCCGCCATCGAATACACCACTTCGCGCGAATCCGGCGACCAAGCCACGCTGCTCGGCCCGCTGGTCAATTGCGGAAGATACATCTCGCGGTAGTAGTAGGGATGAGGAAGATCGATCTGTGGCAGCACCGGCCGCCGCTGCCCCACGACCGGCAACGCAAAAATCAAAATACAAAACGCGAAAAAAACACTCGTAGGGGCACAGCATTGCTCTGCCCGTCTTATGCAGCTTCGAATGTTCAAATTTAGATCGCCCCGGCTGGCTCGTGCCCGATCGCCATCATCCGCCTACGCCAAACCCGCCTTCGACAGCGGCAACTCCCGAATCCGCTTCCCCGTCGCGCTGAAAATCGCATTGCACAACGCCGGCGCGAACGCCGGCAACCCCGGCTCCCCGACGCCGCCCGGAGGTGCGTCACTCGCAACGATATGCACGTGCGTCTCGCGCGGCGCATTGTTCATGCGCGCCATCGGGTAATCGTCGAAGTTTGATTGATCGACCACACCGTTGGTCGCCGTGATCTCCCCGAAATACGCGATGCTGGTGCCCATCGTCGCCGCGCCTTCAAACTGGTTGCGCACCATTTCCGGGTTGACGACCGTCCCGGCATCCAGCGCCGTGTCCACGCGATCGATGTGCGCGCGCCCGGCGTCATCCACGTGCATCGTCACGACCGAAGCGACATAGGTCAAAAAGCTGCGGTGCATCGCAATCCCCATGCCCACGCCGTTGCCCAATTTTTTCTTGCCCCAACCCGATTTCTCCGCCGCCAGCTGCACCACCCGCCGGAACCGCGCCGTATCGATCGGATACTGTGCGTAGTCTCCGCCGTAGTTGGTGTAATCCTTCGGCAGCTCCGTCTTCGGCACGATCCGGTCCGGTCCCAATAGCGCCAGGGTGTACTTCACCGGATCCTGTCCAGCAGCATGCGCAAGCTCATCCGAAAACGACTGGATCCCAAACGCGTGATAAATGTTAGCCACCGACCGGAACCATCCGATGCGCACGTGCGCCGTCGCCGGCCCATTCTCCGAACGATGGTTCGGAATCGCAAAGGGCAAATCGCTGAATCCGAGTCCAAGCTCATCCGCGGCCGAATACACTGCGGTCGCGTCAAATGTCGATCCGATCGGCGGGAACACCGTGCGCTGCAACCACGCCGTCGGCTTTCCGTCGGAGCCCAGCATCGCCTTCATGTACATCGCCGAAACCGAGTGATACGTATCAAATTTGATGTCGTCCTCTCGGCTCCAGACCACTTTCACCGGCTTCCCGGTTTTCTTCGCAAGAACCGCTGCCTCCACCGCGAAATCGGGAAACGATTTCCTGCCGAACGCGCCTCCCAATAATGTAACGTTCACTGTCACATCTTCTTTCTTGGCTCCGACCGCCGCAGCAATCGCGTCGCGCGCCCCCACCGGACTCTGCGTCGGCGCCCAAACCTCCACTTTGCCGTCGCGGTACACCGCCAGCGCCGCAGGCGGTTCCATCGAAGCGTGCGCCAGCAGCGGCGCGTAATACTCCGCCTCCACAACTTTTCCGCCCTTCGCGAAAGCCGCGTCCACGTCGCCGACTTCGCGCACCACTTTCCCCGGCTTCCGCGCCGTCTCCGTCAATTCCTTCTTGAACGCATCCGAGTTGTAGATCCCGTGCGGGCTCGTCTCCCACTCCACTTTCAATTTCTTTCTTCCCTGCATCGCCGACCAGGTATTGTCGGCCAGCACCGCGACGCCGCCCAGCGCCTGGTAAACCACCGGCGGCTTGAACGTGTCGATCATCTCCGTCTGCTTCACGCCCGCCACCGCCAGCGCCGCTTTGTTGTCGATCGATTTCGGCGAACTCCCCAGCACCGGCGGATGCATAACGCTCGCGTACAACATTCCATCCATGCGCACATCCTGCCCGTAAACGCCTTTACCGCTGCACAAATCCTTCAAGTCATAGCTGACCGCATCTTTTCCGATATAGCGCCACTCGCTGCGCGGCTTCAGTTTCAAGTCTTCTTTTTTCGGCACTTCGAGTTTCGAAGCCCCCACGGCCAGCTCGCCGTAACCCAATTTCCTTCCGGAAGCCTTGTGCACCACGGCATGCAATTCCGTGGAGCATTCCCCCGCCGGCACGTTCCACTGCTGCGCCGCCGCGCGCACCAGCATCAATCGAGCCGTAGCCCCCGCTTCGCGCAGCGGAATGAAAAAACTCACCACGGAGTGCGATCCATCCGTATCCTGGTCGCCGTATTTCTCATCGCCCGTCCCCTGCACCACCTTTACGCGCCCCCAGTCGGCATCCAGTTCGTCCGCAACGATCCTCGGCAGCGCAGTGCGCACCCCGTTACCCATTTCCGATCGGTGCGCGATCACGTACACCGTTCCGTCCGTATCGATCGCCAGATACACCCCAGCCTGTAGCGGCGCCTTCTTCATGGGAGCCGCGGGATCGTTGGGCTCGACGTTCGCGCTGCCCGCCAGCAAATTTTCGGGCACGAGGTTGACGCCCAACACAAACGCGCCCGTTCCCGCCAATCCCTTCAAGAATCCACGACGGCTCAAATTTTCGATGTTGATCAAGGGAGTGCCTCCCGGATATTCACTGCGCTGCCCAGTTCGTTGAGGCCGGACCAATTGTCTCGCATCGTACCGCACCATCCTACCGCCAAATCCGACCCTTGCAACTCCCATCGCGAAGACCAACAAAGCGCCACTGCTCGGAATCCAGCCGTGTTGCGATTTTTTAGCAACACGGGCAAGCTGAAGGCCGTCAGCTCTCAACCATGTCAACTGAACACGCCACTGGATCCCCCGAGTTCATGCGTCGCGCTATCTCGCTGGCACTCGAAAATATACGCTCGGGCGGCGGCCCTTTCGGCGCCGTGATCGCCAAGGATGGTCGAATTGTAGCCGAAGGCGTGAACCGCGTGACCGCCAACAACGATCCAACCGCGCACGCTGAAGTCGTGGTCATCCGCGAAGCCTGCCGCGCCCTCGCTGACTTTCAACTTGCAGGCTGCGACCTCTACACTACCTGCGAACCCTGTCCCATGTGCCTTGGCGCGATTTATTGGGCCAGGCCCTCGCGTGTCTTCTACGGCGGCACCGCCGGCGATGCGGCGGCCGCGGGATTTGACGACGCCTTCATCTACGAAGAACTAAAGCACGCCCATAATTCACGTCGCATTCCGATGACGCAACTCCTTCGCGACGAATCTCGCACCATTTTCTCAGCCTGGAAAAACCTCGAGAACAAAACGGAATACTAGGCAGTCCACCGCATCGCCAGGACACCCACAGTCCCCGCTCTATGTGTTTCTCGTTGCTTCGCTACGTCGTTGCTTCGCTACGTCCTTGCTTCTTTACTTCGTTTTTTCACTCTTCCGGCCACGACCCCAGCGCCCGCCGCAGATCGATCAACTGCCCAAGGTGATACGAATTGTGGTCGGCTAGCACCAGCGCTTCGCGCAAGATGGTTTGCCCATCGCCGTGGGATAGCGGTTTGTGCAGATCGGTCCGCGAATTCTCCACCAGCCGGATCATCTCGCGCAGATCGCGGCGAAACGCGTACATACTGTCGTTCCATTCCTCATCCGTTTGCGGAGCCGGCGTCTTCGGCCAGTAGCCTTCCGGAAATTCCGGCGACACATGCTTCGGGTTGCGGCTGAATTCCAGGATGTCCCACTGCGCGATGCGCGCGTGCTCCAGGAGTTGCCATCCAGTGTGTGGCAATCCTTGCGCGTAGGTCCCGCGCTTGCCCTCCGGAAAGCCTTCGACCGCATCCATGAAGTGCACGTGCGCGCCGCCCCCCTTCAGCAAATAAGCCAGTTCCTTCCGAAGCGGAGCATCGCCTTTTTGCGTTCCGTTCTTCTTGCTCTTGGCAATTTTCGCCGGGGTCGTGGGCTTCTTGTTCTTTGCCTTCTTCAATTTCTTCAACGCTATTTCTCCGAGACGAGCACCGTTTGCGGCATTTCCGGTATCGGGTGTTCCGTCGTTTTCGCGAAGCCCGAGTTCCGAAAGATTCTATCCAACTCCGCGAACGTATAGCTGTCGCCCGCATCCGTGTTCGCAAGCATAACCAGGCTGAAGGCCGCCGGAATCTGCGGCGAGATACGGTCTTCGTTGGGCACGAATTCCAAGGTGATCGCTTTCCCGCCGGGCTTGAGCGCCACATGAACGCGCCGCATCAGTGTTTCGCAGCCTGGCGGATCGAAGTGATGCAGGATATTGGTCAACAAGATGTAGTCGTACCCCTCGCCGAAGTCCGCCTCGAAGGCGCTGCCCGGACGCGTACTGTGGCGGTCCCCAACCCCAAATTTCTTGGCGTTTTCGTGCGCCACGCTCACAACGGCCGGCCAATCCAAGGCGACAATCTCCGCCGCAGGATTTCTGCGTGCAATCGTGATTCCATACATGCCGTGCCCCGCCGCAATATCAAGCACCTTGCAGGGCTTGCCTTCCGGCGCCCCCATGAGTGCCGCTATGAACTCCGCCCCTGGGATCGCCAATCCAGCCATCGATCTTGCGAACTCCACCCAGAATTCATCGCGCGGCTTGGTGTTGTCGCCCTTATCGGTCGCCGACCCGCCCTTGCGCACCGCCTCCGCCAACGCGCCGAAGCTCGCGCGGTGCATTTCGGCAGCCAGAAAGTTCGCCATCGAGCCCATATAGGCGGGCGAGCGGCGATCGAGAAAAACAGCCGACTCCTGCGTAAGCCCGTAGCGATTATTTTCCTTGGTCAAAAATCCGAAGATGGCCATGTAATCGCATAAAGTGCGTATGCCCCGTTCCGAAGCGCCAACAGCCTTTGCCAGCGAGCTAACTTCGTTGGCCCCCTCACCGATCTTCGTGAAAATGTCCAACTGGATCGCCGCTTTCAGCGCCTCAGTCTGCTGAAACGCCGTGAGCGTGCTGAAAATTCGCTCCGGTGACGGTTTTGCACCGTGGGATGCCGTAGCCATTCGTTCTCCTCGCTTCTAGGTACAGCCGCTGCGGCGGCCATTATACATGCGCAGCGCGCCCCGGTAGCGCCTGCTTGCCCAGAGCTCGGAGGGCATCCTTACCGGCTCTCGCCTCGGGTGCCGCCATGCCGATTTTGCTCTCGTTTCAATCGTCCCTTCCCCTCCTTCCTCTGTGTCTCTGTGCCTCGGTGGCTAATCCCTTCCGCGCTTCGGTGGCAAATCTTCCTCCCCGCTGGCATACTTCCACCGCATGAAACGCGAATATCACCGCTGGTATTCCTCTCGCCTCGGCATCGACATGGGCGTGGTGGTCTACGGCCACTGGGGCCCTCCGCTGGTCGGCTTTCCAACCAGCGCCGGCGACGAGTGGGAACTCGAAGGCCAAGGCATGATCGGCGCCCTCGCCGATTTCATCGAAGCCGGAAAAGTAAAAGTCTTCAGCGTCAATTCCATTAACGGCCAAAGCTTCTACAATCGCGGCGCCCACCCGTTCCATCGCAGCTACGTGCAGTCCGTCTTCGACGCCTACCTGCGCGAAGAAGTCGTCCCCTTCATCTGGGACAACTGCAAATCCCCAGGCATCGGCATTTCCACGATGGGCGCGTCGTTCGGCGCCTACCACGCGGTGAATTCGCTCTTCAAGCACCCCGACGTAATCAAGCGCTGCTTCGGAATGTCCGGCGTCTACGACCTCAAAAATTTCATGGACGGCATGTACGACGACAATTTTTATTTCAACAACCCAGTCGATTACCTGGCAAATCTAAGCGACCCTTGGGTCTACGGCCAGCTAGCCACCTGCGACATCCACATAATCACAGGCACCGGCCAGTGGGAAAACAGCGGCCCCACCTACCGCCTATCCCAGATTCTTTCCAGCAAAGGCATCCGCCATTCCCTGGACGACTGGGGTCCCCAAGGGGGCCACGACTGGCCCTACTGGAAAAACCAAATGCGCGAATACGTCGGCCGCCTCTTCTGATCCCGCTCCCCGGGAAGGTCCGCCTCTACAGGTTGCCGGAAGAAGTGTTTTCTTTAGGAGGCCGAGGCTTCAGCCCTTAAGAAAGCCTGTTTCTCGTTTTGTTACATTTTCGGGAATCCGGTGAAGGTGAACGGTGATTCCAGCGGAAAGCCGAACGGTGTTCCAGTATCATAAAGTCCAATGGGTATCGAACAATGGAACAATTTCTTCGTTATGGTAGGCGGCGGAGCGGCAGCTCTCGCGGGCTTGGTGTTTATAGCCATGTCGATCAATCTTTCGATCATCACTCGGGATGCAACCCATAAAAATCGCGCTATAGCAACGATGACGGGCTTCACTGCCGTCTTCATGGTCTGTGCATTCGCGCTCATGGGAAATCAAAGCTATCAAAGGATCGGCGTTGAATGGTTGGTCGTTTCGCTCGTTCCTACGATTACTTACATAAGCGTATACATCCGGGCCAGAAAAGTGGGCAGAAGCTCCGTGGGTCTCAGCATCGGTCGCTTCATCGCGGGCACATCTTGTTACCTAGCTCAGATAATAGGTTCTGTCTTACTTATTTCAGGAAATGTCGCCGGTCTTTACGTGGCCTCCGTAGCTATGGTGCTCTCCTTCGCTTTTTTCATTTCAGGCGCTTGGCTCCTCATCACTGGCATTCCCGAGAATCAGGCTTAAGGGGTCGGAGCTTCAGCTCCGACATAGCCACCGAGCCAAGAAAGGGCTTCAGCCTCTGAGGAAATGCCCGGCGATGCATCCTTGTGCCGTCACAAGGGTGCGGATTTTTCAGTCCCCATGTCGTGCCCCTACGAATTGCCGGAGCGCGCGTCATATTTGTACGCTTTGTTCGGGGCATTCGATGCAGCAAGAAGGCTGAGCAGATCCGTTTTGGCGGGCTCTTTAGTTTCATCGTGTTTGATATGCTGGCTATATGTTCCTCGCTGTCTTCAACTTTGCCGGCCGACTCAACTGGAGATTCGATAATGAAGACGCCTCGCGCTTCCCATTGTCGGGGACGTCTGACTGGGCGCTTGTTAATCCACTCGTCTATCACAAGCTCCCAATATTCCAGCGGACGGAGGTTCTTCCCGTCTCACCTAAGCTGCATTTTTGCTTCAATTCGGAAATTGTCCTCGCATCCGAAAAGACCGAGCCCTCGGAAAAGAAGGTCGATGATCTAATACCAATCGTAGGAAAACTGCTCGTCCGATTGCGCCTTCTCAGCCGTCAAGCAGCCTTGCCGGGCCCAGAGGATTTGATGATGACGGGCATTGCGGAAGTTAACGAACTGCCACAGTTAACCTTTGACTTGTCGCCTTCTCCGGCGGGCCGGATTCAGAAATACCTCTTGGAAACAGCCATCACCGCTGAGCAAATCGGGGCCGTCATTGCATTGGCACCTGACTTCATTCCACCAACCCACGAACTGCTTCTCATGGACGCAATTACGGCGTACGGCGAGAAGGACCATCGCCGAGCAATTCTCTACGCGGCGATTTCGGCCGAGGTCGCTCTCGGTTTTGTTATTGAAGACGCCTACGAACGAGTTCGGGGCGGTCCGGCTGACGAAAGATTCCGCATCGTTGAACTGCCTCAAGGCGATAGGACAATCCGCAAAGATCCAGTATACGAAAGGCTCCGCTCTCGCCCCGACTTTGGCGTGTTCCTACACGAACTCTCGCTGTATATTTTGAGGCGATCCTTACTAGAGGAGAATCAAGCGCTTTACGCAGACGCCAAACGCCTCTATCTAACCCGCAATCAACTTGTCCATCTGGGAGGGCTCGCTGAAACCGAGCCTAGCCAACCTTATAAACTCGACGCGCGCGGCGCAACCGCGGCTCTCAAGACCGCGACCGCACTCTTCACTTGGCTGGGCCTTCGCGACAACTTTCCTCTACCGGATGGCAAATTTGTACCCATCGTAAGCACATAAAGCAGAAAGGTGCTCTGATCACAGTCGTCATAAACCCGACGCGAACCTAGATCGCCACGATCAAAAGGATCGAGGAGCCGAACTGGACGGCAAGTCGTCGATGCTGATATATCCAGTTCTCTCCGAGTAGCGCACTTTGCAGCCGGGCTCAGGGCAGAAAAAGAAAAGGATGTCCGGAACATCCAGCTCTGCCGTCTCCTGCATCTGCTCGTGATGGTCGGGACAAAATCGTCCCTCAGCGAATTCCCGAATACCCCAACTAGTTAGTTCGCCCCTCGAATCTAGATCAACTAACTGCCGACCCGTCAAGAGATAGCGGCCGACGGGGTAGACCATTTGCCCGTCGTGTCGCATAAACGGTTTGCCAATCCGTATTCGTTGCGCAATGGCTCTCCGCACTGCTCTGTGAAGGCGAGACTCGTATTTTACCTGGCTCACTATTCCCCCTCCTAATTCGCGCGGCACTTGTTCGAACCGATCTAACAAATTAGATGCCGGCTATCGAATCCCCGTCAGCCAGAGCTGTACGAACAAGTCGACGACAAACCAGCAGAGACCTCACGGTTTCCCTCGCCCGCCCGACTAAACGGACCCTCTTTGCTTCAATACGACCCCGTCTTTCGGATTCCAACATATGACCAATACGAACGGCTGCGCGAAATTAGCTAAAGCCCTGAATCTACTTCCTTTATTTTACCCTTGACAACTGATAGCTAATAAGGTAACATGGATATCGAAGCTTGAGGCAGTCATGTCCCGCCACGTCTCACACGTTTTCTCCGGTCCCGTTCGGACCTCAAATCCGTTCTTCGCTAACTCCCGTAGAATGAACACTTGTGAATCTGTATCAAAACAAACGACTTTAACCGGCTTTAGAATGAACACTTGCAAAAAACCCATAGGGGGGTGGGGTTATAGATATATAAACAGTCGCTCTCTAAAACAGGGCTAAAACGATGGCAGGAACCACAGGAAATCAGGAAAGTCCCAAATGGTCGAGCTGGTATTTCCCTTTGGAGATGATCTGGTCGGTGTCGATCCACACGTCGCAGTTCCGGGTCAGCACGTCCACGTGGGTCTTGGATTTCCAGTCGGCATGGGTCTGGCTGCCGTAGGGGTCTCCAAACGCAATATGGACTCCCGGAAACTTTTCGTCCTGAAGCAGGATGCCGATCATTTCCGACAGTCCCAGATTGGTCCCGAAGGCCAGTTCCCCGACGCGGTCGCTGTTTTCGTCCGTGTGACAGTACTCCCAGAATTCCTGTTCGAGGTCCTTGCGGTCGCAATGGACTTCCACCAGCCGTGCGTTCTTGATCTTCAGCGTAAGCGGCGTGGCTTGCAGGTCGCCGTATTTCCCGTTGAAATGATCGCCGGCAGTAGCGTCGCAGACGAATGTCCCATCCACCGTCGCCGGAGTCGTAAAAACCTCGCCCGCCGGAAGGTTCGACCAGTACCGCGGGCTGATCAAGCCGCTGGTCTTGACCCAGTCGAGGCCGCGATCGAAATGCGCGGCGATCGTGGTGCCGGAGTCGGTCTTAACGGTCAGAGTCTGCGCCCGAAGCATGCGGTCGCGCAGTTTGTCGCTGAGGCGGTCCACCATCTTGTAATCAGTGCGCATGCCCTGGCGCATGATTTCCGGGGTCACGCCAACCATGTGCGCGTAGCGGATCTGCCGCCGCTCCACGATCTTGACGATGGCCATCCGCGCCCCAAGCTCGCCGGGCTGTGGAGTCATGCACATGACGCCGACGTCGGCCTTTTCGAGCGCATCCAGCACGGCAGCAGGCGCAGCTTTCATCGGGCGCGGCCCAAAGTCTTCGAGCAGCAACCCGGTGCAAGAAGCATGGCGTTCGGCAAGCGCAGCGCTCAGGCTGGCGGCGACCGAGCGGCTGGCTTCGTCCGCAATCAGAGCGACATGCTCGTTCGGCTTCACGGCCAGACAAGTTTCGACGGCGTTCTTCGCGCCGGGCATCAGGTCGGGTTGTGCTGGTCCGAACGTCATGGCCATTATATTTTACTGCATCGGCGCCTGATTTGCCTCGGGACGTTCGTACTGGAGCGGTTGGGCCATGACACCTATTCCGGAAATCAGGCTGAAGAGTCCCCTGGTGCGGTTGATTGCAGCGTGGTGCGGCGAAGTCGTAACTCGAGTGGCGATTTCAGGACCGTTGGAAGTCTTCGAGCGTGAAACCCGCATCCTTAAGTATTCGCAGAAACAGGCCTCGTGGCAGGTCCCGCCCACGATGCACCGGCACGACCAACATCGGGCGTGTGGGATGCTCCAAGATCAAATGCGAGCCAGACTGGCGCACTTCCCTGTAGCCCTGGAGGCGGAGAAATCGCAACAGCTCACGAGCGGTCGGCATTTATTCGATCGCAACGGAGACCGTTTCGGAGTATACGGTTCGGGCTGCGGGAACTGGGCGGCCGGTCTTTTTGCACTGGAGAATGTAGATCCGGATTGCATCGAGAATGCTGGTCTTGGCCTCTTCGATGGACGCGCCGAGACCGTATACGCCCGGCAAGTCCTCGCTGTAAGCGTAGTATTGCTTGCCGTCTTTCTCGATGGCAATTGGGTAAGTGTAGTGGGTCATTTGGCGGCCCGAGAGCGACTTGTCAACGCGTCTTATTTTACGCCATTTCAGCAGCATTTTGCTCGCGAGGTTGTTTTGCCGCAGCGTTACGGTTGTGTGCGGCGGGAGACCCGGAACGCAGGAACTTGGCCGCCGCCGGAGGTTACGTTCGCTAAGCCGGTGGCGCTCAGGCGGGTTAGGAAGCCGGACATTTTGCCGCGATAGAGGTAGGGCGCGAAATCGACGAGCATGTCTTTGAACTCGACGCTGCCCTGCTGGGTGATGTAGGGGAAGACTTCGCGCCGGATCGGGATGCGTTCCTGCACGATCCAACAGCCGGCATCGCCGCCCGCCCTGGCGGCGGAGACGGCTTTCTCGATGGTGGAATCCCAGGATTGTTCGCTGGTTTCCCATCCCAGTGTGACGCCTGTTCCGCCGTATTCGTCGCTGGGCTTCATCACCAGATTTTCGCGGCCTTTGCGGACGAAGTCCAAAAGCCCGATGGACTCGCTGTAGTGCGAAGTGCGAACGTCGGCAACCACTCTGGTCCACGGAATGTGCTGGCGAATGACTTCGCGCTCGTCGTGAGAAAAGAGCTTGGCGTTTTGTTCGTCGGTGAGCACCGCGAAAAAGGCTTTAACGTGCGGAATCTTGCAGCGGAACGTGTTGGCGACGCAGAGCGCATTCGCTTCGTAGGCCTTCACCAACGCCGCGCATTCCTGAGGGCGCGCGACAACGTCGTTGATCAGCACGCGGCGATAAAGCAGATCAATTGTTTTGCCGTGGGCACTGAGAGTTTTTCCGTTGAATACCAGCTCGCGCGGATCGGCCAGCACGACAGGGATTCCCATTTTCTCGAAGCGCGCTTGCAAAATCTCGAACTCGCTCCACGTCGGAACTTCGCGCCAGTCCACGATGGCCATTTGCGGGCGCTTGGAAGTCCCGCCCCAATCGATGTAGCTGCCGATCAGCGCATCCAGCAATTTGGCGCTGAGCGGGTAGCTGTGAACTTCGTATTGTTTCGAGAAATCCGCCATGGCCGGAAGCTCGCGAAAAACTTCGGCGAGCGTTTCGGAGTAACCCGCGCCAGCGGGTGCTTCGCCGTTGTACTCCGCAAATTTCAGCGAGTCAGGTAGCAGGAACGCGTCGAGGCGAGAAGACGTGCTCGCCCGGCCATATCCGACCGGAAGACGTGCCAGGCGTTCCTCTTCCGGGCGGAGATGCAGTTGCGCGAAAAGGTTGGCGTCGTCCAGAGCCGCGGCCACCACGCGCTCTCCGAGATCGGCAATTGTTTCGGCGACGACGCGAACGCGCTGCTCATCCTCAGGCGAAAGGAAAAATGGCCGGAGAAACGGGCAATGAACGCGGTCGCCGAAGGTTAGTTTGGAGTTTTGAAGGCGTGCTAAAAACTCACTGGAGAAATTGGGGGACTGCGCCAGCGCGGGCCGCAGTAAGTCATGCCAGTAATCGGCCGGATTCTCCGCCATCGCCGTCGGCGCCGTAGCGCTGGTCATTTCGATTTTGCTCCGCCCGGCCCTGTGGGGGAGGATGTCGCCGAAGACTGTGCTGCGGCGGCGGATTGTCCCGCCCCAGTGGTCGGGCCGGCGGCGACTGGCTTGCTGGCCGCGGCTCTTGGGGCACCGACGAATCCCGTTGCCGCGCCGTTGCCCAGCATCTCTTCCCAGCGCGGCCACGAGTTGGACATCTTGCCGTTGAGTGCGCGGTCGATGACCAGGTGAGCCATTTGCTCGACGACGTGCTCGAAATAAAACTCGGTAATGCGGTCGCGCTCGAAATCGGGCGCTGGGTTCAGAAAGTCGATCGCGTAAGGAACGCCATCTTTAATGGCGAACTCGATGGTATTCATCTCGTAGCCGAGGGCCTGGTTGATGGTGCGGGCATCCTGGACGATGCGAGCGCCGAGATCTTTCGACAAATAATCGTGCTCGACCAGGTAGCGGCGCTCCTTGGGGTCGTAACGCACCGGCAAAATGTCGGTCTTGCCAAAGGTGAAGCAGCGGACGTAGCCGGTAAAGTCGATAAATTCCTGCAAAGTCATGCAGTACGGCGCGGTCTTGTCGTAAGCGGCGAGCAACTCTTCGCGATTGTTGACCTTGTACACGTGCTTCCAGCCGCCACCGGAAAAAGGCTTGAGGATCGCCGGGCGCCCGACGTAGTCGAGCAAAGCGTCCCACTCGACGGGATATTTGAGGTTGTGCAGGGATTCCGAGGTAATGTCCACATCCTTGGGGTATCCCTTTTGTGGCAGGAGAACTGTCTTTGGGATGGCGATGCCGAGTCTTGCGGCGACGGAATAGTTGAAATATTTGTCGTCGGCCGTCCACCAAAAGGGATTATTGATGACGTAGGTGCCTTGCAGGACCGCATGTTTAAGGTACCCGCGGTAATAGTCGACTTCGTGAGAGATGCGATCGACGATGACGCTGTATTCCGCCCGCTCATTCATACGCGTGCCGCCGAGCTTTACGAATTCCGCGGCGACACCGTCGGCTTTGCCGAGTTGATTGACCCTGGCGATGAACGCCGGAGGGAAGCTGTATTCTCGCCCGCACAGAAGACCGACTTTTTTGATGGGGTGCATGGGTTGCTCCTCGACAGGAATCGTGTGACGGCGCCGCGCATCATCCCCGAGCATCCGCCTGATATTTTCCGAAGAAGCGCGTACGCAGTCCAGAGCTGCGGCCAACCGACTGTTCAATTTATTGCGTGGGCCGAAGACGCTCGCGACTGGGTGACGCCGCCACGGGTTTCTTCGACCAGATGTTTGACGACGGCTTTCAGGTCCCCGGTTTCCTGGTAAACGCGGAGCTGGCGTTCGGCGCTGGTGCCTTCGTTCAAGATGGTGTGAACGTATTCGACGGCGCCGCGGCTGCCGAGGTCGTCGACCACGTCATCCACGAACTCCAGCAGTTCCGTGGCAAGCTCGCGCATGGGAACTTCCGCTTCTTTGCCGAAATCGATCAGCTTGCCTTCGATACCGTAGCGCGCGGCGCGCCACTTATTCTCTTCGATCAGCGCACGACGGTACAGGCGGAAGCTCATGTTGCCGGTGTAGAGGCGATGTAGCTTGACGACGATCGCCTGAGTAAGCGCAGCAATGGCCACCGCTTCTTCGACCTTGGTCGTTACGTCGCACATGCGGAACTCCAGCGTTCCGAACGTTGGATGCGGCCGGACGTCCCACCAGATTTTCTTGCCGGTGTCGATGCAATTGAGCTTGACCAGCAGATTGGTGAAGTTTTCGTAGGCGCTCCACGATTCAAACTGCTCCGGAATGCCCGTGCGCGGGAAGCGGCGGAACACGGTGGTGCGGAAAGACTTCAACCCGGTGTTACGTCCCATCCAGAACGGCGAGCTGGTCGAGAGCGCGAGCAGGTGCGGCAGGAAGTAGCGCACCATGTTCATCATATCGATGGTGGTTTGCTTGTCGGGCATGGCCACGTGCACGTGCATCCCGAAGATCAGTAGAGAGCGGGCGAGCTGCTGCAGTTCCTCAACGATATTTTCGTAGCGCTCGCCCGGCGAGATGACCTGGTCGATCCAGCTGGAAAAGGGATGCGTACCCGCGGCGGCGACTTGAAGGCCGACACGTTCCGCGGCGGCAACCAGCTCGCCACGCGTGCGGTGCATCTCGATGCGCAGCTCACCGACGCTTTCGCAAATCTTCGAGCCGGTCTCGACGATCGATTGATGCATCTCGTGCTTCACTTGCTCGACGATGTCGGGCGAAGCGGCAGAGACCAGCTGCATGACGTGAGAGCGGAGCTCACAGGTCGCAGGATCGATGATCTGGAATTCTTCTTCTACGCCAATCGTGAAGCGGTGAGCCATGAGGTGGCCCTCCGGGGTCGCCTTGGTCCTGCAGGGGACTGCGAAGCGGTATCATACGCCGCTCGCCTCGAAAATACACCCTGGCGTAAGGGCAGTGGGCTCTTCGGGAGAAAGCGGCGGAGTGGTGTGGCTGGGGAGAGCACGAGCCGGCAGGATGCCGGCGCTACCAGTCGAGCAGGATCACGCGGGCACGGCGATGCCGTGCCCCTACACCGAAATAGGCGCTAGGCGGCACCCATGGCGCGGCGCTGCTGGAAGCATTCCCGGCAAAAGACCGGGCGGCCTTGCGTGGGGCGGAAAGGAACCGTGGTGTCCTTGCCGCACTGCGAACAGGTGGTTTTGGTCTCCGATCGCATCTGCGTCGCGCCATTTGCCCCGCCGCCACCACCTTCGGCGCGCTTGGCTTTGCAGGCTTTGCAGCGTTTCGGTTCGTTTTTGAAGCCTTTGTCGGCGAAGAACATCTGCTCGCCGGCAGTGAATACAAATTCAGCACTGCATTCGGAACACTTCAGGACCTTATCGTGGAATTCCATGAGCCGCTCCCCTTGGCCCAAGTCGAGCAGGGGGAAGAGCCGCACCTTGCACCATAGGGCCGGGATATAGGAGTTTTCCGCAATCCGGGGGGAACCGGGAACGGACCTCCTGGGCCTGAGGGTACCAGCTGCTACACAACCCCGACTTCTTTGCTTGACCGGGTCTACATCACGGAAGTGCGGCGCTAAGCCGTAGCGAGGAGGGGAGTGACGGCCCCAGCCAGAAAGGCCGGGGCCGTCGAAACATTAATCCGCTTCCCGCCGCTGCTTTTTGCGCAGTCGCTTCCGCGAAAGCGCTTCCTTTGCCCGGCGCTTCTCACCGGGCTTCATATAGAAGCTATGCTTCTTGATTTCCTTGATGATGTCTTCCTGTTGCACCTTGCGTTTGAAGCGACGCAAAGCGTTCTCCAGAGATTCACTTTCCTGGATGATGACTTCAGCCACGTTTGTGTTCACCCCCAATCCGGTTCGGATTGGTATCTTACGGTGTCGCCTTAAACGGCGCACCGCCCCTTGGGATTATCTCATGCTAGGCGCTTCGTGTGCACGTGGACAGGCAGATGGCTTCTTCTAATCAATTCCGGCCATAGGTGTCAAGCAATCTTTCGGGAAGAGGGGGTCTTGGGCCAAAAATTGGCAGGACGTTGGCGCTCGAGGTAACTCTACCTATTTCGTTAATCCGTGAGGAATCCGTTATGGGCTTCGTCCGGACCCGCTGCTCGGGCGATAAGGGTATTGCGCTGCGAACTGGTTGTGCTGTTAGAATGGCCCGCTTTCGAAACGCGCGGCCTGGAGGTTGATCATGTCCGAGATGCGCGACGCCATCGGAGTTCTCCTCGCCGGTGGGCAGGGCGAACGCCTTTGGCCCCTTACCCGCGACCGAGCCAAACCCGCCGTTCCTTTCGGAGCGCTGTACCGCATCATCGACATCACCCTCTCGAATTGCATCAACTCCGACCTTCGGCGCGTGTTCGTCCTGACACAGTACAAAGCCCTCAGCTTGAACCGGCACATCCGGGCAGGCTGGTCGCCGCTGATGGGGTTGGGCGATTACATCGAAGTGCTGCCGCCACAGATGCGCGTTTCCAACCAGTGGTATCAAGGCACCGCGGACGCGGTGTACCAGAATATTTATTCGATCGGCAGCGAACACTCGAAGTACGTTTTCATTTTATCCGGCGATCACATCTACAAAATGAATTATGGCCGGATGCTGCAGCAGCATGTGGACTCAGGCGCCGAGGTGACCGTCGCGGTGATCGAGATCCCCGTGCAGGATGCGGCGCGGCAATTTGGGGTAATCGAGGTCGACAAGGAGTATCGAATCAAGGGGTTCGACGAAAAACCCGCGCACCCCAAGGAGTCACCTCACCACGCGGGCTACTGCAACGCTTCGATGGGTATCTACATTTTTAACACCCACCTGATGATTCCGATTTTGCTGGCGGATTCCGAGGATCCCAAGTCCGCTCACGACTTTGGCAAAGACATTTTGCCGCGTATCATTTCGAAACATCGTGTGTTTGCGTTTAATTTCGTGGATGAGAACCGCAAAGACGCCTTGTACTGGCGCGACGTGGGAACGCTGGACGCGTACTACGAAGCGAACATGGATCTGACGGCGGTCTCGCCCATTTTCAACTTGTATGACAAAGAGTGGCCATTGCGCGGCTGGCAACATCAATATCCGCCGGCCAAATTCGTCTTTGCGGATCCGGAGCGCATGGGCGTGGCCATCGATTCCATCGTGGCGGGCGGGTCGATCATCTCGGGAGGCCGCGTGAAGAGCTCGATCGTTGGATACGACGTGCGCGTCAATAGCTACAGCGAAGTCGCAGACTCCATCCTCTATAACCACGTGAACGTGGGCCGCCACTCACGCATTCGCCGCGCCATCATCGACCGGCACGTGACGCTGCCCGAACGCACGGAGATCGGCTACGACGTGGAAGCCGACAAGCGCCGATTTCATGTCACCGATTCGGGAATCGTGATTGTGGTGCGGCAGGAGTCGCTGATCGAAGAACCCGAGACCGCATAGGCGAAGCCACTCGAAGACGTGGACCGCCAATTCGGATTCTGTCTGGAGATCGTCACACGTGGTGGGTTACCGGTGACTCGATCAACTCGCCCGTAATTTTCATTTTCCAGCGGTGATTTAGGAATATGATCGCCCCGAGTGGCAGATAAGCGCCCACAATCCACGGTCCGTAGAACTCGGCATTCGCACCTGCGCACGGCAATTGGACAGCAAAAAGCATGAAGTTCCAGTCTCCCGTTGACCAGTTAATTCCCACCTTCCCCACTCCAACCAATACAACTAGCATCCAAGCCCACTTGGCTCTTAGATTTTTCGTTTGAATGCACAAGACGAGAGCATAGAGACTGAATGCGAAAAAACAAAGGGCAAGAATCAGTACGAAATATTGAACGCCACTTTTGCCAACGAGAGTGAATCTGTTCAAGTTCTCCAACGAATCAGGTATGGGTGTTACGTGAAAACCTATGAGCGTCGAATCCAAACCCGTCTTCTTGGTCACAACGTTCGCCAGCAGCCATTTGTCCTGAAACTCGTATTCGAGCGTAATGTCGGCAGTGGAATAGCCCGGGTTGCTGAAGGTTTTTGCTCCGACGACCTTTATCGATCGTGGAGCGTCGTGCGGTAAAAACGTTGCCATGCCGGCAAGTTGGTCGCGAGCGTCAGTACTTCGAAGACTTGGGTCTAAGTCGCTTTCGATCTGATCGAGTTCGCGTTGCCTGAGAAGTTCGACGTAGTTTCTGGCGGCCGATTCGTCTTCTGGCCGGGTCAATTTTTTCATTAGAGTCGCTTGGTCGCAACCGACAAGAAACGCACACAACGCGACGCAAACCAGGTAGTTCAAGCGCATGTCGATTCCTCGAGCTGTCCGGACTTAGGCGGTCAAGCCAGCGTAGGTTTCGGACAGAGGTTTCGGCAACAGTACCGCCGCCGCGATGCGTTCTCGTAGTAACCCTGATCGGTCGGGTAGGCTGAGGTTGATCTATGCCCGGCGCCGCTGTGCCTGGCCGAAAAATTCCAGTAAGATTGTTGGTTCGCATTCACTCAGGAGAACAGGCAAACATGTCCACGAAAATCACCCGAGTTCACGCGCGGCAGGTCATCGATTCGCGCGGCAATCCCACGGTTGAAGCCGACGTTTATGTTGGCGGGGTAGTACGAGGCCGCGCCGCCGTCCCGTCTGGAGCGTCGACGGGAGAGCACGAGGCGCTGGAGCTGCGCGATGGCGACAAGTCCCGGTATCTGGGCAAAGGCGTGCTCAAGGCCGTCGCGAACGTCAATGGCGAAATCGCGAAGGCGGTCGGGGGACTCGACGCCGGAGATCAGCGAGCTCTCGACAAGCGCATGATCGAGCTCGACGGCACGCCCACCAAATCGCGGCTTGGCGCGAACGCGATTCTTGCCGTCTCCATGGCAGCGGCGCGCGCCGCGGCGAACGCCCAGAATCTGCCCCTCTACAAGTACCTGGCGCGCTATTCGACGGATACCTCGGCCAATCTTTTGCCGGTGCCGATGATGAACATTCTGAACGGCGGCGCGCACGCCGATAGCTCCGTGGATTTTCAGGAATTCATGGTCATGCCGATCGGCGCGGCGAATTTTGCCGAGGCGCTACGCTGGGGCGTTGAGATCTTCCACTCGCTGAAAGCGGCGCTGAAGAAACACGGGTATTCCACCGCGGTGGGCGATGAAGGAGGTTTTGCGCCGAGCTGCAAGTCCAACGAAGAGGCGATTCAGATCGTGCTCGAAGCAATCGGGGCCGCCGGGTATAAGCCGGGCGTGCAGGTGAGCATCGCGCTCGATCCCGCCGCCAGTGAGTTCTACGACAAAGCCAAGGGCAAATACGTGTTCAAGAAGTCCGACAAGTCCGAACATTCACCGGAGGAAATGGTCGAATATTGGGCCAAGTGGATCGAGAAGTATCCGATCGTCTCGCTCGAGGACGGCATGGGCGAAGAGGACTGGCCCGGCTGGAAGCAACTGACCCAGAAGGCCGGCTCGAAGACTTCGCCAAAGCGCATTCAGCTGGTAGGCGACGATATCTTCGTCACCAACACGGAAATTTTCGCGCGCGGCATCAATCAGGGCATCGCCAACGCGATTCTGATCAAGCTGAATCAGATCGGCACGGTCACCGAAACCATCGACGCCATCGAGCTCGCTCGCAAGGCCGGCTACAACTCCATCATTTCGCACCGCTCCGGTGAAACCGAAGACACCTTCATCGCCGACCTCGCCGTGGCCACGGCCGCCGGCCAGATCAAGACCGGTTCGGCCTCGCGCACCGACCGCATCGCCAAATACAACCAGCTCCTGCGCATCGAGGAAGAACTCGGCGCAGCGGCGCGCTTTCCTGGACGCTCCATCTTCCCGGCGTGAACATAGCGAGTCTGCGGGCGCTCGTGCGTCTTGAATCTCTGGACCGGCATTCGCCGGGAAGGTAACATGCGCTCACCTTTCGGGGGTGCAAATGACCAATCGTTACCGGCATGTTGCCACCGGCGTCGTTGTTCCGGTCTTAATCGCGGCGTTCGGCCTGTTCGATATGAAGCAACGCCCAACGTTCGCGGCGTTCCACAAGGTGGATGTCTTCCAACTGGTCGTTTGCGGAATGTGCCTGGGTATCGCGCTGACAGGATTCATCGAGTTTCTTCGCGCTCCGCGCTCTACTTAAGTCCTGCAAGCCACTGCCAGCTGCCGTTATAATCTTCGGGATGCTGAAAGCAGGTCGAATCATTGCGCTTTTTTGCGCGATCTACGCGCTCGTTCCCGGCGCTGTGCGAGCACAAGATTCACACTCCGCAAACGAAATTCCCATCGAGCGGTGCGATCACCTACCCGTGGTTCGGGCGCACATCGGCAAGACCGAGGTGCGTTTTCTTCTCGATACCGGCGCCACCACGGTGCTGAATCTGAAATCGTTTGCGGGCGGGCAAAATCGGGAAATCCACGTCACTTCCTGGACTGGCACGACCGCCACCAGCGCGCGCGAAGTCTCGGTAAGCGAATTGTCCATCGGCAATCATCATTTGCGCGATCTGAAGCTGCCCGCGATCGATCTCAGCCCAATCGGCAACGCGTGTGGCGGACCGATCGACGGAATCCTCGGCGTCGATCTTCTCGACAAAATGGAAGCCACGATCGACCTGAAGCGCCAGGTGGCATCACTGGGCGCTGCTCCCGTCGACCCCAAAGCCGCATACGACGAGATGGAAAAATCCATGGGGCATTGCACCGCAGATTTTGAACAGGGAAAAGCGGGGGAATTCGAACAGTGTCTCGACCCGGAAATTGTTTTTTATACTCCTGACGGTGAATACCGCGGACGGAAACAGGTGTTGGAATACATCCAGAACCACTATTTCAAATTCGCTCCCAATCTCCATTACTCCATGCAGGTCCAGGACGTGCAGGTTTTCGGGAACGCGCTCTGGTATTCCTACGAGTATCAACTCGATACGCCGAAAGCACACAAGGTCGGGCATGGAATGGCGATGTGCCGGGAAACCGAAGGACACTGGCGGATTTTGAACCTGCACAATTCCGTGTCGGTCCGAGCGGGAGAAGCAAATCCGTGAAACGCGCTTCTTGTGAAAGCTGATTATGCCTGCCGCTGCGAATTCGGCCTCGCAGGAACGAAACATCCGCATGCGGATTGCGCAAAGAGGGGACGCCGAAGCGATCGCCCGTCTCATCAACGCAGCCTTCATTGTCGAGCGCGTCGCTTTTGACGGCGACCGCACCGATACCCAGGGTGTCCGCGAGTACATGGAAAAGGGAACGTTCCTGGTCGCGGACGACGCGACTGAGTTGTCTGGATGCGTGTATGTCGAGATTCGCGGCGATCGAAGTTACCTCGGACTATTGTCGGTGGCGCCCGCGCGCCAGGGCACCGGATTAGGGCGCCAACTCGTAGCGGCTGCCGAAGAATACGCGCGCAAGGCCGCCTGTCGCGCTATGGAATTGCGCATCATCAGCCCGCGCGCCGAAAGCTTGCTCCCCTTCTATCAACACCTAGGCTACGCGCAGACCGGCACCGCCGCTTTCCCGGCTGAGGTAACTACAAAAATGCCCTGCCATTACATCCTGATGACCAAGCCCCTGCGATAGGCGCGTTTCCTTCGTTTCCAAATTCTCTCGGTTCAGGCAGAATACGTGCCTCATTTCCTGGGGGCAGCATGAATCGCAGCATTGCCGTTGCTCTATTTGTTTTCGCGGGCCTGTCGCTCGCGCCCATCCGCATGCATGTCATTGCCGATGAACCATCGTTGCTCGGTTATTCCGCGGAATCGTCGCGCGCGGAGCGCCAATGGGAAGAGAAATTCCGCGCCATTCCCAGTCCCGAAAATCTACGCGCCTACATGCAGCATCTCGCCGCGCGCCCTCACAACGTCGGCACCGCGTACGACAAGGAAAACGCCGAGTGGATCGCCGCCAAGTTCAAGGAATTCGGCTTCGACACGCACATCGAGCAATTCGACGTGCTGTATCCGACGCCGAAAGAGCGCGTAGTCGAGCTTGTCGAAGGCGGCCCAAAATTTGTCGCCAAGTTGCAGGAGCCGGCCATTCCGCAAGATCCCACCTCAAGCCAGCAGTCCGAGCAACTCCCCACATATAACGCCTACTCGATCGACGGCGATGTCACCGCGCCGCTCGTCTACGTGAACTACGGCATCCCTGAAGATTACGAGCAGCTCGATCGCATGGGCGTCTCCGTCAAAGGCAAAATCGTCATCGCGCGCTATTACCATTCCTGGCGCGGCATCAAGCCCAAAGTCGCCGCCGAACACGGCGCCATTGGTTGCCTGATCTACTCCGATCCGCATGAAGACGGCTTCGTTCAAGGCGAAACGTTTCCCGCCGGAGCCTGGCGCCCGAAAGATGGCGTCCAACGAGGCAGCGTCGCCGACATGCCGTTCTATCCCGGCGATCCGCTGACGCCCGGCGTCGGCGCCACGAAAGACGCCAAGCGCCTCAAGATCGAAGACGCCGCCACCATCACAAAAATTCCGGTCCTGCCGATTTCCTACGCGGATGCGCAGCCACTTCTCGCGGCGCTCACCGGCAGGGTCGCTCCAGCCGACTGGCGCGGCGGTCTCGGCCAGACCTATCGCATCGGCCCGGGCCCCGCGAAAGTTCACCTCAAAGTGAAATCGAACTGGGACATCAAGCCCGTCTACGATGTGATCGCGAAAATCCAGGGCTCGGCGTTTCCCGATGAATGGGTGCTGCGCGGAAACCATCATGATGCGTGGGTGAATGGCGCGGAAGATCCCGTGTCCGGCGTCGACGCCGTTCTGGAAGAAGGCCGCGCGTTTGGCGAACTCCTGAAGCAAGGCTGGAAGCCCAAGCGCACCATTATCTTGTGCGCCTGGGACGGCGAAGAGCCGGGCCTCCTAGGTTCCACCGAATGGGCCGAAGAGCACGCCGACGAATTGCGCGCCCACGCCGTGGCCTACATCAATTCCGACACCAACGGCCGCGGCTACCTGTTCATCGAAGGCTCGCACACCCTCGAAAAATTCACCAACGAAGTCGCGCGCGATATCTCCGACCCGGAAACCAAGCTCTCCGCCTGGAAGCGCGACCAGCTTCGCGATATTTCCCAGGCGAAATCCGCCGAGCAGCGTCAGGAAATTCGCCAGCGCGGCGACCTCCGCATCGCGGCCCTTGGCTCAGGCTCGGATTACACCGCGTTCCTGCAACACGACGGCGTCGCCTCGGTCAACATCGGCTTCGGCGGCGAAGACGGCGGCGGCATCTACCATTCGGTCTACGACGATTATTACTGGTACACGCATTTCAGCGACGGCGATTTCGTTTACGGCCGCGCTCTCGCGCAAGCAGGCGGAAGCATGGTCATGCGACTCGCAGACGCCGACTTGCTACCGTTCGAATTCAACGATTTCTCGGACACCATCCAGACCTACGTCAAGGAACTCAAAGCTCTCTCCCAGAAAATGCGCGACGACATCACCGAGCGCAATCGCGAAATCGAAGACGGCGTCTTCACCGCCACCAACGACCCGAGAGCGCCGCTGGTCGCCCCGCCAACCGAAACTGTTCCCACGCACCTGAATTTCGCACCGCTTGACGACGCCGTGGACGCACTAACCCGCAGCGCCGCCGAATACCACAAAGCCTACGAGCAAGCCAACGCCAACGGTGGCGCTGCCCTGGCTTCCGCCTCGCTAGTCCAAGTGAACCAACTGCTGATCGAAAGCGAACGCAAGCTCACCACCACCGAAGGCCTGCCCAACCGCCCGTGGTTCAAGCATCAACTCTACGCTCCCGGCTTTTATACGGGATACGCCGTGAAAACGATCCCCGCAGTCCGCGAAGCAATCGAAGCGAAGCAATCGAAGCAAGCGGACGCTGCCATTGTCGTGGTAGCGCAAGTTCTGCAGGACGAAGCCGCGCTAATCTCGAGCGCCGCAGCCAAACTCGCCGCGGCAAAGTAGCCGTCGCGGTGGCACAGGCACTCTTGTTTACCCTGAGTTTCGAAGGGCCTGTGCCCACGTCAAAGCAACCGAGACGCAGCCCGTCAAGTTGAGTCCGCACCTTACTCAAAACCTGTCATCCTGAGGCGATCCGACGAGGATCGCCGAAGGACCTCAACCTATAATCCGGCGATCACTCTCGCCAAGGCAGGAATTTAGTCTCTCGTGAAATCAGTTCCTGGAGGAAGCCATTCCATCCTATAACCTAGCCATCGTCGGTTTCGGCAACGTAGGCCGCGCCTTCCTGCGCCTGCTCATCTCCAAAGAAACCGAACTCCGCCGCCGCTACGACGTCCGCTGGCGCCTCACCGGCGTCGCCACCCGCCGCACCGGATGGCTCGCCGATCCCGATGGTATGAATCCCATCGCTGTCCTCAACGATCACTGGCCGATGCAGCCGCCAAATACCGCTCCGCGCAACGTTCGCGAATGGGTCGAGCGCGCCCGAGCCGACGTCGTCTTCGAAGCCAGTTCCCTCAATGTGGACACCGGCGAACCCGCCATCGACCACATCAAAGCCGCCCTTGAGCTGGGCGCACACGCCGTCACCGCCAACAAAGGGCCCATCGTGCATGCGTTCAACGAACTCACCGCTCTCGCCAACGAAAAAGACAAGCATTTTTTCTTCGAAGCCACGGTGATGGACGGCGTTCCGATTTTCTCGATGTTCCCGCTGGGCTTGCCCGCCACCGAAATTCGCGGCTTCTCCGGCGTCCTCAACTCCACGACCAATGTGGTCCTCACGGAAATCGAGAAAGGCCGCACCTTCGACGAAGCCGTCCGCCGCGCTCAATCCATGGGCATAGCGGAAACCGATCCCTCCGCCGATCTCGACGGCTGGGACGCTGCCGTCAAGGTCGCCGTGATGACGATTGTGCTTTTGGGTGTACCGATGCGCCTCGATCAAGTCCGCCGCACCGGCATTCGCGAGCTCACCGAAGAAAAAATCCGCTCGGTCCGCAACTCCGGAATGCGCTACAAGCTGGTCTGCCGCGCCGAACGCCGCGGCGGCGGAGTCGAATGCAGCGTCCAACCCGAATTGCTCCTCGCCTCCGACCCGCTAGCCAACCTCGAAGGCAGCAGTTCCGCCGTCCGCTTCGACATGGACGTCTTCGGCCTCTCGCTCGTCGAGCACAATCCCGGAGTCGAAGCCACCGGCTACGGTTTGCTCGCCGACTTCCTCCGCGCCGTCCGGCCGTGATTGCTAACGCTTATAGTTTGCCGCGTACGCCGGAACGGGAATCGCTTCGTCACAACGCGCGTCTCGAACCGGAGCGTCGGCAGCCAGTCGCAAAGGCACAACCCCGGCCCAAACGCGCAAAGCATAATCCTCCGCATCATCTTCCACCGGCCCCCTCCGCATCTTTGCCGAAACTTCTGTAAGTGCCAGCCGCAAAATACTCGTCGCTTTCAATTCCTTCTCATTCGGCTGCCGCGCATCATTCCACCGCCCCGGCAAAATCTTCTCCGTAAACGCTCGCAAAGCCTCGATCTTTTCTGCGGGCGCATCGACAAGCACTGCTTTTCCGAGCGCCACCACTGACCGATAATTCATCGAATGATTGAAAACGGATCGCGCCAGCACCAGCCCATCCACCAGCGTCACGGTCACACACACCGCAATCCCCGCGCTCGCCCCGCGCAACATCCGGCTAGCCGCCGACCCATGAAAATAAATCGCATCCCCCACCCGGGCATACATCGTAGGAATCACGAATGGCTGGCCATCCGTGGCAAATCCCACATGGCAAACAAATCCCTCATCTAGAATCTTGTAAATCGTCTCGCGGTTATAAACGCCGCGATGCGGTTCACGCACCACACGCGTGCGCTCATTCGGTGTAAAGGTTTCAGACAAGATCGTCCTCGTAGAGAAACGGAGCGCGTTGACCGCTTTGCGGTCGCTGTCCCATTTTTTAATAGCCGGCGCCACCGCGGCATGAGTGGGGAACAACAATCTCATGCTATCACGCCCAGTAAAGGGCCGCGGACATCCCGCTGCAACCCGAACGCAAATCCACAACCAATTTGGCGCACGGCCTGTAGTGGCCGGTCTTTAGACCGGTCCGGCCAGCCCCCCAACTCCGCGCGATGTATGAGAAACTACGTTCGCTCGAAACCCAAAACGCCGCCAAGGACACAAAATTCGATGAGCACCTCAGCCCTCCACCAAACCACCAACAAGCCCCTCGACCTCGCCTGGGTCCGACAACAATTTCCCTCCCTAAGTACCCAGGTCAACGGCCACCCAGCCGCCTTCCTCGACGGCCCCGCAGGCACCCAAGTCCCCCGCCAGGTAATCGACGCCATCCAAAACTATCTCCTCACCTCCAACGCCAACACCTGCGGCGCCTTCGAAACCAGCCGCCGCAACGACTCGATGATCGACTCCGCCCGCGCCGCCATGGCCGACTTCTTCCAATGCGACAAAGACGAAGTCGTCTTCGGTCAAAACATGACCACCATTACCTTCGCCCTCGCCAGAGCCATCGCCCGCGAACTGAAGCCCGGCGACGAAATCGTAGTCACCACCCTCGACCACGACGCCAACGTGGCCCCCTGGCGCGCACTCGAAGAAAAAGGCGTAGTCATTCGCCAAGTCGACATCCACGAAGCCGACTGCACACTGAACCTCGACGACCTCAAGAAAAAAATCAACTCCAAAACGAAACTCGTCGCCGTAGGCTACGCCTCCAACGCCGTAGGCACCATCAACCCGGTAGCCGAAATCACCAAGCTGGCCCATGCCGGGGGCGCCCTGATGTTCATCGACGCCGTCCACTACGCCCCCCACGGCCCCATCGACGTCCGCGCCCTCGATTGCGATTTCCTCGCTTGCTCTCCCTACAAGTTTTTCGGCCCCCACATGGGCACCCTCTACGGAAAACGCGAGCACCTGCTCCGCTTCCGCCCCTATAAGGTTCGCCCAGCCCCGGACACCCTCCCCGACCGCTGGGAAACCGGTACCCAAGTGCAAGAATTGATCGCCGGAATCGGCGCCGCCGTTGACTACATAGCCGAATTAGGCCGCCACTGCGATCCGACCGCAAGCGATCGCCGTAGCGCTTTGCTGGCAGCGTATCGATCCACTCGTCAACATGAAATGGCTCTGCTCTCCCAACTAATCCCCGGCCTGCTAGCCATCCCCGGCCTGAAATTTTTCGGCATCACCGATCCAAATCAATTCGAACACCGCTGCGCCACGGTCTCCGTCCGCCTGGCTAACCACACGCCGACAGAAACCGCCAAGTTCCTCGGCGACCGCGGCATCTTCACCTGGGACGGCAACTACTACGCCCTCAATCTAGCCGAGCGCCTCGGCGTCCAATCCACCGGCGGCTTCCTCCGCATCGGCCTGGTCCACTACAACACCCCCGAAGAGGTCAACCGCCTGCTAGCCGCCCTCCGTGAATTCGCGAGCTAACCGTTAAACAACTTGTTCCGGATGTACTATTGCTTTTAACTTATGCAAGTCTTAGCCTCGTCGTAACTACTCTGGTCTGAGAGGAATTCCCCGTGGCAAACCTTCGTTGGAAGTGTGTGCTCTGCGTCCTCTTCTCTGCCGTTTTTGTCCCAGCGGCGCGCTCCGGAGAAAAGCCATGGACGGAAGTGCGAAGCCCAAATTTCCGCGTCCTCACGAATGGCAGTGCGGGCGACGGCCGCCGCGTCGCGCATGAGTTCGAGCAGATGCGCGCTGTCTTTGCTCTGGCTTTCCCCAAGATGCGCCTCGAGACCGGCGCTCCTCTCGTGATCTTCGCACCCCGCGACGAATCCTCCATGAAGGCTATGGCTCCTGATTTTTGGAAAGGGCCAGGTCCAAAGCCTGCCGGCCTGTTTCAGCACGGCTGGGAACGCCAATACGCTGTCATCCGTCTCGACCAGGACATTCCCGGCAGATATAACGTCGTTTACCACGAATACGTCCACACTCTCTTGCACGCGAACTTTCGATGGCTTCCTACCTGGCTCGATGAAGGTCTGGCCGAATTTTACGGAAGCACCCGGTTTGAAGGGGACAAAATCTATCTCGGTGCTCCCAGCGTCCGCGTCCAGCGGCTCCGGGGCGCCACCTTAATCAAGGTAGACGAGTTGATCAGCGAAAACCCCTGGGCTAAATTCCGAAACGATGAGCAGCAGATCGATCTGTATTATTCCGAAGCCTGGGTATTGGTGCACTACCTAACCTTCGGACCCGGAATGGAGCAAGGAACAAAACTCAGCAAGTTCTACAGTGCAGTGCAGCTCGGTGAGGATCAGAAGAAGGCCTTTCAGGAAGCCTTTGGCAACTTCAAAGATGTCCAGGAGGCGTTGGTCAGGTACACCGCGCAATTCCTGTTTAACAGCTATGTCACCCGGAATCCTTCCCAACTGCAAGAAAGAGACTTCCCTGCTCGCGTAACCACTCCGGCGGAAACCGACGCGGAACTCGGTGCCTACCGTCTCTTTTCTCACGATCGCGACGATGCACGCACTGCCACCGAGCAAGCCCTCCGCGACGATCCCAATGTGGCCCTCGCCCACGAGACGCTCGGGTTTCTCGACTTTGCCGACGGCAAAGATCAAGACGCCGATAGCGAATTCGAAAAGGCCTATGCCGCCAATCCGCAGCAATACTTATCCCTCTACTACAAAACGATGCTTTCCCCCTTGCGTACCTCCACCGCTCCGGCCGACGAATTGGCTCTCCGAGCCGCCATGGACGATGTCCTGAAGGCCAATCCGCGCTACGCGCCCGCTTTCGTCGAGCTCGCCTTGATCGCCGCCCGTCACGCCGAGTTGCAGAACGCCCTTACCCTCGCGCGCAAGGCCGAAGGCTTGGAGCCCTCGCGCGCCGGGTATCACCTGCTCGTCGGAAGACTGCTCCTCGCCTCAGGAAACGGCCAAGAGGCTGGAAAGCAGGCGGCCTTCGTTGCCGACCGTTGGCGCGGGCCCGATCGCGACGAAGCCATGGAGCTGTGGAACGATATTCCTGCCGAGAAACGTCCCTCCGACGCTCCACAACCGCTCGACACATCTCCAACCGCTCTGACCGCGCAGGGAACGCTCACGTCCATCGTCTGCGGCGGAAAGGAAGGCGGAACCTCCGTTGTCATTCAGAGCCCCCTGGGCACGCAAACCTTTCGCAGCTCTGGCGCGCACCGAATCGGATTCTCCGACACCCTCTGGTTCGGCACTGACCACTTCACTCTCTGCCACCATCTGGAAGGTCTACGCGCCATTGTGGAGTACAAGCCCAGCACCGACAAAGATTTGACCGGAGAATGGCTCGGGCTCGAACTCCGCGAAGATCTCCCCGCCACATCGGCCAAGCCGGCCGACCCAGCTGCGCAGCATGCGACCGCTGCCGCGCCCGCACTGGCCCGGCGAACTGACGCCGCGCTTAAGTGCCCAAATAATGTCCTTGACGACCGCTTACCATTCGCGTATAGTACCCTCTAGGTAACAAGACGGACGGTCTTGGTAGCGCCAGCTTCTAGCTGGCGTTTTTTCATTGCGACGAGGAGAATTCCCAGGTCTGCGAGCAAAGTAACGCCCAGACGCTAACTACCTTAGAATCAACACTTATAAATCTGTATCAAAACAAACGACTTTAAGTCCCTCTAGAATGAACACTTACACAAAAACCCAGGGGGGGTGGGATATCAAGTTGGTTACGATCGGCTCGGCGAAGTCCACCGAGTCCTCCGCAGCTCTCGTCGTGGCCTCTTGCCCGCATGGCAAGAATTTCTTCCTCCATGTATCCTGACGGCCTATGGCAAAACGACCGAAACCCATCGTACTCACCGTCCTTGACGGGTGGGGCTACCGCGCAGAAACAAAAGGCAATGCCATCGCCCAAGCCCGTAAACCCACCTACGACTCCCTGATCAAAAACTTCCCCAACACCCTGATCCACACCTCCGGCCCGTTCGTCGGCCTCCCCGAAGGCCAAATGGGCAACAGCGAAGTCGGCCATCTCAACATCGGCGCCGGCCGCATCGTCCATATGGACATGACCCGCATCGACGTTCTGATCGCCAACAAGCAGTTACAAAACGTCCCGCTCTTTCAGCAAGCCATGGAGCGCGGCCGCCAGCGCCAGCTTCACTTACTCGGCCTCCTCAGCGACGGCGGCGTCCATTCCCACATCCAGCATCTCTTCGCCCTCCTGGAAATGGCCAAGCAGCAAAAAGTCGAAAAAGTGTTCGTCCACTGTTTCATGGACGGCCGCGACACTCCTCCGCACAGCGGCCGCGACTTCGTTCGCCAGCTGCAGCAAAAAACGCGCGAGTTGCAAGTGGGAGAAATCGCCACGCTGGTGGGCCGCTACTACGCCATGGACCGCGACAATCGCTGGGAGCGCATGGAACTTGCCTATCGCGCCATCGTCCACGGCGAAGCCGAAACCCACACCAGCGACCCCATCGCCGCATTGCAAAAGAGCTACGAACAAGACGTAACCGACGAATTTATAAAGCCAATAGTCGTAACAAAAGGCGAAGGTCCATTCGCCGTTCCGGTTGGCCTCATCCACGACGATGACGCGGTCATCTTCTTCAACTATCGCGCCGACCGCGCCCGCCAAATGACCTACGCTTTGGCCGCTCCCGATTTCGACAAATTCGCCGACCCCAGGCGCCCGAAAAATCTCTTCTACGTAGGCATGACCCAATACGATAAGAAGTGGCCGTGGCTGCAATACGTGATCGGCCCAGAAAAGCTGGAACACATCCTCGCCCAGGTCTTCGCCGACATCGATTACAAAAATCTGCGCTGCGCCGAAACCGAAAAGTACGCCCATGTCACCTACTTCTTCAACGGTGGCATCGAAAAACCCTTCGCAGGCGAAGAACGCATCCTCGTTCCCTCGCCCAAGGTAGCCACCTACGACTTGAAACCCGAAATGTCCGCCGAAGGCATCACCGACACGGTCGTAAAAGCCATCGAGCAAAATCAATTCGACGCCATCATCATGAATTACGCCAACGCCGACATGGTCGGCCACTCCGGCAAATTGGAAGCCGCCATCAAAGCCGTGGAAGCCGTAGACGCAGGTCTCGCCCGCATCTATCAAGCATTAAAACCGCGCGGCGGCGCCTGGATCATCACCGCGGACCACGGCAACGCCGAAACCATGATCGACCCCATCACTGGCGGCCCACACACCTATCACACCCTGAATCCGGTCCCGTTCATTCTCGTCTCCGACACCGACAAGCAATCCCTGCAACCCAACGGCTCGCTACGCGACATCGCTCCCACCATGCTCGCCGCGTTGGGCCAGGCCCAACCATCCGAGATGACCGGCCGCGATCTGCGCGGCGTTTAAAAATAGATCGGCAGGAGATGCGCAATGTTCGAGAACTTGGGAGGCCGCCAACGAATAGCACCACAAAGACTGGGCTTCGGCGACATTCCGGTCCCCGGCACAAAAGCGGGCGCGATCGTCTCCCTTGGCCTGGTCATAATCGCCTGGTTCGCAATGCCCGTCGCCCGCCCGTTCATCCTGGGCACCGTCGGACTCGGCTGCGTAGTAGGTTTTTTCCTGCGCTGGCTTCACAGCCGCGAATAAGGACCGTCAGGTGGGAACTGTCATCCTGAGGCGATCCGACAAGGATCGCCGAAGGATCTCAACGTCACGCCCATGCAAGACCGTCAACAACGTACAAGCTTCAGGAAGTCACCAAAACAATCGCCGGAGCTAAACTTGAGCGCCACCCGCACAACTCCCGCCGAAACCAAACTGCTCGTCTGCGTCTGGCACCCGTTCCCGCAATGGCGCGCGCACCCGATCCTCCCGGTAACGATCTGCCAGCGCTGGCCCGCGATGCATGTGGTCCATCTGCCCGACTACGAGCGCTTGCCGCAAGAACTCCCCGACACCGACATCTTTATCGGCTCCTCCCTGCGGCCCGACCAATTTCAGTACGCGCGAAAATTGAAGTGGATTCATTCCACCGCGGCCGGCGTCTCCCAACTGATGTACCCCGAACTACGCAACTCCGGCGTGATCCTCACCAATCCGAGTGGCATCTTCTCGCCGCCGATCGCCGAGCACACCATGGGGCTGATGATCGCGCTGGCCCGCAACTTTCCCGACAGTGTCCGCTATCAGGACCGCTCGCAGTGGGCGCAAAACGAAGTTTCCACTCAGCCCGGCCCACTCACCGAACTCAGCGGCCAACTCCTGCTGGTCGTCGGCTACGGCTCGATCGGCCGCGAGCTTGCCCGCCGCGCCCGCGGTTTCGACATGCGCGTCTGGGGAGTAAACCGCTCCGGCAAAGGCGACGCCACCCACGCCGAAAAAATCTTTCCAGTCTCGCAGCTTGAAGACGCACTCCCGCAAGCCGATTATGTCGTTCTCGCCGCGCCAGACACGCACGAAACGCAACATCTCATTGGCGCGGGTCAAATCGCGAAAATGAAACGCGGCGCAAGGCTCATCAACGTAGGCCGCGGCTCGCTGCTCGACGAAGCGGCCCTGATCCGTGCGCTGGAAACGGGCGCACTCCGTGGCGCCGCGCTGGACGTGACCGGCACCGAACCGCTTCCATCCGACAGCCCGCTCTGGAAAGCGCCGAATCTTTTTATAACGCCGCACGCCAGTGGAGTAAGCGACCGCCTCTGGCAAAAAGAAACCAACCTGTTGATGGACTTATTGGAGAGATGGTTCGCAGGCCGCGACCTGTTCAACGTAGTCGACTTCACCCGCGGCTACTAACATTGCGGTTTGCGATGCGGTTCAACGTCTATTCAGGAACGGCCGGTCTTAATCCCCGACTCCGCCTTTTACTGCCGTGTATCCTTCGCGCGCATACACGACTACCTTTTGCTTCTTCCCCTTCTGATCGTTCACCACTAGTGGGCTGCCGTCGGGTTGAACCAACTCAACCTTTACCTTGTGGAACTTGCCGTCATTCGCGCCGGTCGTCGGCGTGTACGAAATGCTGTACTGATTCCGCAAAAACGCCACGATGTCATGAAAGATTCCGGGAATCTCGCCATCAAACTGCGGAAACCAGGCATAGCCGCCAGTTAATGACGCAAACGTCTTCATCTGGTTCTCGCCCTGCAGATAATTCATGTGCGAGCCCTGCGACCCGTGCGACTCAATAAAATTAATGTACGGCTTGTCCAGCCCCACGCAGAAGATCGTCACGTCGCTTTGCCGCAACTGCTTCATGGTCTGGTCTAGCGTGTGTTTTGAAAAGGTATCCACGCCGGTGGCCAGCAACAGGATCGACTTCTTCCCTTTCACATCCTTCATCCGGTCCGAGGTATCCAACACCGCATCGAACACATTCGACTCGCTGAATCCCGGAAAATACAAGTGATACAGCGCGCTGCGAACCTCATCCTTGTTCTGTGTAAAATCCACTTCCGTCCGCGTCTTCATGTCGAAGGTAACCAGCGCCACCCAATCCTTCTGCTTCAGGTTGGGGAAAAACGCGTCCGCCCAATACTTGGCCTGGTACGCAAACCAGTCGTAATACCCGCGGCTGCTGAACTCCATCAACATGGTCATGGTGATCGGAGCGTCGGTGGCCCCGAAATTGGTGATGGTTTGCGGCGCGCCTTCATCGATCACGCGAAAGTTCTCTTTCTTCAGTCCGGTCAGAATGTCGCCGTGCTGCGTGGCTGCAATCACGTCCAGCGTCACCACCGGCACTTCCACGGAGATGGACGCCCCAGCCTCTGGCGGCTTCTGTTGCGGGGGTGGAGGCGTCGGCGCAACCGGCGGCGCGCCCTGCGGCTGCGGCCCGGACCCTCCCTGCGGGCCGGCCGGCGCTTGCGCGCTTGCCAGCCTCGTGCCTAGCGGCAGCAAAAGCGCCGCGGCGAAAATTCCCAAGAAAACTGTAGTCAGAATTGCCTTCATGGCTCAACCCTCATCGCGATTCCCCAGCGCAATCATAAAACGCCGATATCCTCGGGAGCAACGTGCCAAATCCCATCGAATCTAACCGTTGAGTTTACGCCACCACCCGCCATTACCGCGACCGGGTCCCCACACCCAGCATGTTAGTATGAGGCACGTTTGCCGCAAAACGTTGCTGACCTTACCCCTCGGCCGCCGCGGCAAGCCGTTCCCCCGCTTCGCGGCGGCGGGCAAAAACCAGAGAATGAGGATCGCTTCGTGAACGGTCTCCGCAGAATGCCCAGGCTGCTGCTGCTCGTGATGGTGTGGTCGCTTTTTGTCACGCTACCCCTCGCCGCACAGGTCGCGCCGCCGCCCACGAACTCGCTCCCCGCCAGCCAATCTCCGCTCGGCGATATGACCTCGCTCACCGGCGATGCCAAGATCTGGCTCCAGGACCTGATCAAGATCAATACCACCAATCCGCCCGGCAACGAGCAAGCCGCCGCAAAATACATTTTGGCCATTCTGCAAAAGGAAGGCATCAGCGCCGAAGAACTCCCGGTCGCCCCGGGCCGCACCTCGGTGGTGGCCCGGCTCCGCAGCTCCGCGGTAGCCGATCCCGCCCGAGCGCTGCTTCTGGTTGCGCACATGGACGTCGTGGGTGTCGATCGCACCAAGTGGACCGTCGATCCTTTCGCGGCGACGATCAAGGACGGATATCTCTACGGTCGCGGAGCGATCGACAACAAAGCCATGCTGGTCACCAATCTGGTCACCTTCATCGCGCTGAAACGCGCCAACGCCCGGCTGAATCGCGACGTCATTTTTCTGGCCACGGACGACGAAGAGCAGGGCGGCGACGCCAGCGTCAAGATTCTGATCGCCAAGTACTGGGACAAAATCGCGGCAGGCTTTGCATTGAATGAGGGCGGCAACGTGGTCCTCCAAAACGGCAAAGTGCAGTACGTGGCCGTGCAAGCCAGCGAAAAAGTCGCCGTCAACGTCACGGTCGTGGCGCACGGCACCTCGGGCCACGCGTCCATGCCCACAAAGGACAACCCCGTCGTACATCTTTCCGCAGCCGTCGCGAAAATTGGCGGTTATGTTGCCCCAATGCATTTCACAACCATCGTGCGCCGCTATTTCGAAGGGTTGGCGCCTCTGGAAGACGACGAAATCAGCAAGTGGATGCGCTCGCTCGATACTGCCGATCGCGGCGAACACGCCCAGCGCGTGATCTCCGATGCAAACCCGCAGTGGAACTCCATGCTCCGCGACACCATTTCCCCGACAATGCTCAGCGCCGGTGTTCGCGCCAACGTAATCCCTGCGGAAGCTCGCGCGACACTCAACGTTCGCCTTCTTCCCGGCGATACGATCGACGCGCTGCTCAACGAGCTGAACAAACTCGTCAACGACCCGCTGGTTCATCTCGACGTACAACCCGACGCCGGCCTGGCTGCACCGCCTTCATCACTGGAGAACGATTTCTACGCCGACATCACCAAGGTCGCCGCCGAGGAATTCGCCGGGGCCCCCGTTCTACCGTATCAATCGCCGTGGGCCACCGATTCCGCGCAGTTGCGCCTGCACAACGTGCAAGCCTACGGCCTGTGGCCATTCCCTCTAGCCGATGAAGATCTGAAGCGCATGCACGGCGAGGATGAACGCATCCCGCTGGCGTCCTTCGTAAAAGGCATCGACGTCGAATCCCGCATCGTCGCGGAGTTCGCGGTAACCAAGTGAGTTCCGGCGCCCCGTTACAGTTCGCTAATAAAAAGTGTCCACGCATCACGTAAACTACAAGACTCGCAAAACGACTATGGCATTTCGGCACTCAAAAATTGTTTGCACGATCGGCCCGGCCAGTTCTTCCCCGCGCGTCATCGAACGCTTGATACAGGCAGGCATGGATGTCGCCCGCCTCAATTTCTCTCACGGCACTCACGCCGATCACGCGCGCAGTATCGCCGTGCTTCGCGCCGCCGCGATGAAGCACGAGAAACCCATCGCCATTATCGCCGACCTGCAAGGCCCGAAAATCCGCACCGGGCCGCTGGCCGGCGGCACATCGGTGACTCTGGTTGCGGGCCAACGCTTCGTCATTACCACCGCGCGGGCTCCCGGCGATGCGAATCGCGTGAGTACCACCTTTCGTCCCCTGCCGCGCGAAGTACATCGCGGCAATCGCATCCTTCTGTCCGACGGATTGATCGAGCTGCGCGTCAAACAAGTGCGCGGCCAGGAGGTTGTTTGCGAGGTCGTCAACGGCGGTGTGCTCGGCCAGCACAAAGGCATCAATCTTCCCGGCATCCAGCTGCGCGTCCCGGCCCTCACGCCAAAAGATCGCGAAGATCTCGCCTTCGCGCTGAAGCAAGACGCCAACTATGTCGCGGTAAGTTTCGTGCGCCACCCCGAAGACGTAGTCCTGGCGAAACTTCTGATTCGCCGAGCCGATAAAGACACCCCGGTGATCGCCAAGCTGGAAAAACCGGAAGCGATCGAAAATCTCGACGCGATCCTGCGCGTTGCGGATGGCGTGATGGTTGCCCGCGGCGATCTTGGCGTGGAGATGAATCCTGAGCGGGTTCCCGTGGTGCAAAAAATGATCATCGCGCGCGCCCGCGAGGCGCGGCGGCCGGTGATTACCGCGACGCAAATGCTGGAATCCATGACCCAGAATCCACGTCCTACGCGCGCGGAGGCTTCGGACGTTGCCAATGCGATTTTCGACGGTTCCGACGCGGTGATGCTATCCGCCGAAACCGCGTCAGGAAAATATCCCGTTGAAGCCGTGGCCATGATGGCCCGCATCATCGAGGAAGCCGAAGCCAGCATCACCGAATTTCCGCGCCCTTCCTCGGTTCAGGAAAGACTGAAGGTCGCCGAAAGCGTCGCGGAACTCGTCTGCCACGCCTCGCGCGAGCTGCACATGAAACTGATCGCCGTTTTCACGCATAGCGGCTTCACCGCCCGCCTGGTGTCTCGCTATCGCCCTCTGGTTCCTATCGTGGCATTCACGCCCGAGGCGGAAACGCGCCGCCGCATGGCCCTGATCTGGGGCGTGATCGCGCGCGGCATCGCGGACGTGCACAAGATTGATGGACTCGCCGACGTCGCGGAGCAGCGCCTGCTGGAAGAGCGGCTGGTGCGCAAAGGCGACGTCATTGGCATCGTCGCGGGCACGCCGATGGGCGTTCGCGGCACCACCAACTTCATGAAATTTCACGTCATCGGCGGAGCGGTGTGATGACCGCGGCGAGTTCCGCTGCGCCGTTGACCATGGAACGAGTTCGCGCGGCCCAGTCGCGGCTGCGGCAAGTGGTGCCGGAAAGCCGCCTGATGGGGACCGATAAGCTGTCCTCCCAAGGGGATGGCTGGGTCTATCTCAAGCTCGAAAGTGAAGGTCCGACCGGTTCGTTCAAAGTGCGCGGCGCGTATCATGCCATCGACGCCCGTCAAAAACAGATGAACGACAAGCTTCCGGGCGTGGTCACCAGCAGCACCGGAAATCACGGGGCGGCCGTCGCCTACGCCGCGGCCAAGCAGCACATTCCTTCGCGCGTCTACCTTCCCGAGAATCCGAATCCCGCGAAGAAGGCTCGCATCGTGGACTTTGGCGCCGAAATCGTGGAAGTCGGCAAATTCCTGGAAGAAACCAGGCGACACGCCGCCAAATTCGCGCGGGAATCCGGCTGGTACAACATCGTGGACGGATCCGATCCCGACATGCTGCCCGGCACGGCGACCATCGCCTGCGAAATTCTGGACAAGCTCACGCGCGCCGACGTGATTTTTGTCCCCGTAGGCGACAGCACTTTGATTCGCGGTGTCGCGTTCGCCGCCAAGCAGCTTCGACCGGAAATAACAATCGTGGGCGTGCAAGCGGAATATGCGCCGGCCTATGCGCTCTCTTTCGCAAAAGGCCGATCGATTTGCACCGATCTGGCCGACACCATTGCCGACGGCCTGGCCGTGCGCGAAACGTCGGAAGAAAACGTTCGCGAAATCACTGGGCTAGTGGATGAGTTTGTGCTGGTCAGCGAAGCAGAAATGCTGCGCGCGATGCGGCATCTGATGATTCAGGAACACGTCATCGCCGAACCCGCGGGCGCCGCGACCACCGCCGCATTTCTGAAAACCGAAGGCAACTACGTGAACAAGATGGCTGTGCTCGTGGTCACCGGCTCAAACGTAACTGAAGAACTCCTGCTGCGCGCCCTGCAGACCCGCTGATCCAACCGTAACGCCCCGCCGCAGCGATCATCGCGAGCGATAAATCTTGTAGGGGCACAGCAGCGCTGTGCCCCATCTTGGCAACCAATCCAAAAAAGGAGAGGCCTGTCGCACAGAAAATTCCTGCGAAATTCTTGCCGGACTCGGGCACAGCAATGCTGTGCCCCTACAAAGAGACCTCAGCGCTACGGAGCCGCTAGTTCACCCAGTTGTCGGGGCGTGAGGGCGGATCTTGTTTGTGTTTGCTGACGTAGACCTGAAAACGCTTGCGGTTCCGTTCAATCTTCCAGTCCGAGACGCTGTTGCGCACGTTGTAGAGAAACGATCCGCGCCGCAAATAAATATAAGCGACCAACATTCCGCCGAGATGGCAAATGTGGGCGACGTTGTCGCCACCGGTCCCCAGGGTCGAGAAAAACTCGATGGCGCCCATCACCGCGACGTACGGACGCATCGGAATCGTCACCGGCAGCGGAATCAGCCAAATCTTGCGGTCCGGGAACAACACCGCGTTGGCCATCAAGATTCCGAAAATCGCGCCCGAAGCCCCGATGGTGGGCACGAGGGACGGTTCTTTGCCGAAGAAAACCGGAATGGTCTTCACGATCAATTCAATCAAGCCCGCGCCGACGCCGCACAACACAAAGAAATTCAGAAAGCGGCGTTTGCCCCAGATGGCCTCCAGCTCCCGGCCAAACATCCACAACATCAGCATGTTGATGAGCAGGTGAAACAATCCACCGTGCAAGAAAATATAGGTAAAAAGCTGCCAGATGCGCGGCGGAAGCATGTGCGTGATCGTCGCGGGAATCAGCGCGAACCATTTCAAAATCCAAGTGTAAGCGGATTCGCCACCGATCAATTGCGCCAGGGTCTGCACGACGAAGACGCCGGTACACACCAGGACGATGAGTTTTACGCCGGGGGTGATGAACCCGCGCCAGTCGAAATTGTAGCGGCGGCCGCCGATTGCGACGCTCATGAAGCCAGTGTACGGCGAGGTTAACGGTGAGTCAAAGAGTACGGAAGTTTTCAGTTCGGTCGTGTGGAAAAGGGAGATTTGAGCGGGCGAAAATGAAAATTCTCTTAGGGCTGGGTGCGCCGCGAGTTTGGTTGCCGAGATGGGCACAGCGATGCTGTGCCCCTACGAAGCCGGTTAGCACGCTGCGCCAGATTTTCGTTTCAGTTTTGGGGGGGAGCGAATTGGGCCCAGGCTTGGAACAGGTTGGTGGCATTGACCGAACCTAGCCCGGTCGCGAGGTCGTAGCCGACGGCGGCGGGGTACGCGGGATCGTCCTCGTCGTTGGAGGTGGAGAGTTCGCCGATCTCCGTCTTGCTTGCGCCGTGGCAGTCATAAAATTTGCCGTTGGAGTCCTGGCCGCACGGAATGTCGATGTCGCCGAGCGTCACGTCGTTAAAAATGCACGAGGCCGCGGGCAAGTTGCCGCTTGTTTGGCTGGCATCGCACTGAGCGGCGGCGGCGCCGGGAATCGCAAATTGCTGCGCGGCCAGAGCGTAGTAGACGTAGTTGGCGTCGCCTTGCCGGCCGTAGCGTTGATCGATCAGCGCCTGGATTCCGGCCATGGCCGGCGAAGAGAAGGATGTTCCGCCGCCGCCTAACAGGATCGCGTCGTTGTCGGCGGTGCAGGTGGTCCCGCCCTGAGCGGTGTCGGACAAACATTCGGGATAGAAACTGCCCCATTCGCCGTCGCTGGCGAAGAGAGAAAGATCGGGCTGATCGCGTAATCCGTCATGCGGCACGCCGGGCACTCCCTTTTGATACGAAGGCTTGGGGTTGCCCTTGCAAGTGCCGCTGACGACGCCCGGTATCGACGGGGTGCCGGTGAAGCAGGTGCTGGGGCCGCCGCTACCCGCCCCATCGTTCAGGAAGTCGTCTTGACCGATGGAGGAATTGCAAAAACCTTTGCTCCCAAATGATTGTGTAAAGCCGCCGGCGATTAACGGGTCGGTGTAAATGAGGCGGCTGGCGCAGCTATCGTTCCAGGGAATTTCGGGAATGTAGGATTTCGCGGAGGCCAGTGTTGTTGGGTTGTTCTTGGAATTCCAATAACGCGAAATCGGAATACCACTGACATCGGAATTGTATTGAGCCATGAAATCGGTGCCGCCAACGTCAACCGCGAATGCGGAGGCGGTGTTGTCGCCGCTGTTGATGCCGAGGATCGCGTAGTTGGTGGGTTCTGCGGGAGCGCATTCGTCGGCGCCGCTGTCGCCCTGGGCGATGAAAAAGGTGACGCCTTCGGCGGTGGCGGTCTCGGCCTCGAAGTTCTCGAGCGCGACCTCGGCCTGGCCGGTAATGGTTTCGCAGAGGCCGTAACTGTCGGAAATAATGTCGGGAGGATTGGTCTCGAGAATGCCGAGGATGGCGAGGTCGAGGCCCGAAGTGGTCTGGGAGTTGCCGCACGCGGAGAGGATGATGCTGGCATCGGGCGCGGCGGCGCTGGACCACTCAACGTCGAGAGCTGCTTCGATCTCGTCACCGTTCTGCCCGGGATTGGCGCAGTTGGGATAAACCTGTTTGAAATTGCCCTGGGTGAATCCGCTTAAGCCAAAGGTCTTGCGGAAGGTTGACCAATCTTTGGGATTCGCCAGGTTGCTGTCCTCGACGAGAGCGATGTTCACGCCCTTGCCGGTGAAGCCCTGGCTCCAGAGGGGCAGCAAATTGTAGATGGTGGCGAAGTCGTAGGGGGCGACGACGTTGAACGTCGCGCCCTGAAACGCGACGTTGAAGCGCGGCTGCCAACGCTTGCTTTCATGATTGAAATTGATGGGGCGCATTTTGGTCAGGCGCGGGCGGGGAAAGAAATCGTGGAGCGAAGCGAGGCCTTCGATGACCGGGGCGAGAGCCGCGGGAACCTGCGGATCGCGAACGACGGCCATGTGCTTGTCGCCATTCGGCAAAGTCAAATTGTGCATCTCGGTGTGAAAGGTGTCCCGCAATTGCTTGGCGGTTCCCGCGACGTCCAGCAGCAAGCCGTTTTTGTAGGTTTGGTTCAGCGTGAAGCCGCGGGACTTCAGCCATTGCTGCACGGCTTCCATATCCTGCGGGTGGATTCCGTAGCGCGTTCCGAGTTGCTCGGGAGTAAGCCAGCGATGGAATTCGCGCGAAGCGGGATTGTGCATGGCCTCGATCTGTTCTTTCAGAGCGGCTTCGGTTTGTGGATCGCGTTTCAGGAGCAGCAAGAGGTGATCGAAGCGCATATCGTCGGCCACAGGACCGCGATCGTTTTGCGCGCGAGTGGCGGCAGGAGTGGTGTTTCCGCCGAGGGTGACAAGTTTGGATTCGTCGATCGGCTCGGTGACCATCTGCCTGGGGCTCTGGGCTTGGAGAGTGGAAGCGAGGCCCAGGAAAAACAGGCACAGCGCGAGGAGAAATGGGCAGCGCATTGCGGAGGGCCTCCAGGATCGGACACGTTGTGGTCGCAGCTTCGGGAGAGCTGCCGAGGACGCCTCCATTCTAGAACCGGGTTGTGTATTGCGTGTAAACAATCGTTTAACTCCAGTGCCTCGGAAGCAACGCATTAGTCGAGCTTCTTGCGGGCGAAATAAAAGAGCGCGGTTGCCAGCAACAGGAACATGATCAGGCCGAACAGATTGTTGGTGGCGAGGGAGCCCAAAAGTTTCGGACCGAAAGAAAACAGATCCGGACGCCAGGGAAGCCGCAGAATCGCGGAAAACCAGTGGGGCACGTTGTTGGAGATTTCGGGATCCTGAAAAAGATTGATGATGATTCCCAGCAAGCCGAAAACACCGCCCGCGGCGATCAAGCCGCTGGAGAAAAGCGCTCCGGGACTGGCTTCGCTCTCGTCTTTTTTCTTCGTGGTGCTTTCTACAAGCACGCGTACCAAAGCGCCAATGAACATGGCGGCGGTGGTGCCGAGGGGAAGGTAGGAGCCAGTGGCAAACGCCAGGGAGCGCACGCCGAGGATTTCGACGGCGATGACCAACGCAACGCCCATCAGAACCAAACGCCAAGGCAGGCGCTGATTCAGAATGCCGCTGATCACCGTGGCCATGAGGCGCGCCTGGGGGGCCGGGGCCTTGTCGCTGCCGATGCCTTGCGCCCACTGGAATTCGATTTGTTTCGTGCCGGGGTCGTACAAATATTCACCGTCGGGAATCTGATGTGATCCCAGGGAATTAATAAGTACGTAGGTTTTTCCGTGATAGATGAAGATGTCGCGCTCGACTTTTACGCCGGAAGGCAAGGACTGTACGTTGACGGGGATCTCCGCGGGCAGATATTTCTCGAGGCCCTTGTTCATGAGATTGAGGGTGGTGCCGATGGCGAGGGTGGAAACCGTTACGCCGATCAGAAGGCCCATCTGCTGCCAGAAGGGCGTCGCGCCGACGAGATAGCCGGTCTTCAGGTCTTGCGAAGTGGCTCCAGCAATGGCCGCGGCGATGCAGACTACGCCGCCAATCATCAGCGCCAGCACCTGATAGTTGGGCGCGGTCCAACCTGCGACGAAGAAAATCGCGCAGGTGGCCATGAGTGTTGCGATGCTCATGCCGCTGATGGGATTCGAAGAATTGCCGAGCAAGCCGCTGATGCGCGCCGCTACGGTGACGAAAAGAAATCCGAAGACAGCGACAAAGACAGCGGCGAACAAGTTCTGCCACCAGCTGGTTTGCGCGCCTTTCAAGGGGTGAAAGGTGAGCAGCACCCACATCATCGCAACGATAACGAGAGAACCGAGGATCACAACGCGCATGGGCATATCGCGATCGATGCGATTCGATGCAGTGGACTGGCCGGCGCCCTCCTTGCGGACATCCTTCAGGCCGGCGCGCAACGCGGAAATAATGGTGGGGAGTGTGCGCAGCAGGGTGATCAATCCCGCGGCGGCGACGGCGCCCGCGCCCATGGGCCGAATGTAGGAGCCCCAGATCTGATCGGGTGTCATTTGTGGAATGGGAATGGTGGAGGGATAGAGGGGCGTGTTGCCGGCAAGCTGGCCATAGAAGCTGATGGCCGGCATGATGACGAGCCAAGAGATGATGCCTCCGGCGAAGAGGAGACCGGCAACGCGGGGGCCGATGATGTAGCCAACGCCGAGATATTCCGAAGTGATGTCGGCGCGGAAGGAAGCGCCCTGGAACCAGCCCGGCCGGCTCTCCGGCCGCGAGGTCCAGGCCTGGACGGTGTTCATTAGAAAGGTGTACGCGCCGCCGAGGCCGAGTCCCCAGAACACGCGTCCAGCAAACGATCCGCCGCGCTCACCCGCGACCAAGACGTCGGCGCAAGCTGTGCCTTCGGGGAAGGTCAGATTGCCGTGTTCTTTTACGATGAGCTGGCGGCGGAGCGGAACCATGAAGAGAACGCCGAGCCAGCCACCGAGAAGGGCCAGCGGAAAAATTCGCCAGAAGGTGAACTCCGCACCGAAGCCGAGAAAGATCAACGCCGGAATCGTGAACATCACGCCCGCGGCGAGCGATTCTCCCGCGGAGCCAGTGGTCTGCACGATGTTGTTCTCGAGAATCGTGGAGCGGCCGAAGGCGCGGAGAATGCTGATGGAGAGGACGGAGATGGGGATGGAAGCGGAAACGGTGAGGCCCGCGCGCAATCCGACGTAGACGGTCACGGCGCCGAAGAGCAAGCCGAAGAGCGCACCGAGGATGACCGCGCGGATAGTGAATTCCTTTTGCGTCTCCTCAGCGGAAACGTAGGTTCGGAATTCGCCCGGAGGCGCGGTGGAACTCCATGGACGATCGCTCACTGAATCCTCCCAAGGTGAAGATCGCGCGGGCGCGGAGCGCGGCACACTGCGCCCCTACAAAGATCAAATCAATGGCCTGCCCGAGTGCGCGAGGGATTATGCCGTAAAGCGGAGGTTGGAGGTTAGAAGTTCGAATTCCGACTTGGGAATTTAGACACGGACTGGCGTCGGACAATTGGGAAGATTTCGCTTGAGCTTCGCCCCTCAGGGCCGTTCGGAGCACATAACTCGCGCCTTTTGTGCACACCGGTGTTTTCCCTGACCCGTTCGCTCTGATCACGTTTGCCGACCCTCCGGCGGGCGCCGTCGAGCAAACGGCCGCCGTAGCGGAGCGGGAAGTTTACAGGTTGACATCTTACCTGAGCGCGAGGATACTCGGGTTATATGTCTACCCAAGAGGCAAGAGAACGACTGGAATTGCTGCAAGGCACCCTGGATCTGCTGATCCTGCGCACGCTGATCTTTGGATCGCAGCACGGGCAAGGGATCGCACGCGCCATCCAGGAAACGTCGGAAGAAGAACTGCTCGTCGAGCATGGCGCGCTCTATCCGGCACTTCAGCGCCTGGAAGAGCGCGGCTGGATCTCCGCGAAGTGGGGAGTATCGTCCAACAACCGCAAGGCGCGGTTTTATGCGCTGACGGCGGCGGGCCGCAAACAGCTGGTCAAGGAAACCAACAAATGGAAGCGATTGACCGGGGCCATCGCGCGGATTTTGGGGGCGGAGAAGGCGGAAGGCTAAAGGCATGTTCGGGCGCAAGCGCAAACTCGACGACTTCAGCTCAGAAATTGAGGCGCACCTGCGGAACGAGGTAGAGCGGTTGCAGGAGCAGGGGATGAGTGAAGAGGAGGCGCGAGCGGCGGCGCGCAGGTCTTTCGGTAACGTTCTGCACGCTGAGGAACGGTTTTACGAATCCGGCCGGTGGTTGTGGTGGGATCGCTGCCGGCAAGACGTGCGCTACGGTTTGCGCATGCTGCGCAAGTCTCCGGGCTTTACGGCGGTGGCCGTCCTCACGCTGGCGCTGGGGATCGGCGCGACGATCGCCATCTTCAGCGTGCTCGACGGCGTGGTGCTGAAGCCGCTTTCGTATCCGCAGCCGGAACAACTCGTGGGTCTGGAGGTTTCGCCACTCGCGATCGATGCGTCGCTACGGGGCATGGCGCCGGAAGACTATTTCGTGTTTCGGGAACAGAGCCGCACGTTTCAGGAGATCGGCATTTACGCCGAGACCGACACGGACAGAGATGTCAACGTCACCGGCTTCGCGGAACCGGAACGGGTGCACGCGCTGGATGTGACTCATGGGGTCCTTTCGGTCTTGGGTATTGCGCCTATGTTCGGACGCAGCTTCTCACCGACGGATGACTCGCCTGGCGCGCCGCCCACCGCGATCCTGACGTACGGCTACTGGCAGCGCAAATTCAGCGCTGATCCCTCCGCAGTGGGGAAAACAATCATCGTGGACGGAATGGCTCGCCAGATCATCGGTGTGCTGCCTCGGAACTTCCGGTTTCTGGATGCGCAGGATTTGGCTCTCATCCTTCCGCTTCAGTTGGATCGCAACAAAACACTCCTCGGAAATTTCAGCTACTTCGGCATCGCCCGTCTTAAGGCCGGGAGCACGCTCGCTCAGGCGAGCACCGATGTCGCGCGGATGATTCCGATCACCTTGGATGCGTTTCCGCCTCCACCCGGCGTCAGCCTCGATTCAACGCAGAAGGCAGGCCTTGCCCCGAGCCTCCTGCCGCTGAAGCAGGAGGTTATCGGCAATGTCGGCCTGCTCCTTTGGGTGCTTATGGGCAGCATCGGAATGGTTTTGCTGATCGCTTGCGCCAACGTTGCCAATCTTCTGCTGGTGCGCACGGAAGGACGCCAGCAGGAGCTAGCTCTGCGGGCCGCACTGGGAGCGAGCCGGCGGCGCATCGCCGCACAATTACTCTGCGAGAGCGCGCTGATTGGCTTGCTCGGGAGCATTTGCGGTTTGGGAGTGGCGTACGCGGCGCTGCGGGTTCTTGTGGCGCTGGGGCCTTCGGGACTGCCACGGATCAGCGACATTGGCATCCATTTGCCGGTTCTTTATTTCACTCTCGGAATTACTCTTTTTACGGGCTTGCTTTTTGGGCTGATTCCGGTGCTCAAACACGCGAGTGTCCGAGCGGGAGTTTCCGAAGGGGGTCGAACCCTGGGAGTGAGCCGCGAACGACATCGGGCACGAAATCTTCTGGTCACCATGCAGGTCGCGCTGGCGCTGGTACTGCTGATTTGTTCCGGGCTGATGATTCGCACGTTCCGTGTGTTGACGCACACCCATCCCGGATTCACGCGTCCCGCCGAGCTTCAGACATTTCGCATTTCGATTGCGGATTCCGATGTCCGTGACGACGCTGGCGTTGCTCGTATCGAGCAGCAAATTCAGGATAAGGTCGCTGCTATTCCGAGCGTTTCCTCGGTCGCGTTTTCCAGCGCGGTGCCCTTGGACGGAGATGCCCGGTTCGATAATGTCGACGTAGCAGACCACCCCGATGCCGAAGGAACGCTTCCCCCGCCCCGCCACCTTCTGTTCGTCTCGCCCGGATATTTTCGCACTTTGGGCATACCGCTCATCGCTGGCCGTGATCTCAGTTGGGCGGACACCCATAACAAAGTTCCCGTTGCGCTGATCTCCGCGAATTTCGCCCGCGAATATTGGCGCACGCCCGGCGAAGCGATTGGGAAACGAATTCGAGTCACGACGGTGGACGATTGGCGTCAGATCATCGGCGTTGTCGGGGATGTGCGTGACGACGGGATGGATAAGCCCGCCCGCACGGACGTCTATTGGCCCACACTGCTGGCGAAATTCCAGAGCGAGCCGCTTCGCGTGCAACGTTACGTAACTTTCGTGGTGCGCAGCCCGCTGGCGGGCTCGGCAAGCTTTATGAACCAGATTCGTCAGGTGGTTTGGTCCGTCGATGGCAATCTGCCGCTTGCGGGCGTTTACACCCTGAACTACCTCTATACCCGATCCATGGCGCGGGCTTCGTTTACGCTGGTGACGCTTGGTATTGCCGGAGCGATGGCGCTGCTGTTGGGCACAGTGGGCCTTTACGGCGTGATCGCGTATTCGGTTTCGCAGCGGACTCGCGAAATCGGAATTCGCGTTGCGCTCGGTGCCCAGCGCGGGGATGTGATGAGTTTGGTCCTGGGCGAGGGCATGCTGGTGATCCTGACGGGGCTGGCGATCGGCTTGGTGGGATCTCTGGCGCTGACCCGATTTCTGTCGAGCTTGCTGGTGGGCGTGAGCGCGACTGACCCGCTTACGTTTGCCGGCGTTGCGATTTTGCTAGCGAGTGTCGCACTCGCGGCATGTTATCTGCCCGCGCGGCGGGCCGTGCGCATCGATCCGCTGGTGGCGTTGAGATACGAATAGGCAGCCCGAAGGCGGATTAGGGGTAAGAGCCATGTTCCGACGGAAGCGCAAACTCGACGACTTCAGTTCGGAAATTGAGGCGCACCTGCAGCTGGAGGTCGAGCGTTTGCGGGAACAGGGGCTGAATGAAGAGGAGGCGCGAGCGGCGGCGCGGCGGGCGTTTGGCAACGTCCTGCACGCTGAGGAGCGCTTCCACGAATCGCGGGGGTGGCTCTGGTGGGATCACTTCCGGCAAGACGTCCGCTACGGTGTGCGGATGCTGCGCAAGTCTCCGGGGTTCACCGCCATCGCGGTTTTGACGATTGCCTTGGGCATCGGAGCGACGACGGCGATTTTCAGCATCGTCGATGCGGCACTGCTGCACCCGCTGCCATATCCGCAACCGGAGCAGCTCGTCAGCATCGAGGATGATCTTCCGGGAGTGGGCGCGCTGGACGTGGGAATATCCGTGCCGGAATGGCAGGACCTCCAGCGCTCTGGAATTTTTGTGTACGTTTCGCCGCTAGGGGGCGGGGACGTGAACCTCACGGGCGCGTCCAAGCCCGAACGCATCCGCTTTCTTAACGTAGCGCCGAATTATTTCCCACTGCTGGGCGTGAGGCCGCAGCTGGGCCAGTCGTTCAATCCAGAGGATCACACGCCAGGATTTACGCTGGAAGGCCTGATCAGCGACGGCCTGTGGAAACGAGCCTTCGCGGGCGATCCGCATATTCTGGGCAAGAGTCTGCGACTGGACAACGACTTGTATCGCGTGATCGGCGTCATGCCGCCGGGGTATCACGATCCGGGGCGGACGGTGGAAGAAAGAAACATCGAGATTTGGCTGGCATCGGGTTTTGCCGCCGATCCTGCCCCTCCGCCGCAGCGCAGCTTGCGGATTCTTCCGGAAACCATCGCGCGGATCAAACCTGGACTGACGCTTGCGGCTGCGCAGAGTCGCGTAGACGCATTGGTCGCATCCTTGAAGAAAGAATTCCCGAAAGACTATCCGCCGCAAAGCGCATGGACGGTGAGGTTAGTGCCGCTGCAGGAGAGCGTGGTCGGCAACGTTCGCCAGTCGTTGATTCTGCTGCTTGCGGCGGTCGGCTTGGTTTTGCTGATCGGCTGCGTGAACGTCGCGAATCTATTGCTCGCACGCGCCAGTGCGAGAGGGCGCGAAATGGCCCTTCGGCAGGCGCTCGGAGCCGCGCGGAAACGGCTAGTCTCGCAACTGCTAACCGAGGGTTTGCTTCTCTCGCTGGTCGGCGGAGCAGCCGGACTGGGAATTCTCTTCTGCACGAAGGGGCTTCTGCTCCGAATCGTGCCAGAGAGCCTGCCGCGGCTCAACGAATTGTCGATTAACTGGACCGTTTTGCTTTTCGCTCTTGTCGCCACGCTTGTTGCGGGAACGATTTTCGGCTTGGCGCCCGCGTTGCATGCGGGGCGGCCGGATTTGACATGGATGCTCAAACAGCAAGGGCGGGGCTCGACGGGCTCCGGGGAGCAAGCGCGCACGCGGCGGGTGCTGGTGGTCACGGAATTTGCTCTCTCTTTGGTGCTGATGATTGCCGCGGGACTTCTACTCCGTAGTTTTGCGGATTTGTTACACGTGAGCCTGGGATTCGACCCTCAAAAAGTAATGGCGGTGCGCCTGTGGCTGCCAATTCCGAACGATCCCGAGACCGACGTCTACCGAACGGCTGCTCAGGAAGCGCCGTTCTTGCGCGAAATACTTCGCCGCGGCAGGGTGCTGCCCGGTGTAGAAGAAATAGCCATTGGTGACTTGGCGGCCCTTCCGTTAGGCCACGATCGAAACGATCTAAACCCATTCCCGCTGATCGTCGAAGGCCGCGAGACTCCCAGCAACGAGGCTCCCTTGGTCAACGGCTCGATCGTTACGCCAGAATATTTTCACCTGCTGGGCATGACCCTGCTGCGCGGCCGCCTGTTCGCCGAATTCGACGACGAGAAGACGCCGCAAGTCGCGGTGATTAACGAGGCGTTCGCGCGGACCTACTGGCCAAGCGAGGAACCGATCGGCAAACACCTTAGGCTCAACAACGCGCGCGGAGCGGCGACTAACACTTCGTGGACCACGATCGTCGGCGTGATCGCGGATGCTCGAACGGAAGCAGTCTCGGAAGCGAGTGTTCCGCAAATCTATCTGAACTTGTATCAGAGGCAGGCGAAAGACCTGGCGATATTTGTGCGCGGGCGGCTCGATCCCGCCGCGACTCCGGTCGAGTTGCGCGAGCAAGTGCAGGCCGTTGACCCAACGCTCCCCGTTTTCGGCGCACAGGAGCTCAAAGAGACGGTCTCCACGTCTCTGGCCGAGCGGCGATTCCTGATGGAAATTGTGGCGCTGTTCGCGCTGACCGCGTTGCTGCTCGCAGGGCTCGGTATTTACGGCGTCATCTCGTACATCGTAAGCGAGCGCACCCACGAGATCGGCATTCGTATCGCCCTGGGCGCAGAAAAGAAGAGCATCTTGCAAATGGTCTTGCGGCAAGGATTGGGCCTAGCCGCAGCGGGTGCTGCCGTTGGGCTCGTTGGTGGGGTGATCGTGTCCCATCTGATGACCGGCCTGCTGTACGGCGTGAGGCCGACCGATCCGCTGACCTTCGCGGGCGTCGCCGTCCTGCTCATCGGAGTTGCTCTGCTTGCTTGCTACATCCCGGCGCGGCGCGCGATCCGAGTGGATCCGCTGGTCGCGCTGAGACACGAATAGTCCATGAGCTCGCGAGTATTTGCGGATGACGGCATTCTGCGCCGGGGGTAATCAGACTGATCGTTTACACCGGGAAGATATAGCGTCAGTGGGGCGAAGATTGCGTGTAATAGCCCTGACGAGTGCGAGCCGTTAGTTTGTGGTCGGCGAGGCGGATTTCGATGTGGTGATATGCGTTGCGCTGGTCGGCCAGGGGTGGATCGAAGGAGAGCTCGTAGTAAGCCTGGGTATCGGCCAGACATTTTTGCAGCAGGGCGGTCACGTCGTTGTTGGTGGTGAGAGCAAGACCACCGCTTTGCGTGGCGATTACCTGGAGAGCCAGGTCGCCGGGTAGAACCTGCTTGGGCTCGCTAACCCCTTTGAGAAACTCCATGTAATAGAAGGCGTGCAGGCCGGTGTCGGCGGTGCCAAGGGGATCGACGCTGTAGAGGGTGGCGCGGGCCTGCAGCATCAGATTTGAGAGACTGACGATACTCGCGAAGATCTGCTGCTGTTGCTTCGGGTCGATTTGTATGCGGGGGCCGGAGAGGAGAGGCCAACCGGGAGAAACCCAGAAGATAACCTTGCGGCCGGGACGCTGGGCCTCGCGCGCCAGAATCGAACTCAGCGCGCTGAGGGAAAGCTGATAACGCTCGGCCGCGCCGTAGAAACCGGCGGAGCGGCGGATGGTGCGGAGGGCAACGGTGTGCTGGTCGAGTGAAGCGGCAAGCTCGTTACCATCGTTGGAGAAGCCATCTTGCATCTCGGTGCCTGTATCCGTGACGAAGGCCAGGGCGACGGGGTGAGCGAGGTGGCCGCCATCGATACGCAGGAATTTGTCGATCTGATCGCGTGCGAAGCTTATGTTTTGGAAGCCAGTGTTGACCGCGTCGATGACCAGGATGACGTCCACGGGATCGCGGCCGCCTAAGGCCTGGAAAGAGGCGATGGGCTGCGGGGCTTTGTTGTCGAGGAGAGTGAAGTCCTGCTGCGTAAGACCAGTTACCGGGGGCCCGGACTTTGCAGTGACGACGACGTCCAGGTAGATGCGGCCGCTGCCCGGTGGGACGACGGGAGCTGCTTGCTGCGCTTGTTGAGCAGCAAGGGGATAAGCGTATAGAAAAGGCAGGAGGAGTAAGAGTCGGGCGCGTGGGTTGACGAACATGGCTTCCCTTCGTCCGAGCAAAGGCCGAGGGTTCCGGTTGGGGCTCGGAAAGGTGCGTGGTGCTAGTGAGATAGACGCGGTCGGAGGCGGAGAGAGGTACCGCGTGCACGTTCGAGAATCCCCGGACGCTTCGGGCGTGTTACTGGGTCTTCTGATCGGTGGCGGCTTCCTGAGACTCGTCTTCGGTCTTTTGCCAGGTGGAATTGGGGTCGTATTCCTTCAACGTTCTGGCGGCGACTTCGGTCTTTTTGCCGAGGTCCTTCTGGTACACCACGCCGTCCTCGCCGACGATGAAGGTCATCACGCCCGACGATCTGTATTCGGCTGGAAAGGCCACTAAAGCAAAACCGGAGGTCATTTTACCGTCTACCACGTAATTCTTTTCCCCGCCTGGGGCATGTTTCCCCTGACGCGTCAGGACGCGGAAATAATAGCCGCGATACGGTGTGTGACTGCCCTCCTCGCTTTTGGAGGCGTAACCTTCGACAACGGCCTGCGCCACGAGGGGTCCGATAGGACTCTGGGGTTCGCTGTCAGCGGCTTTCCAATAGAGGCCATTGTGTTGTCCTTCATCGCTGAAGACTTTCTGGGCGTACACGTCGTGCTGCGAGGAGTGGTATTCCTTTTCGGCGGCGACGAGTTCCTGACAAACGCGAATGGCCGACATTTCATTTCGGCCGACTCGCCGGAACAGGATTTCTTTCTTGCCCGCCTCGGTGTCGAAATACCAGGACTTGCCATTGTTGACGAGCGGGATCGGAGTGGGCCAGTTATCCGCGCCGACATACAACGTGGTGGTGCCATCTGGCTCTTTCACGAGACGGTGCATTTCCTGATATCTCTGGGCGAAATTAGCGCGGTTCTGGGCGTCCTCGGCGTCGTCTCCGGACGAGACGATTTGCTTTCCCTCGGGTCCGAGGATTTCGAGCATCGCTTTTTCGTCGTTACTCTGCGCGGCCGTGGCCAGCGCCTGGCTGGCCTCTTCCGCGGACGAGAATGTTTTCTGGCCCGCTTGCTGCGCGGTGGAACGGGCGGGAATGCAGCCCATTAGAAGGATGGCGACCGCGACTAATTTAGGAAGATTGGCCCAATTCAATTTGCCGAAGCTCAAATTCGTCCGCTGCATGTGGCTTTCTCCATTTTCTAAATTTCGCGATGAACCCGGGAAAAACGACTCTTTGATCGCTTGATGCCCGCCCCGATTATCTAATGCCGGCCGCCCCCACCGCCGCCGCGAGGTGCTCCGCCGCCACCACCACGCTCGCCTCCGCCGAAGCTGCTGGCTCCGCGCGACGAATAGCTCTTGGTCTGTCCGCCACGGTCGTAGCCGCTGAAGGCGCCGGAACGAGTACCGGCCTGGCCGCGGGGCTGCGCGTATCCGCGAGCCGCGCGATCGTCGCCATTGAAGGCACGAGTCGTTCCGCCGGGACGGTTGTACACACCGCCGCGTCCACCGATGTTCCCCCTGTCTGGAGGCCGGTTCCCCGCGCCGGGCCGGCCGCGGAAGTCGCCGCGCGCGCCTCCCCTGTAGTAATTGCTCCGGTTATAGAATGTGTTGCTGCGGGAGTAATACCGATTGTTGTTATAAACGGCGTACCGATTGTGCCAGTCGAACCCCCAACGCCCCCAGCCCCATCCATACCCGCCGTAGAAACCGATTCCGAAGCCGATGCCAAATGACAGGTACGGGCCGCCATACCAGATACCCGGATAAGGATACCAACCGGGCCACGGACCTATGGGACCTCCGTAAACCACCCACGGATTGTAGGCAGGAACGTAAACGATCTGAGGGTCGGCAGGCTGGATGATGACGGTCGAGCCTTGCGTGGTTACGGTTTGCTGCGGGGTGCTCTTAAGATTGCCGGACTGTTGGGCGCGCTGGCGCATCACCTGGACGGCGTCCGTTACATCCTGTTGCTGGTTGTAATAAGCATCGCCGAGAGAAGACGTCCAGGACAAATTTTTGTCCATATTTCCCAGGACGGACGGAAAGGCGGTGAGCGCCTTGACGCTGGGATCCCAGGGTTGCTGGTCCACAGCTTGAGCCAAAGCGTCACCCTTTAAATCGGGGTGCGCTTGCACCCATCGGTCGGCTTCGACGACTTGCTCCGGAAAGGTGGAGGCTGCGAGGATCTGCGCCACGAGAGAATCCGGATAGAGCGCGATCGGCGCTACCAACTGTTGGATCTGTTCGGGAGTCTGTGTCGTGTACGGCGGGGCGGCTTGGCCTTCTTGGGGCGGCGCCTGCTGGGTAGCCTGCGCCGGGGCGTCTTGATACGCGGGCAGGTTCTGAGGCCAAGTTGCGAACATGATTGCCACCGACAACAGGCCAACCAACATCGGCTTGCCCAACCGAGGCCTTGCGAACCCTGCGGCATGTCCGAAAATGTTCATGGTGTTGAATCTCCTCTGCAGCTTCATTGCTCGAGGCCTCCAAATATAAAGGACCGCGCCTTGTATACTCCCTATTCTCGCTCTTTTGCAGATTTTTAGCATAGGGTATCCCGTGTAGAAGCGAGCCCGAGGCGAATCGGCTAAAACCAGGGATAGAAGACAACTGTTTCGCGCGAACCCGGCATCCGCATTGGGATAACGAGTGACAAGACCAATGATATGACGGTTCGGTTTGGAATTATGGTACAAACCGCGTCCCGGAGGATTGGCGAACAGCGATGTCCACATTTTGGCGAAACACAGTGCGCTTGTCGATCTTGTTCGCTTTCGTGGCCTTTATCTGTCGAACGCTCGTGGCGACACAGAGTCAGGACGAGAACGTCGTTCGCGTGGACGTGAACCTGGTGATGCTGGACGCCACGGTGAAGAGCAAGGCTGGCAAAATCATGGGCGATTTGAAAAAGGAAGACTTCGAGCTGCGCGAGGACGGTGTCGCCCAAAAGCTAGAAGTGTTTAGCCGTGACGAATTGCCCCTCAATGTCGCGCTGGTGCTGGATCTGAGCGATTCGATTGGACCTTTTCTGGGGCCATTGCGTGACGCCGCCGCCACAGCACTTGCGGCGCTTAAGCCTGAAGATGAGGTAGCGCTGTTTACCTTTTCCACAGAAGCCGAATTACGCGTGCCGTTCACGAACGACAAGACGCAGATCGCTCAACAGATCAATGGATTCCACGTAGGCGGGGCCACGAATATCAATGATGGAATTTTTGTGGCTGCGAAGTATCTGCTCGGCGCGCCGCCGAAGGGCCGACGAGTGATTATTCTGATCAGCGATGACGTGGGCACGGACGCGGGCGGACAGGGGACGCGCGACATCATCACGGAATCGATTGCCGCGGATGCCGCTCTATATAATCTCAAGATACCTGGATACAACCCGCCGGCAACTCTGTTTGCGGCGAGCATGATTCCCGGGCTAGTGAATATCCACCGAGTGATGGACCAGACGGGAGGGGAAATATTCGACGTGCAGGATGTGGCACATCTGGATGCCGAATTTCGCGCGCTGATCGAGCGGATTAAGACGCGCTATACGCTGGGGTTCTACACGAAGGCAACCGCCGCCGAGGGCAAGCCGCATAAACTGGATTTGCGTCTGGCGTCTTCGTTTGGGAAAAAGGGACGCGATTACGTGATCTTGTCCAAGAGCGGGTATTACGTTCATTAAAGAGTGCGAAACAAAACGCGCAGAAACCTGAAAGCAGGAGGAATCATGAGTGACGGAGGCGGACGGTCGGCGGGAGTGGGATTGTGGGGATTTGGAAGCATGATCGCGATCACGCTATCGTGGAGCGTCAACCATTCCATTTTGTGGATGATCGTACACGGGATTTTTAGCTGGTTTTACGTGATCTACTATGCGGTGGAGAAGTAAGCGACGTTGGTGTTCGAAGCGTCGGTGAGATTCGGCAACTCGGGCGGTCCGGGATATAATTCTCGGAACTACTTTCAGGTCAGGGGTTCTCGTACATCATGATTCGAAAGTTGGACGGTCTGACTATCCTTCTGCTGGCGACGATCTTTGCTACCTTCCTTTTGTTTTCGTGCGCCGCAAAAGAAGCGCCGCGGGAGATTACCGTAAAGGTTCCAGCAGACTATGCGGGTGAGCTGAACCTCGATCCATGCTCTTCGCGCGCCTCAACAGAGGTGTCGGTGGACTCCAAGGGATCCGCGCCGACGTCGGTGTGTCCAAAGACGGACGAAACGGTTTCGCTCACGATTATCCGGGGAGGCACGGACATCCGGATTCCGCCCGATCAAGTCACGATCGAGCGGGCTGGGGACGGCTTGCCCGTGGCCATCAAAGCGCACGTTCCGCCGCGCTAACTCTACCTTCACCTACTCGCCATCTAGTCGCAAGCCCATTCGTGGCTCGTTGAAACGCCGGATACTCACTTTTTGAATTGTGGAGCTGTCTGGGATCCGGACTGTGAAGTGGGTGTGCGCTGCTTTCGGCCGCTCAGGCGAGGCGGGCGCGGACGCGATCGCTGAGGGCTTTACCATCCACGGTCTTACCTTCAAGAGCGGCTTTGGCGGCTTTGACAACCGCGCCCATTTGCTTGATGGAGGTGGCAGAGATTTCGGCGATGGCTTTGGCGATGGCGGCGTCCATTTCGGCTTCGCTGGCGCCGGCGGGGAGGTACGTTTCGATGATGGCGAGTTCCTTGGTTTCCTTGTCGGCGAGGTCCTGGCGATTGCCCTTGGTGAACTGGTCGATGGATTCCTTGCGTTGCTTGACGAGGGTTTGCAGGAGCTGGATGGATTCGGTGTCATCGAGGGCGCGGATTTTTTCGGTTTCCTTGTATTGGATGGCGGACTTGATGCCGCGGAGGACGCTGAGGCGGAGTTCGTCTTTAGCGCGCATGGCGTCGGTTAGATCTTTTTGGATTTTCTCGGAGAGAGTCATCTGATCCTCGTCGAATTGAATATAACAGAGCGGCAAGAAAAAGAATTAACACAGAGGGCAAAGTGTGCGGAGCACAGAGATCACAGAGAGAATGAGGAGAGAATTTGACTTGGGGCTGAGGGGTCGCTACCGTTGATGTTTTAGTTTTGGCGGATTTTTCGTCGCTGTGGCGACGGACTACAAATTTAGTATGGACGAGGGCCGATGAAAGTTATTGTGGCGGACAAGATCAGTGAGCGGGGAGTGGCGCTGTTGAAGGAACAGGCCGGATGGAACGTGGTATTGACCACGAAGGAGACGCTGAACGCGGAGATCGCGGATGCGGAGGCGCTGATCGTTCGCAGCGCGACGAAAGTTACGCCGGAATTGATGGAGAAGGCGCCGCGCCTGCGGGTGGTGGGGCGCGCGGGCGTCGGCGTGGACAATATCGACCTGGATGAGGCGACGCGGCGCGGCGTGCTGGTGATGAGCACGCCGGGCGGGAACGCAGTGAGCGTGGCGGAACATACATTTGCGCTGATGCTGGCGCTGGCGCGTCAGGTGTCGCGGCTGGACAAGTCGATGCATGAAGGAAAATGGGAGAAAGGCAGTGCGGCGGGGACGGAAGTGCGCGGGAAGACGCTGGGGTTGATCGGACTTGGGCGAATTGGCAGTGAAGTGGCAGTGAGGGCGGAAGCGTTTGATATGCGGGTGCTTGGCTACGACCCGTATATCAGTGAAGCGGCGGCGCGAGAGCTGCAGGTGGAGTTGGTGCCGCTGGAGAAGCTGCTGGCAGAAAGTGATTTTGTTTCGCTGCATACGGCGGTTAGCCCTGCGACGCAGAATTTGATCAATGCGACGACACTGGCGCAGATGAAAAAAGGCGCGCGGCTGATCAATGCGGCGCGCGGGGAGTTGATTGACGAGGGTGCGCTGGTAGAGGCGTTGAAAAGCGGAAAACTGGCAGGAGCGGCGCTGGACGTGTTTGTTGAGGAGCCGACCAAAAATACGGCGTTGGTGGGACTGCCGAACGTGCTTGCCACGCCGCACATCGCGGGGTCGACTACGGAGGCCCAAGAAGAAGTGGGGACGCAGGTTGCGGTGCAAGTGCGAGATTATCTGGCGGATGGCGTGATCCGCAACGCCGTGAATTTGCCGGCGTTGTCGCCGGATCAGTACCGGCGTGGACGGCCCTATGTTGCTCTAGCGGAGCGGCTGGGATCGATGGTGGCGCAGGCGGCAGCGTCGAGGCCAGCGCGGATTCGGATCCGGTACGCGGGCGAAGTCGCCGAGGTAGGGACGAATTTGCTGCGCAGCGCGGTGCTGGCGGGACTCCTGAACGCGGTTCTCGATGAGAAGGTAAATGTGGTGAACGCGCCACAGGTGGCGGCCGCTCGCGGGCTTACGGTCCACGAAGAGACGCGGCGCCGGGAGCACGGGTTCCCCAACACGCTGGAAGTGTCGGCCCTGCCGGACAAGGGCGGCTCAGGGACGGAGTTCACCGTCGAAGGAACGGTGTTGCACGATGGAACGCCGCGAGTGTTGCAGATTGGCGGAATCCCGGTGGAAGCGCAGTTGGAAGGGACGATACTGTATCTGCGCAACCGGGACGAGCCCGGAGTGATCGGACAAGTGGGCTCGACGCTGGGCAAGCAGGGCGTAAACATCGCGACATTTGCGCTTGGCAGGCGCGATGCTTCGCGTGGAGCAGAGGCGGTGTCGTTGGTGCGGCTGGATGGCGAGGTTTCGGCGTCTATTTTAGGACCGATTCGCGAGATTGCGGCGATCACGGAGGCGAAACTTCTTCATTTGGGGTTACGATCAAAAGAGAGCCACGAGAATGTGGCGGATTAGACATATGACTCGAACTGCGCTGACGCTGGAGCCGCGCTAGCTAGAAGGATGCACGGAGGCGCGCTCCCACGCAGCCGATGCGAACGTGAAAAGCAAAGCGCCGCGGTGAAAGCCGCGGCGCTGGAAGACACTCAAATCACAACCTGATTTTGACTAGATTGCGTGGATGGCTTCTTCGACGTGGTGGTGCGCCTTGTCGATATGTTCCAGGGCGCGGTGTTGCAGCCCCTGAGCGAAGCCGTTGTCTTCATCTTCGGCCACGTCATGGTGGGCCTTGTCGAGCAATTCCAGGGCACGGTGGAGACGGCCGCCCCAATCCATATGGGCATCGACCGGTGGATGATCGTTCAGGTCCTTGTGGTCGTCGATCGACGCTCTTTTGATCTCTGCGATGGCAGCGTCAATTTCTTCGATGGCCTTGATTTCCTGCTCCTTGCGTTCCCCGCCGCCGGGGCGTTCCAAATGAGCTCTGGCGTGACGCAGATCGGTTAATGCGTGCAAATATGCCGGATGATCGCGCCCGGGTTCCGGAGCTGCCGAGACGTACGCGGGAACGAAAAGCAGTACGGCCAGCATGGCAAATGCACATTTAGTGAGATTCTTCATCGTTCGTATCTCTCCTGTTGATTTTGAATATTTAGATGCAGCCTGGTGTTGGCTCAACCGTAGCGTGTGTCGAGCAGCGCGGGCAAGAACGGAGGGCTTGCGAGGCGCCGGTTAGTAAATGACCCCTTCGGACAGGGGGTGTATGAACTGGGACTGGGGTAACGACCCGGTATGCACTGTGCAAGCGCAAGGCAAAGAACGGAAACTTGGATTTGACGAAACGAAATCGTGGCGGGAGCGGGTGGAGGAGTTTGGGAGTTATTTTTGCGGCAAGCTGGTAGACTGCGGCGCTTGAGGGCGGTTAGGTCGCGCTAAAGCGCGCCCCTACATCCGCCGGTACATTAGTCGGGGATCGGGACAGGACTGGGAGGAAGATGCCAATGCGGGAAAGACGAGCGTCGCGGGCGTTTCGTGTGGGGATTGCGGGGCCGGTGGGATCGGGGAAAACGGCGCTGGTGGACCGGCTGAGCCGGAGGTTGTGGCCGAAGTACAACCTGGCGGTGGTGACCAACGATATTTATACGAAGGAAGATGCGGAGTTTCTGCTGCGGCAAGGTGTGCTACCGGCGGAGCGAGTGCGGGGCGTGGAAACGGGGGCGTGCCCGCATGCGGCGATTCGCGAGGATGCTTCGATGAATCTGCAGGCGATCGCGGAGTTGGAAGACGCGCTGCCGGGCCTGGAGCTGATTTTTGTGGAAAGTGGCGGGGACAATTTGTCGGCGGCGTTCAGTCCGGAACTAGTGGATGTGTGGATTTATGTGATCGACGTTGCGGAAGGCGACAAGATTCCACGAAAGGGCGGGCCGGGGATCACGCGGTCGGATTTGCTGGTGATCAACAAGATCGATCTGGCGCCGTATGTCGGGGCTTCGCTGGAAGTGATGGAGCGGGATTCGCGGAAGATGCGCGGGGAACGCGTATTTCTATTTACAAATTTGCGGGAGGATGTCGGGTTGGATCGGGTGATTGCGTGGCTGGAGGAAAAACTGCGGATGCCGGAGGAGGGGCGGCGGGGGTTGATCGATGCGCACGCGCCTTATGTGGCGACGCCGCATACGCATGGGCCGGGCGGGCACTCGCATGGACATGGCGAACACGGGCATAGCGAACATGGACACGATGCCCGGCCGATCTAAAGATCGGCCAGTACAAGGGTGTGGTGATGGATTCTGAGCTGGCGGAGTTGCGACTTTTGCATTTGGCGGACAGTGCTTTGCCGATTGGTGGATTGGCGCATTCGTTTGGGTTGGAATCACTGGTAGCGGCGGAGTTGCTCGGCGTGCGGGAGTTGCCGGAGTTCTTGCGGAGTTTTTTGGAGGAGGCGGGATTTTTGGAGGCAGTGTTTTGCAGAGCGGCGTTTCGGCTGGGGGGCAGGTGGCTAACGGTGGAAGGGCTGAGTGTCGATCGTGAGATGTACCGGCGAGATTGGTTGGCAGTCAATGAGCGACTGAGTGCGATGAAGCTCGCGAGAGAGAGCCGGGTCGGAAGCGGGTCGCTGGGACGGAATTTCTTGACGGCGGTTTGTGGGCTTGGGGATTTTGCGGTGGTGAGAGAGGCTTTACGGGCTTCGAAGGAAACGCAGGGATTGATCCATCACAGCTTGGCGTTTGGATTCGGCGGCGCGGTTTTGGAATTCGAGGAGGACCGCACGGTTTTGGCGTTTTTGCACGCGTGCGCGGCGAGCTTGGTTTCGGCGTGCCAGCGATTGTTGCCTTTGGGGCAGAATGCGGCGACGCGAATTTTGT
>JBEKWY010000005.1:0-77137 GCA_049512575.1 Candidatus Acidiferrum sp.
CGCCCTGCATCCATGAGTAGAAGGCCGAGCGCCTGGCCGACTTCGTCGTGAAGCTCGCGGGAAATCGCGCGGCGCTCGGTTTCTTGCGCGTCCACCAGCCTTGCGGAAAGCTGCTGCAGCTCACCGCGATTGAGCAGGATTTCGGAATAGCGAAGCTGGACCTGGCGCTCAAGCCGCAGAATGTAGATGGCGCTGCCGATCGCGAGCAAGAGGCCCGAGATGAGCGCCAGGATCAAAAACTTCGTGAGGCGATCCTGCAGGCGTCCGAACTCGGCAAAGTTTTGCTGTGTCGCCGCGAGGGTTTGCTGGTCGTTCAGGAACTCGATTTTCTGCGCGACGGCTACGAATCCCTGTCTTCGCGGAATAATCTCGTCGCTGAGCAGCTCTGAGGCGCGACTCTTGCGCTCTTCTGGCTTCCATTCGCTGGCCGAACGATAGATGGTGTCTTCCTCGATTAGGAATTTCTGCAGTTGTTCGAGCAGGGACTGTTCTTCGGCGCTACGATCGGCGGGATAGGCCTGCAGGGCCTGGCGTGTTTCCTCGGCGCGCTTGGCAATATCACTGGTGTCGTCGCCGCCATCTTGCGGCGTCACGCGCAGCAGTACCGCCTCCATTCGGTCGCTGTAAATGTTCGCGGACAGCACCACCGTTGCGAGAACGCGCCTGCGATCGAGTGATCTGGTACGTACGGACTCCTCCGCTTGGTGCAATTGGCGAAGGGTATGCAGCGCATTCGCTCCGGAGTAGACGAGAAGGCTCAGGAGGCCGCCGAAACTCAGAAGCAGAGCGGTACGCAGTCCACGCCCTAGCCGGTTATCTTCCGCGTCCGTGGCGCGGACGCTGTGGAAGGCAGGCGCGGTAGTTGCCTGATCCGGGCTCATAATTTAAATAAATCACGAATTCTCTGTCGCGCGCAAATCGGAAACGCGGAGCTGCGAGCAGGCTCATGCGATGGGCCGCGACAAGTCGCCAGGGCGAATCACATATTTTCTGACACAACGTAGGGGGCGCGGTAGGTGCCGCGCAGCAGGGTGTTCGCTTCGTCGTCGTTGATCACTTGCTCCTGGACGGCGTCGAATTTGAGGGTGCGACCCAGACGGTAGGAGGCGTTGGCTAGGTGGACCAGCGTCGTGGAGATGTGCGCTTCTTCGATCGGCGAATGGATGTCTTCGGCGCGACGGCTGCGGACGCAGTCGATGAAGTTGGCATAGTGATCGCCGGAAGCTTTGCCGTGCGGGCCGGGCTCGACTTCGTCGGTGAGCCAGGTTTTGTAGGCGTCGTAGCCGTCTACGGCCAGGTAGCCGTTGGAGCCGTAGAAGATGTTGCCGACCGTGTTGGTCTTGGCATCCTTCGGGCCGAGGGATTGTTGCTGGCTCGTGGGTTTTTTTTCGGCGGGCTTTTTGCTCGCGTCGATGGTGAGCCCCGCGGGGGGCACGCTGCTGCTGCCATACGCGCCGGTACCGATTTCGGCTTCGTGGTTGGTGATCCAGTGGCGGACTTCGAGCTCCATCATCTTGCGCTTGCCATCGGAGCTTTCGAAAATGAAAGTGGCGGTCAGAGTGTTGGGAGTTTCCTGATCGTCTTCGAACATGAAGTGGCCGCCCAAAGCGGAGACCGATGTGGGGAAGCGCACGCCTAATCCAGCGCGAGCGATATCGATTTCGTGGATGGCCTGGTTACCTACTTCGCCGTTGCCGGTGTCCCAGATCCAATGCCAATTGTAGTGAAAGCGATTGCGCGTGAACGGCTTGAGCGGCGCGGGGCCGGTCCAGAGGTCGTAGTGAACGCCGGCGGGGACGGGCTCCGGCGTGGCGTGGCCGATGGAGGGTCGCCACTTGTAGCAAAGGCCGCGAGCCATGTAAACGTCGCCGATGGTGCCGTCTTGCAAATGCTTCATGGCCTCGAGCATGCCGGGGTTGGATCGCCACTGGCTGCCGTGCTGGCAGATGCGATTGTATTTTTTCACGGCGCTGACGAGTTGACGGCCCTCGAAGGTATTGTGCGAGCAGGGTTTCTCGACGTAGACGTCTTTGCCCGCCTGACAGGTCCAGATGGCCATCAGCGAGTGCCAGTGATTGGGCGTGGCGATAGAGAGGGCGTCGATGTCTTTGTCTTCCAGGAGTTTTCGAATGTCGACGTAGGACTTGGGTTTGGGACGGCCCAAATTTTCGACATCGGTGAGGCGTTGATTCAAAATATTTTCATCCACGTCGCAGAGGGCAGCCAGCTCCACGCCGGGAACGCGGGAGAAGCCCTTGATGTGATCGGTGCCGCGGCCTCGGGTGCCGCAGATGCCTACGCGGACGCGATCGTTTGCGCCGAGGATTTTGCCGCCCAGGGCTAGCGCGGCTGCGCCTGCGGTGATTGCTTTGCCGGTGGTCTTGAGGAATTCTCGACGCTCGATGGGCATTTTTTCGCCTCTTCCTGGAAGCATGTTTGTGAACGCTTTAATTTAGCACTTCCCGGAATGTGCCGGAGCTTGAATGTTTTGGCCTGGGCTAGCTGGGGCGCAGCAGTGCTGCGCCCCTACAAGTTACAACGATCGAAGTTGCTTCGCGGTTCACGGCGAGCCGTGTTGACGTCGAGCACAGGCCCTTCGAGGCTCAGGGCAGGCAAGAGTGCCTGGCTACTTGGGGCTGGCGGTCGCGTTGTCTTTGGCGGAATAGACGAATTGGCGGACTTCGGCGCGTTGCTTGTCGAGGTCGGCCAGGTGTTGGGCGCGGAGTTGCTGGTAGACCTGGAGCTCCTGTTGGGCGTGGTCTTTGTCGCCGGTGCGAACGTAGGCTTGGCCGAGGCGATAGTGGGCGTCGGCGAGGTCGGCGTTGAGTTCGAGGGCGCGCTTGTAGTGTGGGATGGCCTCGGCATATTTCGATTGGTCGGAGTAAAGATTGCCCAGTTGCAGTTGTGCTTCGGCTAGCTTGGGATCGAGCTCGATCGATTTGGTGAGCAGGGACTCGATTTGGTGGAGGTCGAGGCTAGGATCCTGGGCGCGCTTTCCCTTCCAGAGGCTCATCGCGTAGTAGTAGAGGGCGCGGCCGTTGTTGGGCTCGAGTTCCGCGAAACGGCGAAAGCGCTTGATCACTTCGTCGGCCTGGCTGGGGGAACTGTCGTAAGCGCGCGAAAGGAACGGGTAGCAGCGCGGATCGGAGGGATTGAGGTCGGCGGCACGGAGCAGCGAGGTGACGGCGTCGTCATATTTGCCGAGCGAGTAAAGCGCCATGCCCAAGCCGATGGCCAGGCGGGAGGATTGCGGGTAACGCTCGGCGGCTTGGCGGAAAATTTCGATGGCGGGCTCGAGGGTGCGATGGACGAGAAGCTCGCTGGCCCAGTCGAAGAGGTTGCTCTCGCTGGGGTCCATGTGCGCGGCGATTTCGAATTCGTTAGCGGCAGCTACGAAGTTACCGTCTTTTTCTTCGATCTCGGCGAGCAGATTGTGGAGTTCGGCGGTATTTTTTCGCTGCAGCAGATCGTGGACGAGCTGGCGGGCCTCCTTCAGACGCCCGGTGAGCAGGTAGGCGAGGGAGAGATCGTAGCCATTGTCGTAGGAAGTGGGATCGATGTGCTGGGCCTTCTCAAGGTAGGGAGCAGCGTCAGCGATTTTTCCGGCGCGGATGTAGGCTTCGCCGAGATTGTGATTGGCGTCGAAATTTTCAGGTTCGAGCTGGGCCGCTTTGCGGAATTGCTCTTCGGCAAGGCCGAGTTTTCCCAGGCGTGAAAGATTGGCGGCGAGGTTGGTTCTGGCCGGGGCGGAGTTTGGATTTAGGCGGACCGCTTTCTCGAGGTGTTCGTTGGCTTTGGCATCCTGCGACTCGGCGGAATAGACCAAGCCGAGAAGCTCGTGGACTTCGAAGTTTTCGGGGACCCTGGGCAGCAGTTTTTCCAATTTCGCGGCAGCTTCGGCGAAATGGCCGGCGTCGTATTGGGCGACGGCGGCTTGGAAATCGCGGTCCAAGTCCTGGTTTGCGGGGGGGCTTTGTGCGTTGGCGCCTGCGGAGGCCAGGATCATCGATGCACAGATGGCCAACATTCCTACGTATCGCATGGTCACTATCTTCGTATGGTAGCACCGTGGATGCTGGGGACAGTTGGGTGGCGCGAATGCCAGAACGATTTGCAGGGGCATATCTCAGCCCTGGGTTGCCGCGGACCGATCTAAAGATCGGCCACTACATTTGGTTGAGCAACGGCCGGGGCGGATGGCGCTGGGAAAAAAAACCGCGAAAGGCGCTTGGTCAGAGCGCCCTTCGCGGTTTTGGGGTGGTGGAGCGTCAGTAAAACAGCTTTAGGGCGAACTGGATCTGCCGCGGATCGTACGGAGCGTCGCGAGTAGAACCGATTTCGCCGAAGGTTGAACTGTTGTAGTTGCCCGAGTTGGAGATGGCTACAACGCCGTTGCCGCCGAAGTTCGGGGCGTTGAAGTTCGGGTGGTTGAAGATGTTAAAGAACTCGGCACGGAACTGCAGCCGGAAGCGCTCGCTGAACTTAATGTCCTTGAACAACGACATGTCCAGCCTGTGGAATCCGGGACCTTCCACCTGGGTGATACCGCCGAGGGCGGCAGCACCGGTGAGGGGAACACATCCGGTCGGTGTATTAGGTTCGGGAACGCCACCAGTTCCGAGCACGCAAGGCTGCGTGAATGCTGCGGGGTTGCCGAAATAGCTCAACAACCCGTTCGCGTCGGTATGCAGGCCGAGGTCCAGGGGTTGACCGGTGAAGAGCGCGCCGCAGCCGAGGTTCGACGCGGTACCGGATGGGCATGCGAGCGTGATTGGTTGGCCGCCCTGGAGTGTGGTGCTCCAGATGATGCTCCAACCGCCAACGGCCTTATCTGCGAAGCCGCTGGCATCACCCATGAAACGCTTGCCGTGGCCAAAAGGAAGCTCATAGCCACCGCTGAAATGGAAGACGTTGCGAATGTCGAAATCCGCTTCACTGTAGTCAAATGCCTGTCCAAGACCGGGAACGTTGGGCGCACGGAAACCTTGGGAGCTGCCTCCGTTGAGCAGGTCGCCGGCGTCGCTCATCGTCTTGGAGTAGGTATAAGTGAACAGGAAATTCAGGCCGTTCGCGAATTGCTTTTCGACTTTGGTTTGCAGCCCGTTGTACGCGCTCATACCAGCCGTGGCAGCATAGCTGGAGTTATATCCGAAATCGGGGAACGGAACGAGCGTGCTTTCCGGCGTGTTCTCGGCTGCGATAGACGTGGGGTTGTTGTAGTTCGGGAACGACTCCAAGTGCCGGGCCAACGTACTCACGTAACCCACCTGTACGGACATCGAAGGCGTCAATTGGTATTGCACGGTGAGGTTGCTGGCCATGGTGTACGGAGTCTGGTAGTTAAATTGAATTCCGCGTAACGCCAAGCCGCTGGCATTGACCAAGAGCGGAGTGAGCGAATTGCAGGAGAAACCGGCCTCGAAAGTAGCCGTTCCACCTGGCCCCGCCGTCGGGCAACCCGCGAAAGGCGTGCCGACGCTGATGGGCGTAACGTCGTTCGGTGGAGAGTAGGAGAAATTGAACTGGAACGGGTAGTTTTCGCCGAGATTCGGCGAGAACCCGCGGTTTTCGAAGCCGTTGTAGAAGATGCCGAATCCGCTGCGAACGACCAGCTTTGGCGTTACCTGATAGGCTAAACCAATGCGGGGAGCAAAGTTATTGTCCTGCGAATTGCCGAGTCCTTTGCCGTAAGCGTTGGTGACATCGAGGTCGATCCCATCTGTCGACAACAAATTCAGGAAGCTCGCTGAGAGGTTGCTGGCGTTAGGTCCCTCCGGAATTAGGTACAAGGGAACACCAGTCGGAGAATCGGGTCCAGGAACGAAGTTTGCCTGGTTATGGTGGTGCTCGAATACCAGTCCGAAGAAGTCGTAGCGCACACCGAGGTTCACGGTCAGCTTGCGAGTGACCTTCCAGTCGTCGTTGATGTAGCCACCGTAATAGTTCTTGCCGTTGTCGGTGAGAGAGATGTTGGAGAGGTATACCTGACTGGAACCTCCCACATAATTGATACCCCCCGGCACAGTGGAGAGAGTCGGAGTGAGCAGGAAATCTGCGCGGCCAGTGTTGCCACTGTCGACGCCGGGGACCTCGGTGTAGTCGCCGTTGTAATCGAACTCGCCGCGGGACCAGGGTGGCTGGAGGGTCGAGAACTTAACGTGCTGCCATTCAAAGCCCATTTTGAAAGTGTGCTTGCCGAGGATCTTGGTGACGTCGTCGGTGAGCTGGAAGGTGGAGGTGACTTCGTCGGAAGGCAAGAACGCGTTGCTGCCCAGAGTAGCCAGCCCGTTGATTCCGAACGCGGGGAGTCCGCCGTTCAGGGCGTCTTGAGGGACACCCTGGATGCCAAAGTTTCCCGGAATATTCGTCAGGCTGTTGGCTTCTGGTGAAGACCGGCTGGTCTGAAGGAAGTTCAGGCCCGCACGGAGCACGTTGACCAAGCTTGGAGAGAACGTGTGGGTGTAGCCCAGGGCGCTCTGCTCGGCAATCGCGGTCTGATTGCCTTGCTGGAAGCCGCCGCCGTCCGCGACGCCGCCGAAAATACCCGGGATGAATTGTGGGTCGTCTACCAGACTGAAGCGATAGAACAGTTGGTTTTTGTCGCTAAAGTTGATGTCCAATCGGGAGTCAAATGCGTTGCGGTGCTCGAAAAGCTTCGGCGAATTCGCGTAGTTAGAGAACAGCGAACCGACCGCGTTCGTGGTGGGATTTGGATATAAGTTCAGTAGCGCAATAGCGTTGGGATCCAGGCGCCCGGCTGGAATGATGTTCAGACCGCAACCCGCGACCGTAAAAGTGAAGCCGGCGGGTGCGGAACCGCAAGTACCAAAGGGATCCCGGACATAAACGCCAGGAGAAATCTGACGGGTCGTCGCAGGGTCCAGGATGGTGCCGGCGGGCATGGTGCGTCCCAGGGCGTCGGTGACAGTGCCCGATTGAGCGGCGATGAGGTCCTGGAAGTTTGTGTAGCCGCTGCTGCGTTCTGCCAAGCTGGGAACGGAGCCGGTCAAAACGGTGCCTTGAACTCTGCGCAGGCCTTCGTAGTCGCCGAAGAAGAAAACCTTGTTTCGACCGTTAAACACTTTCGGGATGACCACCGGTCCACCGGCTGTAAAGCCGAACTGGTTCTGCCGAAGTTCGCCCTTTTCGATGCTGTGAGCGTTTTCGAAAAAGTCCGCGGCGTCCAGCTTATCGTTGCGGAAAAATTCCCAGACGTCGCCGTGGAAGCTGTTGGTCCCCGACTTGATCGTGGCGTTCAGAACCGCGGCTCCGGAACGGCCATACTCGGCGCTGAAGTCGGAGGTTTGTACTTTGAATTCTTCGATCGCATCGACGGGAGGAAGCACGACGTAGTTGGTGCCATTGAGGAAGTCCACCGTGTCCGAGTTGTTATCAATGCCATCGAGCAAATAGTTGTTCTGGGCGGGACGATTGCCATTGGCAGAGAAAGCGCCGCTGGCTGCGTTGCCACGCGTGTCGGCTTGTGGGGTATTGACACCGGCCGCCAGTTGGGCGAGGAACGTGAAATTGCGGCCATTCAAAGGAAGGCTGTCAACGCTGCGCTGGTCCACGACTTGGCCAACGGAGGCGTCCTGGGTTTCGAGAACCGGGGTAGTGGCAGCGACCTCGATGGTTTCCGTAACCGCGCCGGGCTTGAGAGTGAAGTTAGCGACCACCTGGGCGTCCACGTTGACGACGACGTGGCGCTGGGTCATGGTAGTGAAGCCTTGGAAATTCACGCTGACCGTATAGGTCCCGATATTGACAGGCGAGAATTTATACTCGCCTCCCGTCCCCGTAGTTGACGTGAGGGTGGCATTGGTGCCCTCGTTGGTGAGGGTCACTGTGGCGCCGCGAATTTCGGCGCCGGAGGCGTCGGTCACGGTACCGAGAACGGCGCCCGTGTCGATCTGGGCACGAAGGGGCGAAACCGACAGGAACAGGACTACCGCGCCCACTGCCATCAACAGCGCCGCCCGGCGGATCAACGTTGAAACGGCCATTGCTCTCATCACTTTCCTCCTGATACTTGCAGTGCCGAACCGCTTCCTCGACGCGTTACAACAGAAAAGAAAAGCTCATATCCGATAGCCGGAATACGACGCTCGTAAGACAACCGACTGGCCACAGGCCGCACGCACCCATGCGGCGCAAGAGGCTACGCCTCCCAGCCGCTAAAAGCTCAAGATAACGCTTACTAATACGGGATATCCCCAAAAGCACGGGTTGGATGTAAACCGCTTCACCTTGATGGACTCCCCAAACAACTTAACCGCTTAACCTAGTGCATTCCAAATAGCACGCTCGTTTGCGCATTGTCAAGTATTTTTTTTTCTTCTATACTTCGGCTTGTTTGATACTCCGCTGCCGTGAGGACGGCTTGCAACCCGGTTATGGCTCTAACCATTCGCGATGTCGCCAAGGCCGCGGGCGTCTCCACCGCCACTGTTTCCAATGTCTTGAATAAGACCGGGAAAGTGGGCCGGCGGACGCACCACATCGTTCTTACCGCGGTCAAGCGGCTGGGATATTTCCCCAATGCGCACGCCCGGCACCTAGCCTCGCGCGACAGCCGCACACTGGGCATTATCGTGTCGGACATCGTGAATCCGTTCTTTCCGGAAGTGATCAAGGGATTTGAGACGCGGGCGCGGCAACTGGGCTACGACGCGATCCTCAGCGATACGAATTACGACCCCCGGAGGACACAGCAAGCCGCCGAGAGAATGATGGAGCACAACGTTCGCGGCGTGGCGATCATGACGTCAGAGATCAGCCTTCGGCTGATCCACGAACTTGCGCGGCGGAGGATTGCGGTCACCTTTCTCGATCTCGCGCCGGTGCGGGGGCACGTCAGTAAATTGCGCATCGATTATTTTTCGGGAATAAAGCAAATCGTGGACCATCTTTATAAGAGTGGACATCGCCAGATTGCCTTCGTCGCAGGCAGACCAAAGCTGAAGTCCAACGTCGCACGCCTGCAAGCCTACGAAAAGTGCATGAGCGATTTGGGATTACAGGTTGGACCGATAATCCCTGGCGATCTGCGCTACGAAGGTGGATTAGCGGCGGGTTCGGCGATTACGAAACTTTCTCCGCGGCCTACTGCGGTGATGGCCATTAACGATCTCACGGCCGTAGGAGTCATTAAAGGCTTGCTGAAAGCCGGTATCCGCGTGCCGCAGGATATTTCGGTGACCGGATTCGACAACACCCGGCTGGCCGAGTACAGCAATCCTTCCATCACCACTGTCGATGTGCACCGCGATATGCTTGGCCAGATGGCGGCCGATGCGCTTCATGAACTCTCCGCTTCTCCCAATCCTCAGGGCCGGGAATATCAGATTCCGGCGGAACTGATTCTGGGCGATTCGTCGGGTCCCGCACCCACGGAATAACACTGAGAACTCCTCCTGAATTTTTCGCGATCGTGGTCACATCCTCTTGGTGTCTTTTGAGCGGCCTGACAGCGGGTGCTAGCATGCGAAGGTCGAAGCATCACTGTGCGGACGCTTGAGGATGACGACCTCCATAAGAAACCATCGCGGTGTTTCACGCCGGACATTCCTGCGCGGCATGCGCTGGGCGCCGGTGCTGTTTCTGCCCGCGCCTATTCGTGCGGCGCCGTTGCGCTTTCCATTTTCAAGGCTCATTGGCGGTAGCGAGCCTTCGTTCCCGCTTAGCGATTCTCGTCTGACGCCTCACTATCCGGCGAAATCTCCGTTAGAGGACGTGCTCCGCCTCGTGTCCCCCGGAGCGGATGAATTCATTACGGAGAAATACGTTCTTGAGATCGCGGAATTGCTCGATGCGTGGAGCCGAGGTTTACAGACGGCTGCGCCGGCTCTGGACGTTGTTGCTCCATTTCTTGATTCGTCGATCGAGGGCGCCGCACTGGTTTCCATTCAAGAACAGACGATGCGTTCGGCGAATGGGATCGATATCATATGCAGGCATTTCACGGGGAACACCGTATCGGGCCGCGACCGATTTCTTCACGAAATCAAACAATATTTCGAGCATTTTTCCCCCGTGGAGACGGCCGAATTTGAAATCGTTCACGTGGAAGAAACCGCAGGCGCGCCGCTCGCGGTTCGTGTCGATATTCGCTATAGCTTTGTCAGATCGGCCGCCGCCGGCGCGGACCGTGAAGAGCGTGTCGGCATTTGGCGAACGCAATGGACTCACGATACGTCGAATGCGTGGCGTGCGATCAGGTGGGAAGCAATCGAGGAAACCGCCAGCCGCGCGCGCGCGCCGATTTTTATCGACATTACTTCTCACACCCTCGGGCAAACCGAATCCTACAAGAACCAGTTGGCTCACGGAGTCGATTACTGGCGCACCGTTCTGGACGGCGCCTGCGGAATCGACGTTTACGGAAACAATGGCCTGGCGGCGGGAGATTTCGACAACGACAGTGTCGACGATCTGTATGTGTGTCAACCGGCGGGGCTACCCAACCGGCTGTATCGCAATCGAGGTGACGGAACCCTCGAGGATGTGACGGAAAAGTCCGGCGTAGGCGTCCTGGACGGAACAGCCTGCGCTCTGTTTGCGGACTTCGAGAACAAGGGACTTCAGGATCTCCTGGTCGTTTGCGGAAGCGGCCCCTTGCTCTTCCTCAATCAGGGGAACGGAAAATTTTCGGTCAAACGCGACGCGTTTCAGTTCGACCGCGCTCCGCAGGGGACCTTCACGGGCGCCGCTGTCGCGGATTACGATCGCGACGGGCGGCTCGATATTTATTTGTGCGTGTACAGCTACTACCTTGGTCTCGATCAATATCACTATCCGGTTCCCTATTTTGACGCCCGCAACGGACCGCCGAATTTTCTTCTTCACAACGAAGGGAATGCCACGTTTCGCGACCGCACAGAAGCTGCGGGGCTAAACGTAGACAATGACCGCTACAGCTTTGCGTGCGCCTGGGGCGACTGCAATGGTGACCGCTCCCCGGACTTGTATGTGGCGAACGACTTCGGGCGAAGCAACCTCTATCGCAATCGAGGGGATGGTACTTTCGCGCCGGTTTCCAGCGAAGCCGGCGTGGAAGACCCGGCCGCGGGGATGAGCGCTTCCTGGTTTGACTTTGACAACGACGGGAACCAGGACATCTACGTGGCGAATATGTGGTCTGCCGCGGGCCAGCGAGTTTCCGAACAGTCAAGATTCCGTGCGAAAGATTCCGAGGATATTCGCGCCCTCTACCGGCGGCACGCGCGCGGAAATTCGCTGTACCGGAATAAGGGAGACGGAAAGTTTGAAAATGTGAGCGGCCGGACGGGCGTGGAAATGGGTCGCTGGGCGTGGTCCTCGGATGCTTGGGACTTCGACCACGACGGGTATCCTGATCTATACATCGCCAACGGATATATTTCCGGCCCGCGGGATGTGAGCCGGGAGAACGGCGACCTGGCGAGTTTTTTCTGGCGGCAAGTCGTTGCGAAATCACCCGCCGATTCAACCTCCTCTCCGAACTACGAGCGCGGCTGGAATGGCATCAACGAATTGATACGGTCCGACTCGACGTGGAATGGTTACGAGCGGAATGTGTTTTACATCAACAATCGCGACGGCACTTTTTCTGACGCCTCCGCCGTGGCCGGCATGGATGTTCGCGACGACAGCCGTTCCTTTGCCCTGGCCGACCTGGACTGCGACGGGCGCCTAGAAGTCGTGCTGAAAAACCGGAGCGGTCCGCAACTGCGCGTCTTTCACAATGTGATGAAAGAGCTTGGCCATTCATTGGCATTGCGCTTGCGTGGAACCAAGAGCAATCGCGATGCGATCGGCGCCGCCGTGACCGTTGAAGCCGGAGGGCGCCGCCAAACGAAATATCTTCAAGCCGGGTCCGGATTTTTGTCGCAACACTCGAAGGAACTTTTCTTTGGAGTAGGAGACTCCAGCGAAACTGTGCGAGCTACGATTCGCTGGCCGAGTGGACTCGCCCAGATTTTCGAGAGTTTGCCCGTGAACCATCGCATTGAAATTGTTGAAGGTTCGCAGGATTTTGCGGCGAAGCCGTTCCTGGCGCCGCCATCGTCGTATGCGCGCGCGGGCGAACCGCAGAAGCCGGAGAGTGTGCCGTCGCCGGTGGAGACGTGGCTGATTGAGCCTCTGAGCGCGCCGGATTTTTCTTTGCCCGACCTTGCGGGCAACGCGGTGACTCTCGGATCGTTTCGCGGCGGCGGACTGCTGCTCAATTTCTGGGCGACGGCATCGCCAGCGTCTCTCGATCAGCTGCGGCTGCTGCAGAAATCCGCGGCGAAACTTGCTGCGGGTGGTCTGCGCATCGTCGGCGTCAACGTCAATGAGCCCGGCGACACGCAAGCCGCGCGCTCTTTTGCCGCGAAAGAAAGGTTCTCGGTTCCCGTCGTGTTCGCCACGCAAGATGTCGCCGGCGTCTACAACATTATTTATCGCTACTTGTTCGATCGCCGCAGGGATCTGCCGGTCCCCTGCACTTTCCTGGTCGATCCGAACAGCATGATCGTGAAGGTCTATCAAGGCGTGGTCGATCCGGAACACGCCGCGACGGATTTGAAATCGTTGCCCACAACCACAGCCGATCGCTTGAAGAGGGCGCTACCGTTTGCGGGAACGCTTTTTGAAGGCGAATTCAAGCGCAACGACTTTACGTACGGCGTGGCATTTTTCCAGCGTGGCTATCTGGAGCAGGCAGCGGCATCGTTTCAAAGCGTCATCGCCGCGAAACCGAATGAACCCGAGGCTTACTACAATCTTGGAACGCTCTATCTCCGAAGGAACGATCTGCAGGACGCACGCAATTACCTCGAACAAGCGGTGAAGCTGCGGCCGGATTATCCGGAGGCCTGGAACAATCTCGGAATGATTGCGGCCCAGCAAGGCCATGAGGACGAAGGTGTCCGCAACTTCCAGAAGTCCCTGCAACTGCGGCCCGACTACGCCATTGCTCTTCTGAATCTTGGCAACTTGTACCGGCGCCAGGGAAATTTGGCTGAGGCTGAGAAACTGCTGGGCCGCGCGCTGGAACTCGAACCCGAAAATCCCGAAGTGAATTATAACCTTGGCATGCTCTATGCGCGACAGGACCAATTGGAACGCGCGTCGGAGTCTTTGCAACGCGCCGCGAGCCTTCGCCCTGACTATGCGGAAGCACTCAACAATCTCGGCGTCCTTTTTGTTCGCCAACAGAAATATCCGGAAGCGCAAGAGCAACTGGAGAAGTGCATTCGCGTTGCGCCGAACTTCGATCAAGCCTATCTCAACCTGGCGCGCCTGTACGTACTCTTGAACGACAAGGACAAAGCGAAAGAGGTTTTGCTCGCATTGCTGAAACAGCAGCCGCAGCACAAAATGGCTCAGCAGGCGCTGGAGATGCTAAATTGAGATTTCGGCGCGAGGAAATCGGAAGCTGCGCGCCGATGCAAAGCCCGATGATGCAAAGCATGAAAACACCCGGCGTTTCAGTTCGGGACAAATCCGGCACGGCCGATGGCCGGCCGGGGCTGCGCAATCTTTTTGTTCTGCTCCTGGTCTTGCTGGCTGCGACGGCGCTTGCCGCGCAGCAATCCACACCCAGCCGATCGGCAACGGGACAATCTTCCAAGGCGGCGCCGGACACCGCGGCCCGTATCGAACGGGTGCGAGCCGATCTGCAGGCCGGCCGGATCACCCAAGCAGTGAAGGCGGCAGCCGAGTTGTCCGCGCAAAACAAAAATGACGTTCAGGTGCATTTCACGCTGGGCGTGCTGCTCTTGTCCGCAAAGCAATACCGGCCGGCGCGCCTGGAACTGGAAAAAGCAAATGCGCTTCAGCCCGACCAATTCGAGATTCTGACGTATCTCGGCGAGGCGGATTTTCGCAGCGCCGACTATGGCCAAGCGGAGTTGGCCCTCAATCGCGCGTTGAAACTCAAACCCGAATCACCGGAAACGCTTTACCTGCTGGGGCAAGTATATTTCGAGGAGAAAAAGCCGGTCGACGCCCTGGCGCTGTTGGTGCGCGCCCACAAACTAGCGCCGGAAAATACGAATATCATCTTCCTGCTCGCGCGCGTCAGCATGACGCAGAATTACTTTGAAGATGCCATTCCGCTCCTCGAATCCGGATTGCAGATCGCCCCAAAGCGCGCGGACCTTCGTAGCGCATTGGGCGAGAGCTATTTCATGTCGGGAAAGGTCGAGAAGGCCATCGACGAGTTCAAGACGCTGATCGAAGTGGACCCGTCGGCGCGGTCCTACGCCTTTATGGGTCTTTCTTACCGGCACCTCGGGCGCTTCGACGAAGCGCGCACGTATTTCGAGGCCGGGCTCAAACAAGATCCCCACAACGCCTCTTGCTTGTTCAACATGGGTTACATCGAGGCGCGCCAAGGAAACCAGGCCCGTGCCGAGGAGCTCTTTCACCAAGCGCTTCGCTACAAACCCGACCTGTCGGACGCGCTGCTGGAACTCGCCAATCTGCGGATCGAGAACAAGAAACTCGAGGAAGCGGCAGAACTACTGCGACAGTACGTCAAACTGAACAAAAATCCCGCGTCGGGATACTACAAGCTCGCTATCGTCGAGAGAAGTCTGAATCAGATCGCGGCCGCGCAGCGAGATCTGAGTGTTTTTCAAACGCTCTCCAAGAACGCCGCTCCGGGCCCCTACCCCTATCAAAACCTTCTCGACTACGTGGACACTCGCTCCAACCTCTCCGAAAAGGATCGTGCGCAACTCGACCTCACGCAGCTGACCGAGGAAATCAGCAGGCATCCGGACCAGCCGCAAAATCTATATTTGCTGGCGGAAGCGTATCTCAAGCTGGGGAAACTGCCGGAAGCTCGGCAAGCGGTCGCACAACTGGATCAATTGAGCAGCAGCGACTTTCGAACGCAAACCGGAGTAGGCGTCCTGCTAGCGCGTTATCGGTTGTATGACGACGCCATCCAGCATTTCCAGACGGCGTTGGGCGCGAATCCGGATTCCGACGACGTTAAATTCGATTTGGCCGATGCTTATTTCCGAAAAGGCCTTTATCGGCAGGCACTCGAAAACGCGAATCAGGTTTCGGAAAAGGGTCAGCAGGACGATGCCTTCCTGGCGCTACTTGGAGATATCCACGCGCATCTCGGCGACTCCGCAAAGGCTTCCGAAATTTTCCGCAACGCTATCCGTCGCAATCCCGACAACGATCAATATTATCTTTCGCTCGCGTTGGTGCAGTTGCGCGGCGGCGACGTCGAGGCTGCGGGGGCGACGCTGCGGCAAGGCCTGGCGCGCATTCCGGGCTCCGGCAAAATCCTATGGGGCTTGGGAATCGTTTCGGTTCTGGAAGGCAAGACGCCGCAGGCGGAGCAGCACCTGGAGCGCGCCGTGGATTTGCTGCCGGAATGGCCCGGCAGCTACTCCGCGCTCGGCATCTTTTATTACCAGACCGGAGAAATCGCCAAGGCGCGCGAAGTGCTGAATCGCTTCAAGGGCAGCAATGCCAACGGCGCTCTGGACGTGAACCGGATCGAAGAGGCTCTCGAAAAAGCGCCGGAAAGACCGTCCACGCTGAGCGAGCCGATGCCGATGGTGGCGCGGCAGCAGTTTTTGCAGCTGGCGCTCTCACTTGCGGACCGCACGTTATGACTCGGCCGGCGGGGATAGAAAACAAGCCGCAACCTCGCGCCAGATTCCGCTGGAGCACAGCATGTTTTGCCCTTCTTGCGATTGGCTCGCTGGCTTTGGTCGCGTTTCACGGCAAGGCCATCGCCGGCCAGTCCGCGAAAGCAAGCGACTCCCGCATTCCCGTTCGTTTCACCGACATCCGCGAGTCCACCGGAATCACTTTTTTGCAGGACTCCACGCAGACAGACGAAAAATATTACCTCGAGACGATGGGCACCGGAGTCGGCTGGATCGACTACGACCAGGACGGCTTGATGGATTTGTATTTCGTTCAATCGGCCGCCACGGATATTTATAAGCCGCCGCACCCGTTGCGCTCCGCGCTGTATCACAACAACGGCGATGGAACATTTACTGACGTCACCGAAAAGGCTGGCGTCGGCGGCGCGGGACACTACGGGCAAGGTGTGGCCGTAGGAGACTACGATAACGACGGCTATCCGGACTTGTATGTGACCGGCTATGGCCGCGCAATTCTCTATCACAACAACGGCGACGGCACATTCACCGACGTCACCGCCAAAGCCGGTGTCGCCGATGAAGGCAACTGGTCGACCAGCGCGGGATGGTTCGACTACGACAAAGACGGCTGGCTCGATCTTCTGGTCACCAACTATATCGAGTGGACCCCGAAAAATAATTTGTGGTGTGGCGAGCGCCGGCCCGGTTACCGCTCGTATTGCAATCCCGGCAATTACAAAGGGCAGAAAACCAAGCTCTACCACAACAATCACGACGGCACCTTCACCGATGTGAGCGACTCCTCCGGCGTCGGTAAACCCGAATCGAAAGGCATGGGCGTGGTTCTGGCCGATTTCAATAACGATGGCTGGACCGACATCGCTATCGCCAACGACACCTGGCCGAATTTTCTTTTTCTCAACAAGCACGATGGAACGTTTCAAGACGTTTCACTCGTGTCGGGCATCGCCGCCAGCGAAGACGGCCGCTACGAAGCGGGAATGGGCATCGATGCCGCGGACGTCGATGGCGACGGCTGGCAGGATATCTACGTGACGCACCTGGATTTCGAGTTGAACCGCCTGTATCACAACAACCACGACGGAACCTTCGACGACTACACGTTTAAATCCGGCATCGGGAACAAAGCGATTCTGCTGAGCGGCGTGTCGATGAAATTCCTGGACTACGACAACGACGGCTGGCCCGATATCGTGCAGCTGAACAGCGCGATGCTGGACAACGTGAATCTGTATCACGGCGAAGTTTCCTACAAAGAGCCGCTGCTGATGTTCCGGAATTTGGGAAAAGGCCAGTTCGATAAAGTTTCGGATTCGTTGGGCCCTGATTTTGTCCGTCCTATTCCCGGTCGCGGCCTCGCCACGGCGGACTTCGACAATGACGGCGATACCGACATCGCCATCAACAATCGCGGCGACTACCCGGAGCTTCTGCGCAACGACGGCGGCAACGCCAACCATTGGCTGGAGATTTTGTTGATCGGAACGAAGTCGAATCGCGACGGCATCGGCGCCTCGTTGAAGCTGACCTCCGAAGGCGTTACCCACGTGGAGCAAGCGAAAGGCGGCATGAGCTATATGTCGGCCAGCGATCCGCGCATCCTGTTTGGCTTGGGCAAACGCACCAGGATCGAGTTGCTCGAGATTACTTGGCCGAGCGGGCAAATCGATCGTTTGACCAACGTTCCTGTCGATCGCATCATCGCTGTCAAAGAAGGCGCGGGAATCGTGCCCCATGCGTTCCCGAAAATTACGCCGAAGGCTGCGGCACGGTGATTTTTCGCCGCCGGCGGTTTCTCGGATCTTCACTGGTCGTGCTCGGCAGTTCCCTGCTGGATGCGCTCGCAACCCCGCTGTGGAAATGGAATCGCTCGGCAATTGCGGAGGCTGCTTCCGTTCCCGACGGCGGCGCCGCGGCGGCCTCGCCCGTGCAATTCATCGATGTTGCGCGCCTGGCCGGATTGAATGCGCCGAACGTGTGGGGTGGCGTAGACCACAAGAAATACATCATCGAAGCAAAAGGCAGCGGCTTGGCGTTTTTCGATTACGACAACGACGGCTGGCTGGACATTTATCTCACCAACGGAACGCGTTTCGATACCAAGTGGGAGCCTGGCAAAGCGCCGACCTCGCATCTCTACAAAAATAATCGCGACGGCACCTTCACCGATGTCACCGCCAAATCCGGACTGGCGCGCACCGGTTGGCAGACCGGCGTGTGCGTGGGCGACTACGACAACGACGGCTGGGACGATCTTTTTTGCTGCTTCTGGGGCCACAACATTCTGTTTCACAACAACGGCGATGGCACCTTTACCGACGTCACCAAGAATGCCGGCGTTTACGACGAGAAGATTCGCTGGGGCGCGGGCTGCACCTGGCTCGACTACGATCGCGACGGGCATCTCGATCTTTTCGTCTGCAATTACATCAAGCTCGATCTTGAAAATACTCCTTCCAAGACCGAACCGGCCGTCTGCCAGTGGAAGGGAATTCCGATCATGTGCGGACCGCGAGGCTTTCCGGGCGATACTAACGTTCTGTATCACAACAACGGCGACGGAACGTTCACCGACGTTACCGAGAAAGCCGGCATCCTGAAGCCGGGTGCGCGCTATTCGATCACCGCGGTGTCCTACGATTTCGACAACGACGGCTGGCCCGACATTTACGTGGCTGTGGATTCGCAGCCCAGCATTTTGTTCCGCAACAACCACGACGGCACGTTTACCGATCAGGCCGTGATCGCGGGCGTCGCCTACAGCGAGAATGGCCACGAACAAGCCGGAATGGGCGTTGCCGTTGCCGACTACGATTGCGACGGCTGGTTCGACATTTTCAAAACCAATTTTGCCGACGACACCTGCAATCTCTACCACAACAACGGTGATGGCACGTTCAGCGACGTGACTTTTTCTTCAGGCGTCGGCATCAACAATCAATATGTGGCCTGGGGCTGCGGCTTCATCGACTATGACAACGACGGCTGGGCCGACCTCATGCAGATCAACGGTCACGTGTACCCCGAAATTGAAGGGCATGACACCGGGCAATCGTTCAAGAATCCGCGCCTCGTCTATAAGAATCTCGGCGCCGGGCGATTCAAAGATGTTTCCGCCGACATGGGTCCCGGCATCAGCGAGCGATTCTCAAGCCGTGGGGCTGCGTTTGGAGATTATGACAACGACGGCGACATCGACGCGCTCGTCCTGAACATGAACGACTTGCCGTCCCTTCTTCGCAACGATGGCGGCAACGCGCAGAACTGGATCAAGATCAAATTGATCGGGACGAAGTGCAATCGCACCGCGATCGGCGCCCGTGTGCGCGTTGTTACCGGGACTCACGCCCAGATGGACGAAGTGCACAGCGGCACCAGCGTGATGTCGCAATCCGATCTGCGGCTCCACTTCGGTTTGGGGAAAGCGGCGACGGTCGACGTGCTGGAAGTAAAATGGCCGACGACGCAGAAAATCGAGCGCTTCACAAAAGTAAAAGCCAACCAGATCCTCACCATCCGCGAAGGCGAAGGCATCGTGGTCCTCCATGCAACCCCCAAATCCCCGTAGGGGCACGGCACCGTTTTATCCCGAGCTTCGAAGGGCGTGCCCGAAGCGCCCAGGCCCCAGCAAACTTGGTTACCACACCGCGAAACCAACTCACTCACAAAAAAATCCAGCCACCCCGGCGGGCCCCGCAAATCCCGTAGGGGCACGGCACCGTCGTGCCCGAAGCGCCCAGACCCCGACAAACACAGATCTGGCCCCGCAAAACTAATCTGCGCGACAACCTCCGCCATACTCGTTCACTTCGGCTCGGAAACCGCAGGCTGGTTCTTCAAAATCACAAGAAATTGTTTCAACTCGCTGCGCTGGCGTTCGACTTCGGCGGTCTCCGTTTTCTCCGCCAACTGGTACGCTTCAAATTCCTGATGCGCCTTCGCATCTTCACCGCTCCGTTTGTACGCCAGGCTCAGCCGGTAGTGCGCGTCACCAAGCCGCGGGTTGATTTTGATGGCCTGCTGAAAAGCCTGAATGGCCGGTGCAAAATCATTGCGCGCGAAATACAAAACGCCGAGCTGCACGTAAGCTTCGGCAAGGTTCGGGTCGAGCGTCACGGCTTTTTCGAGCAGCGCTTGTTCTTGCCGTGAAGTCGCCGAGCTCTCCGACCCGCGCTGGCTCTTCCACAGCGAAACGGCGTAGTAATAATTGGCGAAAGCGTTGGCGGGCTGGTCGCGCGCAAAACGCGCCAGCGTCGCTTCGGCGCAGGGCAGTGGAACCAACACGGTTTTTTCCATCTGGCCCAGAAAAAGATAGGGTGCCGCATCCGCGGGCCGTAGATCGGAAGCCTGGCAAAGGCGTTGCGCCGCGGCGTCGTAGGATCCAACGCCGTACAAGGCGGCGGCGAGTCCCGCCAGCAATCGCGCGGAGTCCGCATGGAGGCCCGTGCCCTTGGTGAAAACTTCGACGGCAGGCTGCGCGGCTTTGTGAAGCAGAAGTTCCGTGCCCCAATCGAAATAGTTTTGCTCGCTTGGGTACATGCGGGCGGCGCGCTCGTACTCGCGCACCGCTTCGAGAGGATCACTCAGGCGCTCATCGAGATCGCCCAACAAATGATGGCCTTCCGCGTCGTCCGAGGTCGCAAGGACTTTGTTGACTTGCTCGCGGGCCTGCGCGAAGTCGCCCTTGGCCTGATACTCCAGTGCGACCTGATACTTGCCAGCCGAAACGCGTCCGGACGATTTCTCAGGCTCGCCGGGTTTCAGGTTCAGCGTTTCCTTGGCGAGCGCTTCGCTGGTTCGCGAAGTAGTGTCCGATCCGTGCAAGCCGACGTTGGACCAGTCGGTGACGCCTGCTACCGTGAAATTGGGTTCGTCTTTGAATTCCATCGTTCCAGGCGAAGCCGCAGCGGTAAGAGTCAAGTCGAGATGTCTTTTTTCTCCCGCCGATAGAACCAGGGGCTCTTTGCTGCCGCCGCGCAGTCCGGATTTCTCCGCACGCACGGTGTAGGTACCGGCGTGATCCAGCGACACCACAAAATTTCCGTCCGCGTTCGTTCGCGTCTCGATCGGCGCGGCCGAACCTTTTTCTTCCAGAGACACCAACGCGCCGGCAACCGGCTCACCCGCCGAGTTTCGTACCGTGCCGCTGACGGTGATTGCGTTTTGCGATTGCGGCGACGAACCCTGCGCGTGAACCGCGACCTGCGGCCAGCTCAACAGCACCGCCGTCAAAAGAAGCGCCGCCGGTGCGAACGTTCCGTTGCCGATTTTCTGGAATGGCATCCTTCACGCATTCTAGTCCCTGCCATGTTCGCCGCCAAGGTTCCGAGCTCGACCGGCTTTGTGCTCGCGACCTCTCGAATCCGCACCGGTAGACGATGGTGACGTGGCTGGACGCCGCAAGGGTGCGTCCCTGCCGAAACTCGCGCCACAAGGATCGCGAAGAGGGTGCGTTCGCCCAGAAATGTAGGCGCCGGGCTTCAGCCCGGCGCTCCGTCACCTGCCTTGTCGCTATGAACCAAGTGTGATGAAGTATTGGCCAGCAATTCGAGGGAAGGACCGAGAATGAAACTTCCGCGGCCGGCAGGCGTTTTCGCCAAATGGTGCAGGATTTCCGCCTTTTTGCTTCTGTTTGCCACGCCGGTGTTGGCGCAAACCAGCGCGCCGTCTCCTGCACGTCCGCAATCCACGGCGGAGCTCCGCACGGCGCGCGCCCTGGAAAACGCGCGCGTGAATCCATTGGACCTGAATGCATTTCTTGTGGACATGCCCAAGGGTGCGGACTTGCACAGTCACTTGAGTGGCGCGGTTTATGCCGAGTCCTGGATTCGCGCCGGAGCGGAAGACCAGCTTTGCGTCAACCTCGCGACGCTTTCCTTCGTCAAGCCACCGCACGCGGCGGAAAATGCTTCTGCTGTGGCGGCCTGCGAGGACGGAAAAGTTCCTGCTGCTCAGGCTCTCAAGGATCAGCATCTCTATGATGCGCTGATTGATGCCTTCTCCATGCGCGGTTACGTGCCTTCGCCGGGGGTGACCGGCCATGATCATTTTTTCGACGCCTTCGACAGGTTCGGCGGCACCGATCATCGCCATAAGGGCGAGTGGCTCGACGAAGTCGCCACGCGCGCCGCGGCGCAAAACGAACAATATCTCGAATTGATGGAAACGCCCGATTTCAGCCATACCGCTGCGCTCGCGCGTGAAATCGGCTGGCACGACGATTTCGGCGCGATGCGTGACGCTTTGCTGGCGCGCGGTTTGGGCGGCGACATCCAAGCCGGGCGAAAGGCTTTCGATGAAGCGGAGGCCCTGCGAGCGAAACGCGAGCATTGTGGACAGCCCGGTGCTACGCCCGCATGCCGTGTTCAGATTCGTTTCATCTATCAGATTTTGCGCGGGTTTCCTAAGGAGCAAGTGTTTGCGCAGACGCTGCTCGGCTTTGAAACCATTTCCGTGGACCCGCGCATCGTCGGAATCAATTTTGTGATGCCCGAAGATGGATACACCTCGATGACCGACTACGCGCTGCACATGCGCATGGTCGGATTTCTGCACGAAAAATATCCGAAGGTGCACATCACGCTGCATGCCGGTGAGCTCGCGCCCGGACTCGTCACCGAGGAAGGGCTTTGCTGCCATATTCGGCTGGCGGTCGAGCAAGCCCACGCCGAGCGCATCGGCCACGGAGTGGACGTGATGTACGAAGACCGGCCATACGATCTGTTGAAAGAGATGGCGGCGAAACATGTGATGGTGGAAATTGCGCTGACTAGCAATGACGTGATTCTCGGGATCAGCGGCAAGGATCACCCGTTCCCGATCTACCGGAAATTCGGCGTGCCCGTGGCGCTATCCACCGACGACGAAGGCGTGTCGCGGATCGACCTCACGCACGAGTACGTCCGGGCAGTCCAGACCTATGGGTTGCGCTACGCCGACCTCAAGCAGATGGTGCGCACCAGCCTGGAGCACAGCTTCCTGCCGGGACCCACCATGTGGAGCGACCCGGACACTTTCCGCCGTCCGCTGGCGGCTTGCGCGCAAGAAAGTTTCGCCCAAGACAAACCGTCGGAGGTCTGCGCCGAATTCCTGAAGGCCAGCGAGAAGGCCGCACAGCAGTGGCAGCTGGAACGCAGGTTTCACGCCTTCGAATCCAGCCACTAGCCTCTAACCCCATTAGGCCAAGGAGGCATAGTACCGCCTTGGGTAGGCATCTAAAAATTGTCCTTGACATTATTTCACTTTGTGATACACTTCTCTCATTAAGAACTGCGTAAAGCGCCCGGACTTCCGGGCGTTTTTTTATTTCAACCCGTGCCGATTGAACCAGAACGCCTCGTATTATCAATGACTTACAAGAAGCGAATAGCCGCAAAATCCGCGCAAACTCCATACAATCAACCATTTATAGGCGGCGTCTCCTTGAAGCACGGACGGACGCGTCCGTCCTTCCTTCGTTTTTCATCCGCGGGGGTGAAGACGATTACTTCGGCTGGATAAATTCCAGGGTGTAGGCCGTAGCCGGGTCGAAGGGCTTCTCGATCACTTTCAGGTCGACCAGTTGTTGGTACATGGTGGTCCAGCGGGCAGCGGTCATTTGGCCCAGTTGGGCGCCCGAGGGGTCGTCGCCTGCCACGAAATGCCCGTCGCGCATGCTGCGCCAGCTGAAATTCATCCACTCCGGGCTCAGGGCCGGGTTCAATTTCGCGATAGTTTGGTGCGCTGGGGCGGGGTTGTTCAGGTATTCCCGCCATCCTCTTATAGAGGCGCGTACAAACCTGGCTACCGTGTCTGGATGTTGCTGCAGGAAATCGCGGGTGGTGAACATGACGCGATAAGGGTTGTATCCGGCGTCGCGGGTGAGCAGGACTCGGGTTTCGATGCCGGCTTTTTCGGCAAAGAAAGGCTCGGATGTGGCGAAGGCTTGCTGGATATAACCGGGATCGGCGACGAAGTTGGCGACGCTCATGGTCGCGGGGATTTCTTTGACGTCGGTCAGGTTGTAGCGTTTGACCAAGAATTGAAACCACGTGGAGCCCGGTTTTACTGCGACGGAATGGCCGTGGAGGTCACTGAAGGAACGAATTGGCGAGTCTTTCCGGACCATGACGCCCTGGGGATCGGTCTGCATGGTCGCGGCTACGGCGATGAGAGGGTGGCCGTCGGCTACGGATTCGAGCGTTCGGTCAGACGAGCCCATCCCGAATTGGGCGGCACCCACGGCGACCTGCTGGTCCGGGATCGCGTACTGGCTGCCGGGTTGGATGGTCACATCCAAGCCTTCGTCTTTGTAATAGCCATTTACGAGGGCGGTGTAGAACCCGCCGTGTTCAGGCTGCGGGTACCAGTCGGCCTGCAGGGTGACTTTAGTCAGACCGGAAGTGGCAGCGGATCGGCCGTGGCAGCCCGTGAACATGAACGTGAAAAGGATGGTCAGGGGCAGAAGGGCGACGATCTTTTTCGGTCGATGATTCAAGTTTTCGCTCCGACGTGCGCGGCGTAGGACAGAAGACGGGCGTCGGCTCCGCGGGCGGCAGCCAGTTGCACACCGGCGCCACCTTGGGCAGCCAGCGTCACCACCGGCACTCCCGCCAGGCTGAATGGCGTCGTATACCGCAGGATCGCTTTGCGGGTGTTGGTGTGGTCGGCGCCGGCTACGAGTTCGGCTGTCGGGGCGCAGGGCAGGATCAGGAAGTCGTGATTGCGAAGCAGGTCGTCGGTTTGATCGCGGAAGGCGGCGTGACGTTGACGGAACTGTTGCACCTCGGCGGTAGTCAGAGACGCCCCCCAGGCTAGGCGCTCGGCGATGGTGCGCTCGAAGTGAGAGAAGTCGCCGCCGGTCGCCGGCTTGTGAATCGCGGCGGCTTCGCTGGCTTGGATGGGAGCGTAGATGTCCAGGGCTCCTTCCCAATAGGAGCTTTCGATTGGGGCTATCGTGGCGCCGAGTTCGTTTAGCCGCTCCTGCCACTGCATGAAGCCGTTGAGGACCTGCGGCTCGCAATCGTGGAGAAATTCCTTTGCCACCACGCCGATGCGGACGTTCGTTGCGGCCGTCGCGGGCATGTCGAGCTCGAACAATGCCGCGCCCAGCAGCGGCGCGTCGCGCAAATCGCGGAAGAGCCAGCCCAGGGTGTCGAACGAAGGTGCGAGAGGCACCGCCCTGCGCCAGAGGTTGCGCCTGTCGTTTATCGCCTCAAGGCAACTTCCCAATCCCTCTGTAGGGGCGGGGCCTGCTCCGCCCGGCTTCGTCGCGAGCTCGATGGACGCTCGATAGCCTGCCAGGCCGCAGAGGGCAGCGGGGGCGCGGATCGAGCCGCCCGTGTCGGTGCCAATCGCGGCGACGGCTGAGCCCTCTTGCACGCTGGCTGCGGCGCCGCTCGAGGAGCCACCCGTGAGCAGCGCGGGGTTACAGGGTTGCGTGCAGTCGCCGTAGTCGGGATTTTCGCCGGTGATGCCGTAGGCGAGCTGGTGCATATGGGTCTTGCCGACGATGATGGCGCCCTGCGAACGCAGGCGCGCAGCCACCGCGGAGTCTTCGACGGCGGGAACGTTGCGTTCGGCGTAGAAACGCGAACCGGCGCTGGTGACGAATCCGGCCAGATCGAAGCAGTCTTTTAAGGATACGGGTAGGCCGTAAAGTTGCGGCTTTGCGGTGCCCGGAAATCGCTGCGGCAGCTCGTCCGCATCGCGAAGGGCCCGCTCGGCGTCGAGTGCCAGGTAAACATTGTGGCCTGCGTTGCTGTTGGCGCGGGAGAGCGCCTGCTCCACGGCGGCGCGCGGCGTGACCGAGCCGGAGCGAAGGGCTTCGCGCAATTGGTGCAGCGCACTGGATGCAGCAGACATTCGGTGCATTCTAACCGGATCGGCGGCGTGGCACGTGCGGCGAGTTCGATTTGACGGATTCGATTTTCAACTTGTGGTCGCTTCCGGGCATCGTGTTAGATTGCGCCATGCCAGCCACGGCTGCCCGCCGGATGGGTGTGACTCCGCTCGATGAAGAGCGCATGCGCGAGCTCGTTCGCTTCACGGCACGCACGCTCGAAACTCCTTTCCCAGCGCCCTTCGGCGCGCTGATCGTTAATACCAAGACTGGCCAACGATTGATGCGCGCTACCAATGCGGTTATGCGCGAGAACGATCCCAGCTCCCACGGCGAAGTGCGCACCGTGCGGCTGGCGTGCAAGAAACTCAAGAGCACGTCGCTGGCGGGCTACACCATGTATTCCACCTGCGAGCCGTGCGCGATGTGCATGGCCAACGCCTTGTGGGCTAGGCTAGATCGCGTCGTCTACGGAGCGACGATCGAGGATGCCAACAAGCACTGCCTGCAAATTTTGATTCCGGCGAAGGAAGTGGCGCAGCGCTCGGACATGAACTGCGTCGTGGAAGGCCCGGTGCTGCGCGAGCTTTGCTACACGCTTTTCACGCATCCCAACATGCTCAAGGCTTTTCGAAGTTGGAGTTCGCGCAAGGAGCCGCGGGCCAAATCGTAGCCTGCTCACTCGCGAAGGACGCCTCTATGGACCTCACCCACGCCTACGGACTTGCTGCTGTTCTGGGCGATTCGGCGCGGGTGCTGACGCAGCGCGAAATGGTGGAGCAGCTTTCGCGCGATTTTTATTGGTACTCGCCGGTGCTGCGGAAACAACTTGACGGCAAGGCGGCGGACATCGCGGTGCAACCGCGCACTCCCGAGGAGATTCAGAGCGTGCTGCGGTATTGCTACGCGAATGATCTAGCGGTGACGGCGCGCGGCGCAGGGACGGGCAACTACGGGCAGGCGGTTCCGCTGCGTGGCGGCGTGGTGCTGGATTTGTCGGTCATGGACCGGATCGAAGCCATTCAGCCGGACGGCGTGGCGGTGTGCCAGCCGGGCGTGCGGCTCGGAGCGTTGGAGAACGAAGCGCGCAAGTCTGGATGGGAGCTGCGCTGCTATCCCTCGACGATCGTGAAGGCGTCGGTGGGCGGATTTCTTGGCGGCGGGTCAGGAGGGATCGGCTCGGTGGCGCACGGGAATTTGCGGGATTTCAATACCGTGCGGGCCCTGGAAGTAGTGACCATGGAGGCCGAACCTCGCGTGCTGTTGCACGAAGGAGAAGCGGTCCACGAAATTTTGCATGCCTGGGGCACGAATGGCGTGATTTCGCGGATCTGGCTGGCCTTGACGCCCGCGGTGGAGTGGTCGCAGTGCGCGGTCGCATTCGACAGTTTCGACGCGGCGTTTGATTTCAGCGAGCGGATTGCAAACGACACCGCCTGGACCAAGCGCCTGGTCACCACGTTCGAGTGGCCGATCCCTTCTTTCTTTACACCGGTGAAGGAATGCACGCGCGAAGGTAAGGCCTTGATCTTCTTCCTGATTGCGGCGTCGCAGCTTGCCGCGTTCCAAAGCGCCGCGCGAGAAGCCGGTGGCGACGTCAGCTATTCCGGCGCGTATGCTGGGCTGCGTACCCGGCCACTGCTTTCGGATTACACGTGGAATCACACAACGTTGTGGGCCATCAGCGCGGACGAGGCGTATACCTATCTGCAGTGCGCGTTTCATCCGGATCAAGTGCGCGAGCAGATGCTGAAATTGAAAGAGCGCTTCGGCAAGGAATTTTTGCTGCACATGGAATTCTGGAAAGGCGGCGACGGGCGCGCGGTTCCCGGCGCGATTCCCGTCGTTTACTACACCACCGAGGAGCGCCTGAACGAGATGATCGATTTTTGCCGGGAGATCGGGGTGTTCGTGGCGAACCCGCACGTGAATCATGTCGAGGGCGGAGGACGCTATCGCGCCGATAACGTGCAACTCCTGGCAAAGCAGCGCTACGACCCCAAGGGGCTGCTGAATCCCGGCAAAATGGCGACGTTTCAAAGGGAAGTGCCGTCGCCGCAGGCTACCTCGCGATGAAAACGTGGATTCCCGACGCGCGCAACTTTGCGTATCTCAATTGGAAGCAGGTGGACGCGCTGCCACGCGAATCCACGCTGCTGGTTTTGCCGACCGCGGCGATCGAGCAGCACGGGCATCATTTGCCGCTGGCGACGGATACGCTGATCAATAATTTGCTGCTGGGACATGCGCTGGACAAATTGCCTGCGGAGCTGCCGGTCTATGCGCTGCCGCCCGTGCATTACGGAAAGAGCAACGAACACATCGGCTTCGCGGGAACGCTTTCGGTGAGTGCTACGACGTTCATGGCGGTGTTGCGCGATCTGGGCGCGAGTCTGGCGAGCGCGCGCTTCCAGAAACTGGTGCTGTACAACACGCACGGCGGAAATACTTCGTTGATCGACGTGATGGCGCGGGATCTGCGTGCGGAATTCGGACTGCGCACCTTTGCATTGCACGGATCGGGTGGAGTTTCCTACGAAGGCTTGAGCGAGCAGGAACGCGCCTATGGTTTTCATGCCGGCGAAGTGGAGACGGCGCTTTTGCTGGCGTCGGTGCCGGAACTGGTGGATACGTCCGCATACACCGTCAACTACATCGCTGACGCCGCGAAACCCGAACTACTGAAGCCAGAGAATGCGCCGGCCACGTTTGCGTGGCTTACGCGCGACATCGCCGCGAGCGGGGTAATGGGCGACCCGCGGCCGGCGACCGCGGAAAATGGGGCGCGCTGGCTGGAGCAAGCCGCGACGCGACTCGCGGCGGCACTGCAGGCCATGTTGCGCTACTCGAATTCACCCAAATGACGCGCGGCGAGCAGTGGGTCGACTGCGGCAACGGCGTTCGGCTGGAACGCGGCGTGCGCTGCCGCATGTCCGACGGCGTTGAGCTTGTCTCCGATCACTACTATCCTGCGCAGGCCACTCCGGTTCCAACCTTATTCATGCGCCAGCCCTACGGGCGCGACATCGCTTCGACCGTCGTTTACGCGCACCCGGTTTGGTTTGCGCGGCATGGCTACAACGTTGTGATTCAGGATGTGCGCGGGCGCGGGGATTCCGAGGGCGAGTTTTATCCCTTTCGCAACGAAGCGCGCGACGGGGCGGAGAGTATCGCTTGGCTGCGCGCTCGCCCTGAATCGAACGGCCGCATCGGGATGTACGGATTTTCCTACCAGGGAATGACGCAACTCCTGGCTGCCGCCGAGCAGCCGGAAGGACTGGCGTGCATCGCGCCGGGAATGTGCGCGTGCGATTTGTACCACGGCTGGTTCTACCACAACGGCGCGTTGCGCCTGACTTCGAGCCTCGGCTGGGGATTACAGCTGTTGAAGGCGGATGCTCGGCGCAAAGGGTTGCGCGAAGCCAGTGACCGGCTGGAGCATGCCTGGGCGAATCTTGCGGCGCAGATGACTGTGCTGCCGCTTCGCGAGCACCCGGCGCTGCACGGCGAAGGTTTGCCGGCGTATGTACTGGATTGGTTCGATCACGATCGGCCGGGAAAATATTGGGCCGCGCTCGACGTCAGCCGGAGGCTCGATCGCATTCAGGTTCCCGCGCTGCATGTTTCGGGCTGGTTTGACGTTTTTGTGAAGGGGAGCGTCGAAGGCTTCGCCGCTTTGCGCCAACATGCCGGAAATGGGCTTGCGCGCGAACATCAATATCTGATCGCCGGGCCATGGCAGCACATTCCTTGGGGAGATCGAGCGGGCGCCGGAAATTTCGGCGCGGAGGCGCTGCTGGATACCGATGCGATTCTCCTGCGCTGGTTCAATCATTGGCTGAAGGATTCCGGAGAGTTTGCACAAGAACCGCGCATCCGGCACTTTGTGCTGGGCGAAAACCGTTGGCGGCAGGCGGATGAATTCCCTTCCGCCGAAAGCCAGATCCTGTACGTACGCAGCGGAGGGAAAGCCAATTCGCGCAAGGGCGATGGCGTGCTCTCCATGGAGGCGGCAGTTGAGGACGAACCTTGCGACATTTTTGTTTACGATCCGGAAGTGCCGGTGGCCGCGCCCGACGGCTCGACAGTCGCCAGCGGGCCGTTCGATCAAGCGAGTCTGGAGTTGGGGAACAATGTGCTGGTCTATACGTCGGAGCCACTGACGAGGCCTCGGCTCGTCTTCGGCGCTCCTTACGTCGTTTTGTATTGCGCCACTTCGGCGGCGCACACCGATTTTGCTGCAAAGCTGGTGCGCGTGCGGCCGGGTGGCGCGGCGGATTTTGTTTGCATGGGCATCGCTCGCTCGAGCGTGCTGTTTGCGGAGGGTTACGCCGCGGACAAAGTTCATCGCTGGGAATTTGCGCTGGAGCCGACCTCGTGCCGTTTCGAGGCGGGTGATTGCATCCGGTTGGAAATCGCGAGCAGCGCGTTTCCACTTTACGATCGCAATCCGGGGAGCGATGTGCCTTCTTGGCGGGCTACGTCCTGGGATTGGAAGCGGTCCACGCAAATTGTGTACCACGATGCAGCGCGGGTTAGCGTGTTGGTGCTCCCGGGCCTGGAGGATGACTGGTCGCTGCGACGCAGGCAGGCTCAGGCAGAAGAGCCAGTACAAGTAGGAGCCGGCAGATGAGCTCGGACGTTGCGGCACCAATCATCGAGATTACGGATGTGAGCAAGAAGTACGGGAACGCTAGAGCGGTTCTTGAGGCGATCGATCTGTATGTTCTCAAAGAAGAGTTCGTCACACTCATCGGCCCTTCAGGTTGCGGGAAATCGACGGTGTTGAAGCTGATTTCGGGACTCACCGCGCCGAGCGCCGGCCTGGTGCGCGTGGACGGAATGACGCCGGTGAACGCTCGGGAGATCGTGTCGTACATTTTTCAGGACGCGACTTTGCTGCCTTGGCGAACGGTGCGACACAACGTCGGGTTGGGACTGGAACTCGAAGGCGTGTCCAAAGATCGCCGCGCGGAGAAGATCAGCGCGCTGCTGGAGCTGGTCGGGCTTGGGCACGTTGCCGATGCTTATCCGCGCCAGTTGTCCGGCGGGATGAAGATGCGCGTGTCGATCGCACGCGCGCTGGCTACGAATCCGCGATTGCTACTGATGGACGAGCCCTTCGCGGCGTTGGACGAAATGTCGCGCGACCGCTTGAATGAAGAGCTCCTGCGCTTGCGAGAGGAGCAGAAGTGGACGGCGATTTTCGTCACGCACTCGGTGGCGGAAGCGGTGTTTCTATCCACGCGCATCCTTGTGCTGGCGCCGAATCCGGGGCGGATTTGCGCCACGGTGCCGGTGGACTTGCCCTGGCCGCGCACGGCCGTTCTGCGCGAGACGCCGGAGTTCGAGGCAATGGTCGCGCAGGTATCACACACGCTTCGGGGAGCAGCCGCCCGATGAAACGGCGGCTGATTGTGGCCGCAAATGCGTTGGGAGTTTTTGCCGCGTTGCTGCTGATCTGGCAGCTCATTCTGTGGATCTTTCGCGTGCCGCCGTACATGCTGCCTTCGCCGTGGGCAGTAGCCGGGGCTGTGGCTGCGCGCTTCCCGTCACTGCTGGATTCGTTCGCGATTACGGCGGAAGAAGCCATCGGCGGAATCCTGTTGAGCATTGTGGTGGGCGTCGGTGTCGCACTGATTTTCGCGCAATCCCGCTGGGTGCGGCGGATGTTGTATCCGTGGACGCTGCTGCTGCAGACCGTGCCCATCGTGGCGATTGCGCCTTTGATTCTGATGTGGATGGGCGCGGGGATTTTTTCGGTCACGCTGATCGCGTTCATCATTTCCCTGGCGCCGATCATCGCGAATACAACCCAAGGTTTGATCAGCGTCGATGAAAACCTGGTTCATCTGTTTCTGATGCACAATGCCTCGCCCTCGCAACTGTTGTTCAAGTTGCGATTGCCGCATGCGGTGCCGTCGCTCTTCGTGGGGATTCGTATCGCCAGTGGGATCGCGGTGATTGGCGCGATTACCGGCGAGTTGTATGCGGGATCGAGCAGCGTGGGACGAGGCGGCCTCGGCTATTCCATTCTCTATGCTTCGTCGCAGCTGCAGACCGATTACCTGTTTGCGCTGGTTTTCGCGGCGACCGTGCTGGGATTTGGATTTTTATTTCTGGTGATGTTCCTGGAATGGTATTTCCTGCACAAGTGGCATGAATCGGCGCGAACCGCGGAAGTGGAATAAAGAGGATTCACCACAGAGGACGCAGAGGTCGCGGAGAAGAGTGAGGAGTAAGACGTGTTGCGGCTTGAAACCGAAACCGGTTGGTGGTTGGTAACGCATCCCGATCACGCGCGATTGGCGGGAGCTTTCGCGGAACGATGGGGCAACGATCGCTTTCTGCCGCCGGAACCCCGCGTGCCCGTGTTGAAGGGCATCGCGCGGCACGACGATGGTTGGTTGGCGCGCGACGCGAAGCCGCAAATTACGCGGCAGGGGAAACCCAGCGCGTTTTCGACGGAGTTGGTGGGCAAATATTCGGCCTTCGAAGAGATCGACCTCGCCGATTACCTCGCCGTGCGCGACCGCGCCGTGCGGCTCATCGCCTCCGAAGATCCTTACGCCGCGGTGCTCATCTCCATGCATACCTACAGCTTGCTGAACGATCACGCAGATCGTTCCACGATTGCTCCAGCCGACTTGCCGCTGCTCGATCGATTCCTGGAGCAGCAGAAAGCGTTCCAGCAATCTCTGCGCCAGCAAATCGCTGCTGACTCTCACTTCACTCCCGAGCAGGCGAGCGAAGCGGCGATCCTCGACCATTTCCGGCTGTTGCAGGCCACGGATAACCTGTCTTTGCTCACGTGCGTGGATTTTCGGCAACCGGCGCATCTCTTGCATCCGCTTCCGCTGCGCAACGGCGAATATGCTTGCGTGCAGGTGCGTAGTATTGGCGCGCGTCATTTCGTGCTGGATCCCTGGCCTTTCGCGGCGCGATCTTTGACCTTTGAATTTCCCGCTCGTCATGTGGAAGGCAAAACCTTTGAGAGCGCCGCGGACCTGCAGTCGCAATACTCTGCTACGGTGGTGCGGACTCTCTCCGTCACCGTGAGCGCTCACTAACACCGGGCACAGCGGTGCTGTGCCCCTACCTCTGACAGAAAACGAAAACCGCGGAAACGAAAACGGCGGCCACGAGGGCCGCCGTTCCCGGTGTTGGGGGGGGTGGAAAGTCTAGAACAGAATCCGCAGCGTCATCTGAATCTGCCGCGGGCTGCCGATGGTTTTGTTCACGCTGCCCAGGCCAAACGGGCAATTGTAGAAGTTGTTGGTGAAATTGCTGGTGCCGCAGCCTGTAGGCAGGGACGGCGTTCCCGCAACCGGGAACCCATCGTAATACTGGTTTTGCGTGACGTCGTCGATGGGCACGTCAAAACTAGGCGTATTGGTGACGTTGAAAACGTCGAAGCTGAATCGTGCCGATACACGCTCGGTGATGTTGGTCATCTTCACGATCGAGACGTCCAGGCGGCGCTGCCAGGATTGGCGGAAGATGTTGCGCTGGCCGGTAGTGAAGTCGGTCTCGAAGGTATCTCCGGGAGGAATCGCGCCCCCGAGATCTCCAGGCGCCAGGACCGGCACGGTAAAGCAAGCGGCGTTGAGCGCAGGCAATCCAGGTGTCGCGCCCGAGTTGCCGGTGACCGCGGTCTTGGGAGTGCAGCTGCTGTTCAGCGGAACGATCGGGTTGGTGATGCCGTCGGATACGCCGTAGAAAACGCTGCCCACGGCGCCGGAATAATCGATGACGCTGAAGGGCTGGCCGCTCTGGTACACGCCGATCCCCTCAATGGCCCAGCCATCGGTGAATTTACCCGCCGTCGAGTTTTCCGGGCGGAATTTGGGAAGCTGATAAAGATAAGTGAAATTGAAGACGTGGGTGCGGTCAAAATCAGACGACCCGTAGGCGTCGCGCAAGTTGAGCGGGTTGTTGCCGTTGAAGAACAGACCGAGGGCGCTTTGCTCATCCAGCGCGTGCGAGTAGGTATAAGAGAAACCTATCTGGAAGCCATGGCTGAGGCGTTTTTCAACGTGAGTTTGCAGCGCGTTGTAAGACGAAATACCGGCGGCGTTGTAACTCTCCGACTCCGAGGAGTAGCCGACATAGGGAACCCGGAGGTCGATGTTGCCGCCTTCGGCGGTATTCAGCATTTGCGTGCCGTCGGGAAGAGTAATGGCGCAGTCAAAGTTGTTCGTTGCAGAGGGTGTGCATCCGGCAGCCTGCACCTGGTACCCGTAGCTCCACGTCTGGCCGTGGATCGGATGCGATGGCGTTGCGATTTGCGCCTGATTGAACGGCACGGGGATAACCAGGTGGCGTCCCAGGTTGCCGACATAACCGATCTGAATCGACAGATCGTTGCGCGGCTGCCACTGAATGTCGAGAGTGTTGTTGATCGTGTAGGGCAGCTTGTTGGCGCGGTTATAGACGCCGAAGGAGAACAGCGGCGCCCCATCCTCGATCGCGGCTGCATTGGGCAAATAATTGATGATATTCGCGGGATTGCCGGTGGGAGGCGATTGGAGCGCAGCACCCCAGGGATAAGACAGCGAGCCGCCGGTGCCGAGCGTTCCGGGGGCGGCGTTGGTAGCGTCGCACGTCGGTATGTAGCCCTGGTAAAAATTGCTGACCGTCGAGCACGTTTGGGAATTCACGAACGGCGGCGCCTGGTTTACGCCGAACGGACCGCCCGCGATTACGCCGGAAGCAAACCCCGGAGAGAAATAGCTGAAGAGTTCGCCGCGATCGTAGTACAAGCCGGTGCCGGCGCGAACCACCACTTTGTTGTGAAACATCGCCGGGCTCCACGCGAGTCCCACGCGCGGAGCGAAACCCCACTGGCGGCCCGTGAGGGTCGTATCGCTGACGCCCTTGCTCGGAAACTGGGTGTTGTTGCCGGCGACGATGAAGCCCGTGGAAGTGATCGTGCCAGTGGCGTCATCGTAGGAATACTGCGACGGATCAAAGTTATATAGGCGGCCGTACTTCTCGCTAAGCCCTCCGTTCCAATCCCAGCGCAGGCCTGCGGTGATGCTGAGATTCTGGCGAAGCTGATATTTGTCCTGCGCGTAAAGCCCGCTTTGACCTGCGCGGTAATACCGGTTGGCGTTTCCTTGCAGGTATGCCGTGGTGACGAAGCCATCGGTGGTGTAGGGAGTGACCAAGCCCTGCACGAATTGCGAAAAGTCGGCAGAGCCAATGATTCCCTGGTCGGTTCTTTCGTCGCGAGTGTTGAGCTGCGTGTAGGCATAGCTGCCGCCAAAGGTGAGCGTGTGCTTGCCTTTGGTCCAGATCGCGCTGGCCGACGGCATGAAGCGATTCTGGAAAACGCCGGTGAAGGCGCCCTGTGAAGCGCCGCCTTCGCCGATCGTGAGTGCCGCGTTTGCGACCGGAGTGGGGCTGGCGCAATTCGGGTTGGAGTTGGGGCAGCCGGTGTTCGCGGGAGACTCGTTGCCGAAATCATCGACGATGGTAATTCCTGGAAAAACGTTCGAGCCGAAGGTCTGGATACCCAGCGACTGCGGGGTGAATGGCTGGCTGATCGTGCTGTAGACCTTCTCGCGAATGAATCCGAACGTTTCGCTGAGGCTCAAAGTAGGCCGGATGGTCTGGGTGTTGCCGATCGACATCACTTGGCTGCCGGCATCCAGATGCTGGCTGAAGCCCGCGACGCTGGAATACGCGTAAGGCGCGATGGTCGGATCGTGCTGGTAGTAATACTTCAAAAACACGCTGTCCTTGCTGGTCGCGTTCCAGTCCAGGTCGGCCACGGCTTGATCGGAGGTGAAATACGCGGTGCCCGGGACGATGGCATTTTCCGGGAAGTTTACGGTCGGCGTGTTGCCGTCCGCGGAAGGAATCAGATACTGGCCGTTGGGCAATTTGTATTGGAACAACGCGAGGGCCACCGGACTGATCTGGCTGGCGTTAATCGGGGCAGCGCCTTGCGGGCCGGTAAAGTCCGCGTTTGCGATGGCGGCCAAGCCGTCGGCGGTCCGATTGCTGTCGGTCAGTCCGGTCGGCACGGTAAGCCGCGACAAGCCGATCTCCTGATCGGAAGTGTGCAAGTGCTGATAGCTGACAAAGCCGAAGAGCTTGTCCTTCTTGATGGGTCCGCCGAAGGTGCCCCCGGCGGTGTAGCGATGCAACTCCGGATTCTTTTGGTCTTGGGGGATGTTGGGGTCGGCGTTAAAGAAGAAGGGCGCGGCGTTCCATGCGTTGGTGCCGCGGTGACCGTAAAGGCTGCCGTGATAATTGTTGGTACCGGAAGCGGTGCTCATGTCGATGTGTGCGCCGCTGGTGGAACCTTGCTGTGCGTCGTACATGGAGGTGTTGACGCGCAGCTCCTGAATGGTTTCGGGAGCGGGCGTGGGCAGCGACTGGCCGATGGCCAGGTAAGGCGACGCGGTGCTCTGAATCACGGCAGCGCTGGTGCTAGCCGCGCCGCTCACACCGGTGTTATTCACCACGCGTGCCGACGCCACCTGGCTGGTGCTCTTTCCGTTGAACAGGTTGCTGGCGTCCACGCCGTTCAGCAAAAACGTGTTGCTGGTATCGCGCTGGCCATTGGCCCAGATCGGCTGATTACCAAGTCCACTGTTCGCGCCGGTGCCGCTTGGGAGTTCGGCGTTCACACCTGGAGAAAGAATCGCAAGCCCAGTGAAGCTGCCGGTTGGCAGGGGCACCGCTTCGAGTTGCGCCTTGTCCAGAATGTAGCCGTTGGTGGTGTCCACGGCGTTCAGCAGCGGTACCGCTTCGACCGTGACGGTAGTGCCGACCTGCCCAACTTTCAGCACGGCATTTACCGTGGCCGTGCGATCGGCCTGTACGGTGATCGAGGGTACTTTTTGCGTATCGAAACCGTCGTGGGTGAACGTCAGCGTGTATGCGCCGATGGGTAAGTTCACAAAATCGTAGCTGCCGGCGGCGCTGGTCTTCTGAACGCGGGTTAGCGTGGTCGCATCGCTCACCAGCGTGACGGTGGCGTCCGCCAGCGCTCCGCCCGAAGTGTCGGTCACCGTTCCGGTGATGCCGCCAAGAGTTTGTTGAGCGTGCGCAAGTGGTGTGAACGCGAAAAACATGAGGAGGAATGACGCGAGGACAAAAGCAGATAGGCTAAATCGTTTACACATTCGGGAAAACCCCCTCCAATTGTCAAAGTGCACGGAACTTACATCCCCATGCCCGGCCGGTCGAAGCACTGTAGTCTTGGCACCCGACACTGTCCAGGCCGCTTTGCACGGCCTGTCTTCGAATGAATTGCAGCACGCTATCGCGAACGCGCGTGGAATCGAAACGAATTCTTTGATTTGCGCAAATCGCTTTTTTCAATTTCGACGTGTGGAAGCGGGGGAAAAAGAGGAAAGCGCCGGAGATTCGCCGCGATGTAGCGAGACGCGAAACTCGCCGTGTGTTGCAGGCGCGCTCAGAACAGCCTTCTGTCCGGCAATACACTTTTCGCGATGGCAGCGCTCACCGTGAACATCGGCTCGTTCACCACCTGGCTCAATCGCAAGTGCATCGCCACGCTGCAAAGCAGGTAGGCGTGGACGTCGCTGAAGCCCCAACGCGCGACCAATAAATCGATCATCCGCGAAGTCGCGGCGCGCGCCGCCACGGCGGCATCGGTCGCCGACTCCACCACGATCCAAGCCTGGCCGGCGGCGTGTTCGGCGGGGTATCGGGGTGATTCGACGAGCGGTCCCGCAAGCGGCTGTCCCTTATGCAGGTGAAAACGCAGTGTCACGTCCGCCGGGCACTCGATGCCGTTGATGCAAACCTCGCCGTCGCCCTGTGCCGCATGCGCATCGCCGGCTGAAAATAGCGCGCCGATATTGAGCACCGGCAGGTAGAGCTTCGCCCCGCTGCAAAGCTCGCGGACATCCATGTTGCCGCCAAAATTGCCCGGTGGCCGGGTGCGGAATTCGCCGTCTTCCGTCTGCGCCACGCCCATCACACCGCAGAACGGCTGCAGCGGCACGACCGCGGGTGACAGTGACCTGCTGACCTCGCCATCGAGCTTCCAGTGAAAAAGATACGGCTCCGCGAATCGCTCCTTCAGAAAGCCGAGCCCCGCGACGACGCTCGACCAGCCCCAGCCTTTGTGGGCCACATTGAGGATGTCGATCTGGAGCACGTCTCCGGGTTGCGCGCCCTCGATGAAGACCGGCCCGGTAAGCGCGTGAATGCGCCCGCGGTCGATGCCGAGATATGCCGCGACGCTCATCCCTGGCCGTACCTGCGCGCCGCTGGAATCAACGCACGCCATGTGCACGGTGTCGCCGGGCGCGACGGCCAGCCGCGGCTGCAACGCGCGGTTCCACCGTGAGTGCGTGGGCTCCGCGGACAGAACGTGCTCAGCCATCCGAGCGCTCCTAAATCTCCACGGTCATCTGTGTTTCTACCAGAGCGTTTCGCGGCAATGCGGAGACTCCAATCGCCGCGCGCACGTGGCGTCCCGCGTCGCCAAAAACCTGCACCAGCAAATCCGACGCGCCATTGATCACCGCAGGCGTCTCCGCAAATCCCGCCACGGCGTTCACGTATCCGTTCACGCCAACCACGCTTTTCACCGCATCCAGCGAGCCCAGGTGCCGCTTCAGCACGGCCAGGTGCGTCAAAGCACAAGCCCGCGCCGCCGCATACCCTTCCTCGATGGTTCGCCCGGCGCCCACGGTTCCCGCGATGACCCCATCAGCTCCCGTTGAAATCACTCCCGAGAGATAAACCATGTGTCCGACGGTCTTCGCCGGAATGAAATTGCCTGCCGACGCCGGCAGAGCCGGCAAGACAATCCCGAGTTCCTGAAGCCGCGCCTCTACTCCTGCTGCCATGAGTTTTTCCGCCTTCGCAAAAAATGTCGCGTCACTCTAACATAGCCGCGCACGGCGACAGGCGCGCCGCGTTTTTTCTCTTGAACCAATTTGGACCTGAGCTAGCATGTGCCATGCAAAATCGATCCAAGCCGGCACGCGCGCACAAAAGCTTGTTTGTAGCGGCCACCTTCCGAAGCGCGCGTCTTTTTTCCCTTCTCGCCCTTCTCATCGCAAGCCAAGCTCCCGCCCAAACCTTCACGACGCTCCACGCCAAGCTCCGCGCCACGCGAACATCCCCACTCGATCTGGAACTAGCGGGCGACTTAGCCAACCTGCCGCCAAATTCCACGCGCTACATCACGCGCGAAGACTTGCTCGCGCTGCCGCAAGTAAATTACACGGTAACCAACGACACCAATTTCACCGGCCCAACACAAATCAGGGGCGTCTCGCTGGAAGAATTAGCCCGGCAACTGGCCGCCGCGCCCGCATCGGATCTGACCGTAACCATCTGCGCCGACCAATATCGCGCCAACTATCCTCGCGCCTACATCGCGGCGCATCGTCCCGTGCTGGTTCTCACGATCAACGGCCAGCCTCCGTCGGGCTGGCCCAAAGATGCCGAAGGCCACAACCTGGACATGGGCCCGTACCTTATTTCTGATCCCAACTTCACGCCCAGTTTCAAAATTCTCGGCCACTCGGAAGAGCCGCAAAATCCCTGGGGCGTGGTGCGCCTGGAATTCCGCGACGAGGCCGCCGTTTTTGGCGCCATCGCCCCGCCCGGCCCACAGGCGCAAGACCCGCAAGTTCAAGCCGGCTATCGCCTCGCGCAACAAAACTGTTTCCGCTGTCACAACATGGGGACAGAAGGCGGGCACAAAGCCGGCCGCCCGTGGCTAGTTCTCTCGGCATGGGCCACGGCGCAACCTAGTTATTTCGCCGCCTACATTCACAATCCGAAAGAGAAAAATCCCAACGCGCGAATGCCCAGCTTCCCCGAATACGACGACGCCACCATCCGCGCCCTGATCGCTTATTTCCAAACCTTCACCGCGCGAGGGAAGCCGTGAGCCTGCGCGTCGCAAAAATCGCTCTGGTACTCGCCGTAGCGTTGTTCTATTCCGTGGTTGTCTTCAACAACCTCACCGATTACGACTCCAACTACCAATTCGTCCGCCACGCACTGATGATGGACTCCACTTTCCCGAACAATCGTGCCATGTGGCACGCCGTGAATTCTCCAACGATCCACACAATCTTCTACATCTCGATCATCCTCTGGGAATCGATCACCATGATTCTCTGCTGGTGGGGAGCCCTTCGCTTGGCCCGCGCGGCAACGACAACTGCCGCTACATTTAATCAAGCGAAGCGGGTATCCGTCGTTGCGCTGACGGTGGGCCTCTTAATGTGGCTGGTGGCGTTCTTGATCGTAGGGGCCGAGTGGTTCCTGATGTGGCAATCCAAATCGTGGAACGGCCAGGAAGCGGCCTTCCGCATGTTCACGATTATGGGCATCATCCTGATTTTCCTGGCCCTGCCTGACAGCGACCAGCAACCTTAGCGATTCGGCCGCGCCCTAGGTTTTTCCCGGCACGGCAAAGGCGTACATAACGTCTTGCACCGGAACAATTAAATACTGCCGGCCGTCGATCTCATAGGTCATTGGCGATGCCACCACTTCTCCGCCGACATTCAAGTGCCACAACGTCTTCCCGGTAGCCGGATCGAGCGCCAGCATGTTTCCGGAGACATCCGCGCTGAAGAGCAAGTGCCCCGCCGTAGTCAAAATTCCCGCGATACCTTCTTCCTCTCCCAACTCATGGTTCCACACAACTTTGCCGGTCTTGTAATCCAACGCGCGCAGTGTGGTGTTGGCCCACAGATTGCGATCGCGGCCGCCCCAGCCCTCGGCCTTGCCCTCGGCAACTCGGTAAAAAATGCTGAACACCCGCCGCGCGACGACATAAAACAAATTCGTCTGCGGATCGAAGCTCGGCGCCATCCAGTTGGTCGCACCGTCGGAACCCGGCTCGACCAGCGCTCCGTCGGGACTAGGAGTCGCTGAGGGTTTGGCGATCGGCCGTCCGCGCGAATCCACGCCGGAAGACCACGTCTGATCGATAAACGCAGACGTCACCAGGTGCTCTCCGTTCGTGCGATCCAGCAAGAAGAAAAATCCGTTGCGGCTGGCCTGCGCCAAAAGTTTCCGCGGTTTGCCTTGGAACTCGGCGTCGAACAATACCGGCGTCTCCACCGCGTCCCAATCATGCACATCGTGCGGCGATGGCTGAAAATACCACGCCAGCTTTCCTGTATCCGGATTGAGCGCCACAATCGAGCAGGTATAAAGATTGTCGCCAGCCCGCCCTTCGCCAACGAGCACCGGATTCGGGTTGCCGGTGCCCCAATACAGTAAATTCAGCGCCGGGTCGTACGTTCCGGTCATCCAGGTCATGCCTCCACCGTGAAGCAAGGCGTCGGAATCCTTCGGCCAGGTTTCCGAGCCCGGCTGCCCGGGATCGGGCTCGGTGTACCAGCGCCATTGCACTTTTCCGGTGTCCGGATCGACGGACGTCAGCATCCCGCGGAGATCGGTAACGTCGCCAGACACGCCCGCGATCACGTGATCGCGCACTACCAGCGGCGCCATCGTCGCGAAATAACCGAGCTTCCCGTCGGCCAGCACGATGTCCCAGCGAAGCTTGCCGTCTTTCGCGTCGAGACAGATCAAATGCGCGTCCGGCGTCGTGAAGTACAGCCAGTTCTTGTACATTCCCAACCCGCGATGCCCGATGTGGTCGCCTTCGGATTTCCGCTCGTAGTGCCAAATCGGGCGCCCAAATCGCGCGTCGACCGCCCAAACATTGTCGGGCGCCGTGAAATACAAAATGTTATTCACTTCCAGCGGCGTCGATTTGATGGCCGCCCCGCGCGTTCGATAAATCCAGGCCAGCGTGAGCGATCCGATGTTCCCCTGGTTAATCTGATCCAGCGCGCTGTAGCGCCGACCCGAATATTCCCCGTTGTAGGTCGGCCAAGTATCGGTGGCTGGCCGCAGCAACGCCGCCGGATCAAGTCCCTGCCCCGCAGCCAATCCTGGACCAAGAAGGAAAGCGCCAATCAGCAAGGCAACCTTAATCATTAGTTCACCAGAATAACGAGGCATTCCAATTCCTCTCTTTGCACGGACACCTTCGGAATGGTGTTTGGGGATCGAACGTCGCAGCCGCAGCGCAGCAATGTTTCCGTCAATTTAAGCTCTGCAGATACGCAAACAAATTGTGAATCTCGCTCTGCGTAAGTTTATCGAGCAAGTTCCGGTGCGCCGCCAATCGATCCTGAATTTCAGCCTTCACGCGATCCCGCGCAAACGACCGGTATTCACCGGAAGCATCGCGCAGCGCCACGGAAAACTCATCGATGTGCACCAAAGGCCCGGCGATCTTGTCTCCGGCAGGCAGCGTCACTACCACGGTCGTGAATTTGCCCTCGGGATACAACATGTGCGCTTCCAGTTCGATCGGCGAATACTTGTTGGCGATCTCCGCCAGATCGCCTGTCGGCGAATGACAATTCTTGCAACCCCCAGGTCCATTGAAGTAAGCCTTGCCGGCCTCGGCATTGCCGGTGAGCAATCTATCCGCGGGATATCCCTGCGGCACGTCGGCCGAATTCATCGCCTCGGCTATTTGCGAGTGGAGAAACGCGGCAATATCGGCAACCTGGTCGTCAGTAGCAGGAATCGCGGGCATCCCTTTGTCTGGTCGCCCGTGACGCATCACGTCCCCAATCAAGTCACCCTTAACGTCATGCGCCACCAGCGGAGACCGCAGCAGATCGGGACCGCGCGCCCCGGTAGCGTCCACCCCATGACAAAATCCGCAGGACTGCCCAAATTGCTTGCGCCCCCGCTCCACGGCAGGGTCTTTAGGAGGGGCAGCATCCTGCGCCGGAGCCTGCGCCTGCGCCAAAGAATTGGATAACCCGAATGAGCCGACAATCGCGAGAAGAAGAATCGCAAACCACATACCAAGAGACTTAATCATCGCGCATCCCGAACCGAGCCCACATTCCTCGCATCTCTATGTCCTTTCCAACACTGCAAGCGCACGGAGCTACCGCAGCGCAGCGTATAAAGCCTGTTTCCAGTGCGCGTTGTTAATCGTCCAGACGATCTTAGCTTTGCGCCCGCCGCCCAGAGCCGATGCCCAGACCTCGCGGTTCCGTTCGTCACCGGCGACGTTGAGCCGGTCAACCACGGTCATGCCGCGAGTGAGTTCGCTATCGGTCTCGACCTCCATATAATGTTCCGACTGCGAAGTAATGATAGACGGATCCAGCGCGACGGCCATCGCTACCGGGTCGGGCAGCGATATCCCATGTTCTCCGGTCTGCTGGAGGTACGCTTCCTGCGCGCGGCTGTTGCACTCGATGGCAAATTTCGCAACGGGTGTGCCGAAGCTCAGCACGCGCTGGATGTCGGACGGATTCAGCGCCGCCTCGCCGCGGCACAAGTGCCAGCCGATCAGTTCGATGAGAAGGCCGCTCCTCGCCACGACGCGCGCCGCTTCTGGGTCACACCAGATGTTGTACTCGGCCGCGGGCGTGACATTTCCCTCGCAACATGGCGCGCCCCCCATCACCACGCAGCGGCCAACTTTCCCCGCGATGTCGGGCTTCTTTTTTAGCGCGAGCGCGATATTCGTCAGCGGCCCCAGTGTGACCAGCACCAGGCCTGGTTGGGATTCGATCGTGTCGATGATTGCATCGACAGCGCTCCGCCTCTCGACCGATCGGCGTGGCGGCGGATAACCGTGATCGCCCAAGCCGTCGCGACCGTGAAACCAGCTCGCGCTCTCGTGCGCGCGCGTTAAGGGCTTCTCTGCCCCGGCGAACACCGGGACCTGCGAATCGCAAAGCTCCGCGGTATACAGGGCATTGCGGCTTGCCTGGGCCACACCCACGTTGCCGGCCACCGTGGTGATGGCCACAACCTCAACCTCGGGACTCCGCAACGCCATGATGAGCGCCACCGCGTCGTCGGAAGCCGTATCTGTATCAATCAAGAAGGCGCGTTTCACGCAGCGTAGGATAGCAAACTCACCCTCGAACGCGACTCAGGAACCGCGCGCCGCCGGAAAAATAAACGACGGGGCGCTGCGCTCGAAATCTCTCTGAACGAAGGGGTGTCGTCTCGCTGCCGCAGGTTTCACAGAGATCGCACCAGCGATTCGAGCTCGCGCGCGATTTCGTTGGGCGCGGCGCCGGCGGGAAAAGTGACGGGCGCTCCGATGCGCACGCTGATTTCTCCGTGCCGCGCGAACCGCCGGTGCTCGCGCTTCATTTTCCACACGCCGTCCAGCCGCATGGTCACAATCGGAACGTTCAGATTCTGTGCCAGCAAGCCGATGCCACCTTGAAATTCAGCCATCGCGCCGGTGTTGGAGTCATTCACTTCGCCCTCCGGAAAAACCAGCACACTGTAGCCGCGATCGACGCATTCCCCGGCGTAGCGGAAGCTTTCGCGAAACCCCGAAAATTGCGGCAGCGGGAAAGCGTTAAACAGCGCGGTCACCATCCAGTAGCCAAGCTGATACGCCCAGCGCTTCGCGAAGAACCAGTCAGCGGGCGGCTGGCGCATGCGTCGCAGCGTTTCTCCGCCCATCGCCGTAGCCAGGCGATGCCGAAAACGCAATGGCAGCGCGGCAAGAATCAAGCCAATGTCCGCGCGTCTCGTGATGTGGTTGGACACGACAAGCACAGGCCCGCGCGCGGCGCGCAGATTTTCTCGCCCAACAATTTTGGGATGCCCCAGGATCTGGGTAGCGGGCCACGCCAGCGCGTAGTACACCGCTAACCGGAACCATCGCACCGGCGCGCGCAGCGTCCAGCGCGGATAAATATAGTCCGTGCGCCGAGCCGAAGGCTCTCGCAGCAAGCGCTCGACATCGCCAACGGTTTTGGCCTCGCCAAACGCCGTCTCGCTGAGCTCCACCTGATAGCGCTGTTCCAGCGCGCTCATCAATTCCACGCGGTCGAGCGAACTCAAATTCAGCTCGTTTTCAATCTGTTTCGACGCGGCGCCGGCACTCGCAAACTTGTGCAGCAAATTCTCGAGATCGCCAGCAACAGTTTGTAGGGGCGCAGCACTGCTGCGCCCCAGCTTGCCCGGGCGTGTAACACTCGACGCTTCTAGAATTTCCGACGCGCCCGCAGCCACCGCGGCAAGTCGCGGCTTCCCGGTAGGCGTGCGGGGAAAATCGGCATCAGGCCAAACAACCCAGCACCGCAGACGCTGGTATTCCGCAAGCGATCGATTCGCATTCTCGATCGCAAGCCCGGCCTGTGCCGCGTTCTCGCTTTGCGCGTTCATCAGCAACGCCGCGCAAGGCTCAGCGTTCCCTTCGCGATCCATGGGAACGACCACGCAATCGCGCACGCCAGCTTGCTTTCGCAGCGCCGCCTCCAAATCCTCCGGATAGACGTTTAATCCCGCGGCGGTGACGATCACATTTTTCTTGCGTCCGCGAAAACGCAGGTTGCCTTCCGGGTCGAGTTCCCCGACGTCGCCGGTCCGCAACCACGCTCCTTCTTCCGCCGGCTGGCGAGTGCCGTCTTGCCAATAGCCGCCGGTGACGTTTTCGCCGCGCACCAAGATTTCACCGTCTTCCGCGAGCCGAAATTCCCGCCCAGGCAAAACTTTACCAATCGTCCCCTGTGCGGCGCGAAACGGATGGTTCAAGCTGATCAGCGAAGCCGTTTCCGTCATCCCATATCCCTGCACGACGGCATATCCCACGCGGCGAAAAAACTCCTCGGTCTCTCCGGAAAGCGCCGCACCTCCCGAAATGAAGGCCCAGAACTTCCACCCGAACCGCCGGTGAACGCGACGAAATTTCCACGCGCGGCGCAGAAATTTCTGGTCGTTCGCGGATGCAGACGCGCTACGAAACCATTCGCTCCGTCCGCGCGCCTCTACATCTCGCAGAATGCCCGCTCGCAGTCCATCCAGCATGCGCGGCACCGCAATCAAGGCCGTCGCGCGTTCGCGTTTGATGGTTCGCATGATCTCCGTCGGGTTCGCGGATGGCTCGAATACCACTGTCGCTCCCAGCAAGGGCGGAACAAATAGCGTCATGAATTGCCCAAAAACATGACTCAAGGGCACCAGCGTCACAAAGCGCAGCGGATGAAACCACTTCTCATATTGTCGATAGGGATCAATTCCTCGCTCCAGCGGCTCAAGATTCGCGAGAAAATTGCCATGGGTCAGGACCACGCCGCGCGGCTCGGCCGTAGTGCCGGAAGTAAAAAGAATCTGGGCGATATGGTTTCGTGTGATCGGCTCGTCGGAAAGCGATTCGAAGCCGCTGGTTAGTTCCGGGCCGGCCGAAGGAGCTACTGCGGCGAGCTTTCCGTCGTCCGCACGCTCCAAGGTGTCGCCCAAATCCTCCAGATTTAGCGCCGCAATTGCACCCAAGCGCGGTTTTCCGCGCGCGGCCAGGACTAGCTTGGCGTCTGTTTCATGTGCAATACGCACGGCAAATTCTGTCGTGGCGCCATCGTCCAGCGGCACCGCCACTGCCCCGCGCAGCAAGCATCCCCAGAAAGCCGCCATCCATTCCGCGCTGTTGGGACCCCACAAGATCACGCGCTCCCCGGTTCGAATACCTCTTTGTTTCAGAGCCCCAGCGCAAGCCGCCGCCGCTCCAGCGAGCCGAGCGTAGTTCCAGCATTCGCGCCGGTATCCATGGCGCTGTACTACCGCCACGTCCCGTGCATATCGCCGGAACTGGTTAAACAGCGATGTGAGATTCGGCCGCGCCATTCGCACCGCGCACACTAACCCGTCGAAACAGTCTGGATTCTACGCCCTGTCGGGTGTGACGGCTTGTTACCACGGAGGAGCACGTGCCATGCCAAGGCTACCCCGTGATCGACGGTGCCGCACCAGCGGTGCTCACGAAGTGCGCGAGCCAAAATAAAAACTCCCACGCGCGCGAAAAGCGTGCGTGAGAGCTTGAAAGACCGGCCTTTTATTTGCGCAACTATGCCAATACTTCGGAGCGGCGGCGTAGAAGAAATAGGCCAACCAGGCCGATCCCCACCAACGCCAGCGTGCCGGGTTCCGGAACGGTCGTGGAGCTCGAACCCGCCTGAATCCCAGTCAGGTTTCCGTCGGTGGTCCAGGCGAAAAATTCGCTGGGCGCGCCAGAGCCGGGAAGGAAGGTCAGCGTGGACATGTTGGCGCCTTCCACGAAATTAACGAAGCTTTCGTTCGAACTACCCACGGTGCAGGGGCCTACGACCGGCAGTGGCGGAGAGTCTTCGGAAAGTCCGAAGTTGTTGGACCCGTTGTCGCAGCTAAAAATCCCATAGCCGTTGGCAATATTGTTAAAGGTCAGAGTTACGGGAGTGCCGGAAGTGAACGAGGACGGGAGCGCAAATATGTCGAGGATCGTTCCCTGGTCGTCGAACCTGGTGACCGTGACGCCGTCCACTGGCGTGGTGGTCCCGTCAAAAAATGCGTCGGCAAGCAATCCCTGGCCGGAAGAGCTTTTTTCGCTATGGATTGTGTTTGCGCGGGCGGGGCCGACCGCCAACAACAGCAGTGCAGCCATAAAAATAGAAGAGCGGCTAAAGGTCATGCGAGATTCTCCATTGGTACCGATTGCATCTTTTTTAAGCCAGCGCCACCCGGGAGTCAAGGTTCAATCAAAAGTTTCATGAGTACTAGGGATTCTCGTCCGACAGGCACTCACCCAATAGGCGGACCCAGGTTGGGCCTTCCTCAACCGACCAAAAGAAGCAGCGCATGGCATAATACCGGCACTTCTCGACGGGATATCGATGACGGACGATCCCAAGGCCAGTTCGAACAAGGCAGAAAACGCAGAAAACGCCGACGACATGACGGTGTCGTACCTGGACGCGCCGGCGAAGGACCTTCCAGGCCCTCAGGGAGTGCCGGCGGCGGAGCTGCCTCCGAATGTCGTCTTTGCGCCGGGGCAAACTCTGGCCGGCCGATTCCGAGTTATCCGTTTCGTGGCGCGCGGCGGAATGGGCGAAGTATATGAGGCCGAAGACCAGGAGCTGAACGAGCGCGTAGCCGTAAAAACCGCGCGATTCGAAAGTTCACAAGGCTCCCATGAGATCGAACGGTTTCGCCGGGAGATTCAGCTCGCGCGAAAAGTGACGCATCCCAATGTCTGCCGCACCTTCGATGTATTTCGCCATGTGACCCCGACGCCGGACAGCGGCGCAGCTTCGGAAATTCTGCTCGTCAGCATGGAATTGCTCGCGGGCAAAACGCTCCACAACCGGGTTCACACCGGTGGCCCGCTGACGACGGCGGAAGCAATGCCCATCGTGACGCAGTTGTGCGCCGGGTTGCAGGCAGCGCACAGCGTGGGAGTGATTCACCGCGACTTCAAGAGCAGCAATGTGATGCTCGCGCCCGCGTTCCCGAGCGGGCAGCACGGGACGCCGCAGCAAACGCCGCGGAGTTCGCAGTCGTTTCGAGCCGTGATCACCGACTTCGGACTGGCGCACGCGGAGGAGCATCACGGGCAAACGCTGACGCGGCCCGGCGACATGGTGGGCACACCCGCCTACATGGCCCCCGAACAAATTGAGGGCGGCTTGATCACGCCGGCGACCGATATTTATTCGCTGGGAATCGTGATCTACGAAATGCTGACCGGGGAGCTGCCTTTTGTCGGCGACACTCCGCTTTCGACGGCGATGAAACGCCTCAAGGCGCCTGCGCCTTCTCCGCTCTCGCGGGTTCCGGATCTCGACGCGAAGTGGGTTGCGGTCGTGGCGCGTTGCCTGGAGCGCGAACCGCAGCAGCGATTCGCGAACACGGAAGAAATCATCCAAGGGCTTCGAGGCCAATCGATCGCCCTGCCGCCCGCGGTCGGAAGCGCAACCGGGTCGGGTCCCGGCGGGCCGGATTCCCTCAGTTCCATCCCAGCGATCGCCACTTCGGGCTTCGTAGCGCGACGCCTCTGGCCGCTGACCATCGCTCTGATTGTTTTCCTGTTCGCGGGAGGTACCTGGCTGGCCATCCGCTATCGAGAAACGCGCAACGCCGCCCAACGTATGGCCGCACAACCCGCTGAAAGCGGCGCGCGCAAGGCGGTGGCGATACTCGGCTTCAAGAATTTATCGGACCGCAAGGATGCGGATTCCCTCGGCAACGTTCTGGCCGACGGCTTGTGGTCGCAGCTCGATACCGGCCAGTTGCGATTCATCGCGCCCGGGCAAGTGGATGAGATGAAAGAAAACCTTTCGCTCGGCGAGATTTCGACCTCGGTCACCGGCAAGCAGGCGGAGGCGATCCACAAATATCTGGGTGCGGATGTTCTCGTTACGGGCTCGTACACGGTGAGCGGGCCTCCTGGAAATGCCAGCGTCCTGTGGAATATTCGTTTACTGAGCGCGGAAGACGGGCAGAACCTGGGCTCGTTCGCGCCGTCGGGAAAGCAGTCCGACTTGAACGATCTGGTTGTTCACGCGGGAAGTCTCGTGCGCCAAAAATTCGGCATCTCTCTGACCCCTGCGGAAGAAGCTCGGATGGATTCGTCACTCTCGACAAACACGGAAGCGGTAACGGCTTTTTCCGAAGCACGGCAAAAATTGCGGACTTTCGACCTGCTCGGTGCGACGAAACTCCTAGAAAAGTCGGTAGAGGCCGATCCGAAATTTGCCCAGGCGCACAGCGCCCTCGCGGAAGCGTGGGATGCGCTGGGGTTCGAAACGAAAGCGACCGAAGAGGCCAAGAAAGCGCTGGACGCGGATTCGAGGCTCTCCACCGAAGCGAGAAACGTAGTCAGCGCGCGATATTTTGCGACCACTCGAGATTGGCAGCGCGCCGTTCAGCAATACGCGCAGCTTTGGACGCAGTATCGGGACGAGCCTGAATACGGTTTGCTGCTGGCCAACACGCAGATCCGCGCCGGGAAAGCGAAAGACGCGCTGACCACCGTGGGTCAGGTGCGCAGCCAATCTCCGCCTGCCGGTATTCGCGCGCAGCTCGATCTCGCCGAAGCGCGCGCGCACGAAACCCTTGGCGACTATAAAGAGGAATTGACGGCGGCGACGTCCGCCGCCGAAACGGCGCAATTCCTGGGGGCAAATTTGTTGCTCGCACGAGCGCGGATCTTGCAGTGCTTCGCGCAGGCGAACCTGGGCGAAGCCGCCAAGGCGATTCCGTTGTGTAACGAGGCAAAACAAATCAACCTCTCGGCGGGGGATCAGCTCGGAGTAGCTCGCGCGACGAACGACATCGCGTACGCCCAGTACTCTACGGGGAATTATTCGGAGGCCGAACCCCTGTACCAGGAAGCCCTGGGAATTGCCCAGTCCATCGGCGACAAATACGACGAAGCGGGAGCGCTGAATAATCTCGGGAACATTCAATCGTCACGCGGCGCCAATGCGGAGGCCCGGAAGACGTACGAGCGGAGCATCGGGGTCGCGCAGGAACGCGGGGAAATGGGCGATGCCGCGCGCGCGCGCCAGAACCTGGCGCTGGTGCTGTACGCGTCGGGCGATGTGGCGCGCGGCAAACAAATGTTCGTGGAGGCGTTGAAGACGGCGCGCGACATCGGCGACCGGAACCTGGAAGCGACGCTGTTGAACAATCAATGCGGCGTGGAACTCGGCTACGGGGCGCTGCTCCAGGCGCACACGAGTTGCGAAGAGTCGCTCCGGATAAGGCGAGAAATCAATGATCGGGCGGACATCGGCAAGACGCTTTCGAGTTATGGAGCAGTCCAGCTGCAACGAGGTGACGTGGACACGGCTGCGGCCACCCTGCAAGAGGCGTTAGCAGACCTGGAATCGGTGGGCGCAAAAAACGACGCCGCGTGGGCTCGAGTCGCCTTAGTACCGGTTTTCCTGGAATCCGGCAAGATCGACGAGGCCAAGAAACAGGCGAATGACGCCGTGACGGAACTGGCGGCCGAGAAAGATGTAAGCGGCGAAGCGGAGGCGCGTATCGCGTTGGCCAGTGCGTTGCTCGCCGCCAACGATTTAGCGGGAGCGCGCGAGCAGGTTGAGAAGGCTTCATGGCTCGCAGCGCAGGCGGGAGATCGCGGCGTCGATTTCGACGCGAAAACCGCGGCGGCGCGCGTCGATGCCCGCTCTGGGAAAACCGAGGTGGCGATCAAGGCGCTGACTTCGGTGCGAAAAGACGCCCGCGCAGCGGGTATGGTTCAGGCTGAATTTGAGGCGCGGCTTGCGCTGGGTGAAGCGCAGATCGCGTCCGGCAAAAAAACCGATGGCACAGCCACGTTGCGGATTCTGGCAGACGAAGCAAAGGCACGAGGATATGGGTTGTTAGCCGGCAAAGCTTCGGTCGCCGGACGGGCCTGACGGGGGTTACGGGGACCACGCCCTTTGCATCAAAGCAAAAGTACGAATCTCGGATTCAGGGGTTCTCGGGTACAATAGAAGGCCTGAGGGCTACAGGTGTATTGCCCTCCTTTCAGCTAAAGCCTTTCGCGTAAGGACTTAACGCAGGAACCATGTCAGTACCGATTTCACAGGGTTGGACCGTCGCCACCTACGTGCTGAAGCAGAAGTTCAAGGGCGTCAAGCGCTATCCCTTCGTGCTGATGCTAGAGCCGCTGTTCCGGTGCAACCTGGCTTGCGCGGGCTGCGGCAAGATTCAGTATCCGGCGCACATCCTGAAGACGGAGCTTAGCCCGGAAGAGTGTTTCAAAGCGGTGGACGAGTGCGGGACGCCGATGGTGTCCATCCCCGGCGGCGAGCCGCTGATGCATTCCCAAATCGACAAAATCGTCGATGGCTTGGTGGAGCGCAAGAAATACATTTATCTCTGCACCAACGCGCTGCTCCTGAAAGAAAAGCTCCACCTCTTTAAGCCCAGCAAATATTTGACGTTTTCCGTGCACGTGGACGGTCAGCGCGAACACCATGACTTTTCCGTGTGCCGCGAGGGTGGCTATGACATGGCCATCGAGGGCATCAAGGAAGCGGTCAAGCGCGGCTTCCGCGTCACCACCAACACCACGCTGTTCGATGGCGCCGACCCCAATAGCGTGCGCAAACACTTTGACGAAATGATGGAGCTGGGCGTCGAAGGCATGATGCTTTCGCCCGGCTATTCCTACGATAAAGCCCCGGATCAAAAGCACTTTCTCGGCCGGGCCCGGACGCGCCGGCTTTTCCGTTCGATTCTTTCCAATCGCAAGAAGAGCTGGAAATTCAACCAGTCTTCCCTTTTCCTCGAGTTCCTGATGGGCAAGCAGCAGTACAAGTGCACGCCGTGGGGCATGCCCACGTACAACGTGTTCGGCTGGCAAAAGCCCTGCTACCTGCTCCAGGACGGCTATGCCGATACTTTCCAGGAGTTGCTGGACGCCACCGAGTGGCAAAATTACGGCACCGAGTCCGGCAACCCCAAGTGCGCCAACTGCATGGTTCACAGCGGATATGAAGCGAGCGCGGTGGATCATACGTTCAGCGGCTTGCAGGGTCTTTGGACGACCATCAAGTCGGGACTCTCCGGCACCTACGAAGATCCGGACGCGCTATCGTTATTGAACGAGCCGGTCAAACCGGTTCACGCCTTCAATCCGCTGGTGCAAATCAGCACGGACAACTCGCAGATGGAAGAGACTCGCGCGTGAGCGCTCCTAGTCACGCCGAGCGCCAGGGGGCTGCAAACGCCGCCGTTGATCCTGACAAAGTTCCCGGCAGAATCGATCCCGATCAATTGGAAGTCGCGCCCGGAACTGCCCGCCAAACCGTCGAGGGCTGGGTACCGGAGCTCGCGAGCGAAGACGAACTTCGGTCGGCGCTGGAGCAGGCTTTCGATTATCGCGGCGACGTGACCGTCACTCGCAAAGATGGCGCCAAAATGGAAGGATACATTTTCGATCGCATCGCGGGCCGCACGCTCGAAGCGTCTTTTGTGCGGCTGCTTCCGAAGGATTCGAACCAGCGCATCAAGATTTCTTATGCCGATATTGCGGCACTAGCCTTCTCAGGCCGTGATCCGGCGGCCGGCAAGAGTTGGGAAGCGTGGGTCCGAAAGTACTGGGCTAAGAAATCCACAGGAGAGGGCGAAGCAAGCCTGCAACCCGACTCCCTAGAGTAACCTTCCGGTTTTTCATAACACTGTTCAATACTCATTTAAGTCGTTTAGCATCTGTAGCTTACAGAGAGTCGCTGCCTTGGTTCTGGCTCCTCGATCCGTGGACAAAAGCCCCTTTTCGTGATAATATTGTTTAAGCATTTGTTGCTCTTGTACTACCTTTTGGACCCGTTCAAAAGGCGCTGCTTCCAGGAAGTTTTGCGGCATTTTTGCGGGCACGAAGGCGTCACGGTCTTGGGAATTGGGGGCGTTAGCCGTCAGCAGTAGCCAGGAAACGCGACCAAGAGACGCAAAGCAATTCAACTTGAGGTAGGTAGCGGTGAAGGAACAAGGCACAGTGAAGTGGTTCAACGCTTCGAAGGGGTATGGTTTCATCCAGCGGCAAACAGGAGAGGATGTTTTCGTCCACTTCTCGGCCATTCAAATGGACGGCTACAAGTCGTTGAACGAAGGTCAGGCAGTGGAATTTGAAGTGAAGAAAGGCCCGAAAGGCCTGCAGGCGGAGAACGTTACCAGTCTCTAGCCTGTCGATTCGGGGGTCCCGGCGCACGGCCTCGGCAAGACCGGGACACCGATTCAAGATTTCCGGCTCAAGATTTTTTCCGCGTCGAGTGAATGATCCAGGAGGACGTTGTGCAATCAATGCAAGAAGGTCAGACCATCAAGCATGAAGTGTATGGACTCGGAGTAGTTACCGCATCCGATCAGGAACGTACCGCGGTAGACTTCGACGATCACGGCCCCAAGCTCTTCGTCACCAGCATCATGACGGCCGAGCTCATCGGTGAAGCCCCTGCCACCCCGCCGAAGACCAAGCGGCGCCGCAAGGCCTCTACCGCCGCCAAGGCCGCGAAGAAGGCCGCTACAGCCGCAGCAGCCACCGCGGCGGCCGCAGCCCGCGCTTAGTTACCCAGCACAAGTTGGAGAATCGAGACACCCCTGAGCCCTTCACTGGGTTCAGGGGTGTTTTCATTGCTAACGAGCACTCTTCCTCCCCTTACCGGTTCGCGTCCTATCGCCTTCAACTGCGTTGACAGTTCTTTAGTTCGACGTTCAGTATCGGATATATCAGATTTGAGCTGTTTTCCCCGCTATTGTGTCGGCCCTCAGTTCGTCGCGTGGAGAAGAAAATGAAGCTGCGTAACCCGAATGGGCCCTTGGGATTCGGTTGCCTATGTGCGTTCCTCATAGTTCTTGCGGTCCCTGCAGGAGCGCAGACGGTGCCCGGAGTGACCGAAAAAGAGATCGCGATCGGTTCGTGTTCGGCGCTGGAAGGTCCGTCCAGCGCATTAGGCACGCAAACCGTAGCCGGCGCCAAAGCGTACTTCTCGATGGTCAACGACGAAGGGGGCGTGCATGGCCGCAAACTGCACCTGTTCGCTTATGACGACAGCTACGATCCAACCAAAACTCAGGCTTGCTTCGACAAACTCCTGACCGACAAAGTCTTCGCGCTCGGATTCTTTGTGGGCACGCCGACCGCCGTGAAGTATCTTCCGCTGGCGGAAGAAAACAAAATTCCCCTGGTCGGGCTGTTCACCGGCGCGCAGACCCTGTACGTGCCGCTACGCCACTGGGTCGTGAATGTACGCGCTTCGTATTTTGACGAAATGCACGAGCAAATCGACGGCATGTGGGGCGGCCTGGGCTACAAGAAAATTGGTGTGATTTATCCCGACGATGCTTTTGGCGCCGCCGTGCTGGAGGGCGTGAAAGACGCGCTGAAGGCGCACGGAACGGAGCCGGACGCGGTGGCGTCGTACCAGCGGCAGACGGCCAAGGCGGACGCGGCCATCAGCAGCGTTCGCGCGGCGAATCCGCAAGCGGTGGTGGTGGTCGGGCCACCGAACACCGTAGCTCCCATCCTCAAGCAAGCCCATGCGATTGGCTGGAGGCCTTTATTCTTGACGGTGTCCTTCGTTGGCACGGACGAATTGATCGCAGAAGCGGGAGCCGATGCAGACGGCATGGTGGTTACGCAAGTGGTACCACCCTACTACCTCACCGATCTCAAGACGGTTGCGCTGTATCGACGCGCGTTGACGCAGTATTCGCCGTCCGAGCGTCCGAATTTTGTGAGTCTCGAAGGATTTGTGGATGCGCTGGTGCTGGTGGAAGGCTTGAAGCGCGCCGGGAAAGACCTGACGCGGGAGGGGCTGATTCGCGGCATCGAGTCAATCCATCAATTGGACGTTGGCCTCGGGCCGCAACTCAAACTGGATTACTCCGCGAAGGACCACAAAGGATTCGATCATGTGATTCCGAGCGTGATCAGGGGCGGCCGGCCGGTGCCGTTCACGGATTGGGCCAGCGTCGCGCCAAAATAAAAATAGAGGATTGGAAGGTTGAGCAGTTAGAACGAAATATGAGCGCTAACCCCCAAACCTTGGCACAGGAATCGAAGGATGTCTCGCCCGAGTCCACTTTTCAAGGACGATTGCTTCGGCTCGCCGCCGGCACCCTGATTACCTTTTCCCCTATCGTTCTGTGGGGGCTTTGGAGCCTCGCTCTCGGCGGCGACTTCATTCAAAAAAACGCCTGGCGCTACCGGCTCGATCCCGTTCAGATTTATGTCTGGCTGCTGATTGCCGCGGGGCTTCTTCAACTGATAGCCGTTTTTATCCTCCGCAAGAGCGACCAAAGGCCGCGCGACTGGATCGCCATCGCCTCGCTGGTCGATGCGGGCCTCTCGATCGCCTTCACGTTGTTCTTCTGGACGCAAATCAGCGCGTTGATTTTTCGCAGCACGTAGTCAAAATTCCAAAAGCCCTTGTGAGTCGCCCAGCACTCAGCGAAAAGGCGGCGGGATGCCCTTCGAGGCTCAGGACGAGCCGATGCTACCGGCCTGCGGTTTCGCGCGGATCTGCCTTGCTAGCTACTTGATCGCGGATTCAGTTTGTTCGAAGGCGTGATAGGAGGATCGAACGAGCGGTCCGGCTTCCACATGTTTGAAGCCCATGGCTTCGCCGCGAACCTTGAATTCCGCAAACTCGTCGGGATGCACGTAGCGCACGATCGGCAGGTGCTCGCGCGTAGGCTGCAGATATTGCCCCAAGGTAAGAATGTCGGTTCCCTGTGCCGCAAGGTCCTGCAAGGTGGCCAACACTTCTCCTTTTTCCTCGCCTAGCCCGAGCATTAAACCTGTCTTCGTCGGGATTTCGGGATGCGCCTGCTTGGCGCGGCGCAGCAGTTCCAACGACCTCTCGTACAACGCGCCCTTGCGTACCTGGCGGTAGAGCCGCGGCACCGTTTCGGTGTTGTGATTGAGCACATCGGGCTTGGTGGCCAGCACCACGTTCAAGGCATCCCAGTCACCGCGAAAGTCCGGGATCAGCACCTCAACCTTGCAGCCGGGCACGCGGCGGCGGATCTCTTCGATCGTGCGGGCGAAGATGTGCGCGCCGCCGTCCTTCTGATCGTCGCGATTGACTGAGGTTACCACCGCGTAGCGCAGACCCATGCGCGCAACCGCTTCCGCCACACGGTGCGGCTCTTCCTCGTCGGGCGGACCCACCGGCTTGCCTGAAGGGACCGCGCAGAACCCGCACGCTCTGGTGCAGATATCGCCGAGGATCATGAACGTCGCGGTGCCATGCTCCCAGCATTCACCCATATTCGGGCAGCGGGCGCTCTCGCAAACGGTGTGCAGGTCGAGCGTGCGCATGATGCGCTTCAGGTCCTGATACCGCTCGCCGCCAAAAAACTTCACCCGCAGCCAGTCCGGGCGCGGATGCGCCCCCGGCGAAGGCGGCGGCATCGCCGGCGAATTGTTCGAGATGATGTTGAACGGAGAGGCCATTGAGCCGTACCTGAGAGAGCCATTTTACGCGCATCCCGCGCGCCGCACAAACACATCGCCCTGGCGTCGAGCACGATCCGCCACCAGGCAACCTATCACCCAACTGAGTACGTCTCGTATCGTATACTCGTTCGACGGATACGCACCGATGAAGATTGCCTGGTTGGCCCTCGTGCTGCTCCTGCTCGGAAGTTCTGGGCTGGCGCAGACTTCGAAGACAACACCGACTCCAAAAGAAGAGCAGTGTCGCATCGCAGGTATGGTGGTGAAACTGGCGGGCAGCGAACCCCTGCGCAAAACCAGGGTGAGTCTGCAGAGCGTGGACGACCGCACACGTACCGTCGTGGTGGTCACTGATACCGACGGGCGCTTCGAGCTGAAGGGACTAGATCCCGGGCACTACCGGCTCAGGGCGAGCCGCCAAGGCTACGTCTCTTACGAGTATGGCCCGACGATCCGGGTGCGGTTCTCACCTTGCGCCCTGGGCAAGAAATGAAAGATCTGCAGTTTCGATTGATTCCGTCGGCAGTGATCGCCGGTCGAATCCTGGACGAGGACGGCGAGCCACTGGCAGAGGTAAGGGTAAGCGCGTTGCGGGAAGTTTATTCGAAAGGAAAAAGAAGTCGCTCGCCAAAGGTGATCGTGGAAACCAATGATTTAGGGGAGTACCGGCTCTTTGGCTTGGCGCCGGGACGCTATTTCGTGAGTGCCGTTTATCCCCACTGGAATCGGTTTGGCGGCGAGAGCGACTCCCAAGACACGGGGAGCAGTGCCCAGGGCTACGCGAAAATCTACTATCCGGGAACGCCGGACGCCGCAAGAGCGAACTCCTTTACCGTCAAGGCCGGTGAGGAAATTCCCTCGGTGGAAATGCTCATGCAGAAGGTGCTGGTTTATCGAATCCGGGGACGCGTGTACAACCAGATCACGCACAAACCTGGAATCGGGACGAATATCATCCTAACGGCCAAAACCCAAAATCAAAATAGCGAATGGGACGCGGGCTATCAGATAAGCGTCCAAAAGCAAGATGGGTCGTTCGAGATTCCCGAGGTTGTGCCCGGCTCCTACGCACTTTCGGGGCTTTGGTTCGAAGAAGGAAGGGTTTACTCCACAACTATCCCTATCAATGTAGGAAACGCCGACGTTGAGGGCATTGCCGTTACCATCGCGCCGGGTGTGAATATCAACGGCCAAATCCTTTGGGAAGGCAAGCCCAGCCTGGAGAAGGACGAACTCACTGTGATGCCGATGCCTGTGGATCTGGACATCACATTTCATGGCGTGGCACGGGTAGATCCAGGGAATTTCTTTACTCTAAAGGACATGGGCGAAGGGACCTACCGCGCGGAGGTGCAAGGCCAATCGAAAGACTGCTACGTCAAAGATGTCCGCTACGCCGGCTCGAGTGTGTTGGACGACGGCTTTACCGTCTCTTGAGCGGTGACTGCCTCGCTCGAGATCACCATCAGTTCGCGCGGCGCGACCGTCCAGGGCAACGTCTCCGACGCCGACGGTTTGCCCGCTGCGGGCGTGTGGGCCGTGCTCGTGCCCAGCGCGCCGCATCGCTCTCAGAGTCGTTTGTACAAAACGCAAACCACCGATCAGTAAGGACATTTCATTTTGAAAGGGATTGCGCCCGGTGATTACCAGCTATTCAGCTGGGACCAGGTCGAAGATGGCGCCTGGGAGGACGCCGATTTCCTCAAACCGTTTGAGGAAAAAGGTGAAAAAGTCACCGTGGAGGAGGGCGACTCGAAAGCCCTCAATCTCACGACCATAAAGACCGCGAGCACAGAGCAACAAAAGCCCTAGCGCGGCAGAATAGCCCTTCCACGAAATCGATGTTTCTACCGAATCCGCGCGATGCGTCCTTGCGTCGGGAACTTCTGGAACTGCAGGGCATCGTGGCCGGGAATTATGCGGTCCGGTGAGCCCGCCAATTCGATCATGCGCGCCTGCGCGGCAACATTCGCGGCGTGGTCCGAGTCATTGAATGTAGCGCTGGCGGCATGCTCCGCGAGGTTGCGGTAGAGATAGACGTTGTCCGACGCCAGTACGAAGGGAGGATTGCCCTCCACGCGCAGATATTGCGATGCATAGGTGTGCCGTGCCCCGGTGTAGGCGCGAATGCCGGGAAAAATCTCGATGTTGTCGCCATCGACCAGCCTCAGGCGTCCTTCCGTATTCAGCTTCACCAACTCTTGCACATCATCGGGATCGATGCCGCCACGCTGCCCTCCGGCTTGCCACGCTTCGCCGGTGTAATAGCGGAACTCTTCCTTTTGAATCCACACGGTGGCTTTCGGAAACAGGTCGATGCCGCCCAGGTGATCCCAGTGCGCGTGACTGACCACAACATCGGTGACCTCTTCGGGCTTAACTCCCGCGAGGCGCACGGCTTCGTCGGGACGCAGGTAGTCCGTGATCGTCCAGAGTTTAAACCAGCGGTCGCGGTGGAATCCGGAATCGAAGAGGATATTGCGGCCGCCGCCGCGGATCAGCCAGACGGCGTAGATGTTGTCGATTTTTTCGTCTTTGGGGGCGCCCATCACCATTTCGGCTACGGAATCCCCCGGAGAATTGGCGAAGCGGATAGCTTGGATGGAATATTCCGGCGATTGCGCGCCACAGAGCAGCGCAGCAAAAAGCAATAGAAGAGAAGCCAGCAAATGCCTCATGGTTAGCCCTTAAAAGCGGGGCTATGTTAGCGCGGGCGCCAGCTGTCGTTTAGAAAATTGAGCGGATTACAGCGGTTGGCGCGAGGAGCGCACGAAGTCCCGCAGGACCGTCACATTCGGTCCGTAGGCGCCGATGCGGCCGGCGTCCACAGGTAGACCGAGACGCTCGGCGAGATCAAGGTCCACACCGGCATCGTCCAGCTCCGACAGGCTAAAGCCCTGCGCAGGCAGTACGCGGTTCAAACCGGTCGGGTAGATTGGCCGTGGTGGTCGATGGCGCTGCCAAGGCCGGCGCGCCAATTCGTAAAACTGTTGCCAATCGCGTTTGTGCCAAGTGGTCATTTCATTCACGCTGTTCCGCTGCGCACTGTCTAATACGTTCTTCGATGCCCGTTGGATGCACCATCGCAGTCGAAGGTGGCATCCAGTTACTTCAGGCCGTCCGGCGAAATCCTGTAGACCGCTACAAACTCTCACCAGGCCTGCTAACGATATACGCCTGTGCGAACTCGGCGAGACATTTCGTCGCCTACTGTTTCAAACCCGTTACCGGGTTAATTGTTTCGCGCACCTTTGCTTTGGCTGCGGTGCTACCGCTTCGTCTGGAACCGGGAGGGTGACCTGTCGATCAGCTTGTTCCCACGAAGCCGCCTTAGCGCGTGTATACTATGCGCATAATTCCCTACTTGCCAGCAAAAAGATTTCGCCCCCGGGGCGTCACTCGTTCGGTGTGCGGCTCGCGATCCGGCTTAGCTTAGGGGTGCAATCTCACTGTGAGGCCCCGCAGATGGGGTGCCGGCTCGCGCGGCGTTCGCTGGGACGCGCTAAAGCGCGCCCCTACATTGGTGGAAAGAGGTTTCGGTAGACTCCTGGCAGGGCAAGAATCAGTTAGGAATAGGGAGCTGGTGGAAAGAAATCAAGCCGAATCTCGGCGCAGAACTACCACGTAGGACTTCTGGGAGGAGAGCTAAGCGGCCCTTTGGAGGTGAGCCGCGATCTGGGGACATTGCCTTGCCGTCGGGACCCTGTCCTGCGATGAGGCTAATCTACCAGCGATTGCCGCGGTCGCCGCGATCTCCGCCACGATCGCCTCCGCGCCCGCCACCACCACCGCCGTGACCTCCGCGTCCGCCACCGCCGCCACCATGGCCGCCGCGACCACCGCCGTAACCTCCACCGCCACCACTGCCGCCCCGGCCGCCCCCACCACCGGTGCGCTCGGCTTGCGGCCGAGCTTCGTTCACGACCAGGTTCCGCCCGCCGAAATTTTGACCGTTCAGCGAATTAATCGCGCGATCCGCATCTTCGTCGTTGCTCACTTCCACGAAGGCGAACCCGCGCGACTGCCCCGTAAAACGATCGCGGATCAGATTTACACCCGAGGGAGTTACACCGATTTGCGAAAACCACTCATGAAGCTGATCGTCCGTCGCGGAAAACGGAAGATTCCCAATGTAGAGCTTCTTCACCTGCCTGCTCCTTCTGCCCGGAACCCAGTTGACGAGTCGCGGAGCGCGCCGAAGAAACGAGCGTCGTACACGGGCAGTCCTGGTAGCCCAGCCACCACGGGCGCGAGACAGGCGCTTCAGCGGTCAAGGGCATGGTCTCGAAAATTAACTGCTTTTGCAACCGGAAAGACTTTGCCTTCGGAGCACTGCAATAGCATTTGCGGCGGGCTTTCGCCTGTCCTTCCGGCCGGGTGATCGTTTCTTCTCTCAAGTCTTTGGGCAAAAATACTTCGACCTCCTCAAAACGGGAAGAGGGCCGCCGGTGGCAATGGTGGGTCTATAACAATGGTGATAGGATGCGCCGCAACGACTCGTTAGGGCGCCCCCACCTTGTCTGTGAGGCTGTCATGCGCGGCACGATGATGGATTTTGCGTTGACGCTTCCCACGCTGCTGGAGCGCGCCGGGGGCCTTTTCGCTCGCGTCGAAATCGTTTCCCGCCGCCCGGATCGCTCCCTCGTCCGAACTACCTACGGCGACTTTTACCGTCGCGCCCGCCGCCTTGCCTCGGCCCTCAGCAAGCTTGGCTTGCAGCCCGGCGACCGCGTCGCATCGATGATGTGGAATCATTCCGCCCATCTCGAGGCGTTTTTCGGCGTACCCAGCGCCGGAGGCATCCTTCACAGCTTGAATCTTCGCCTGCACCCGCACGAGATTGCCGCTATCGCCAGGCACGGCGGCGCACGTTTCTTGATCGTTGATGATTCGGTTCTGCCCGCCTACGAAAAGTGTCGCGAAGGCGCGCCCTTCGAGCGTGTCATCGTCGTTCCTTACTGCGGCGCCGAGATTCCAGCCAAGTACCTTAACTACGACGCGTTGCTGGCGGATGCCTCCGACGACTTCCAGTATCCGAAAATCGACGAAAACGATGGCGCCGGAATGTGCTACACCTCCGGGACGACCGGGGCCCCCAAAGGCGTTATTTATTCGCACCGCTCCCAGGTCCTGCACTCCCTCGCCTTGGCTTCAGCAGATTGCTTCGCCCTCAGCCATCAGGACACGTTGCTTCCGGCGACTCCCATGTTTCATGCCAACGCCTGGGGACTTCCCTACGGCGGCGTCATGGCTGGTTCGAAATTCGTGCTTCCCGGCCCGAACCTCGACCCGGAAGGCATGCTCGATCTCATCGTGCAAGAGCGCATCACGGCCGCCGCGGGCGTGCCCACGATATGGTTGGGCGTGCTCGCGGCTCTTGAGAAAAATCCGGGCCGCTGGAAATTTTCCTGGCCCGTTCGAATTCTTTGCGGCGGCACGGCTGCTCCCGTCGAACTGATCCGCGCGCTCGACAAGCATGGCCTGCGCGTAACGCACCTTTGGGGAATGACGGAGACCAGTCCGGTCGCTACGGGGTTTACAGTAAAAACGCACATGCGCGATTGGAGCGAAGACGCCCTGTGCGAGCTCCGCGGTAAACAGGGCTTGGCGGTACCGTTCGTCGAGTTGCGCGTAATGCGCCCAGAAGATCCGAACGACGTATCGTCGGGAAAAATGGTGGAAGCTCCGCGCGACGGCGAAACCCCGGGTGAGCTCGAAGTCCGCGGCCCGTGGATCGCTGCCAGCTATTACAACGCGCCCGATCAAACCCACCGCTGGACGGCCGACGGGTGGTTCAAGACCGGCGACATCGCCAATATGGATGCCGAAGGGTTCATCAAAATCGTCGACCGCGCCAAAGACCTCGTGAAGTCCGGCGGCGAATGGATCAGCTCCGTCGATCTGGAAAACACGTTGATGGGCCATCCGGCCGTAAAAGAGGCCGCCGTAATTGGCGTCCCCCACCCCAAATGGCAAGAGCGCCCGCTCGCCGCGGTCGTCTTGAAAGATGGCGCGAAGGCCAGTCCGGAAGAGCTACGCGCCTTCCTGGCCAAGTCCTTCGCCAAGTGGCAGCTCCCCGACGCCTTCGTCTTTCTCACCGAGATCCCACGCACCAGCGTGGGCAAATTCAAGAAAATCGCGCTGCGCACCCAATTCGCGAATTGGAACTGGGAGCAGTAACGCCGGCCCTCGTAATGGCTCCCGTTTACTGCGTTTTTGTCACGGCGTCTCTCAGCATTGGTATACAATGTGTTCATGGCGAACACACGAAGCACCACCCTCAGTATTCGACTTAAACCCGATATTAAGAAACGCCTCGCAAAGCTCGCGAAGGCCTCGGGTCGGAGTTCGAATTTTCTGATTTCCGATGCGGTCGAGTCGTATGTCGCTGATCAAGAGAGAATGCTCGCGGAAGTCCGCCAGTCGGACCGCCAAGTGGCCTCCGGCCACTACATCAAGGACGAGGATATGAAGGCATGGCTTCTCTCCTGGGGTACGGACCGGGAAATACCTCCTCCCAAATGCGTTTGTGGCAAGAATCATGACGATGAGGCGTTGTGCCGGTAGAGATCGTCTGGTCTCCTCTGGCGCGTGCGCGGCTTCAAGAAATTCGGGCATACGTGGCCCTGGACAAGCCAGGTGCTGCGGAGCGCCTGGCTATCCGTATCGTGGCTGTAGTGGAAGCATTACGAAATCATCCTTACCTGGGACGAGTGGGAGCCGAGCCAGGTGTACGCGAATTGGTCGTCGCGGGCACTCCCTATATCGTTCTCTACCGCGTACGCGGCCCGCGCATCGTCATCGCCACAATCTGGAATGGCGCGCAGCGAAAGTAATGCCCGACCGAATTTGACTAGGTCCGGTGCCGGCTCGCGCCGGTCAGGTGCGATACGAGGCGTTGATGCGGACGTATTCCGCAGTGAAGTCGCAGGTCCAGTAGCGGGCTACGCTGCGGCCGGCGTGCAGGTCCATCACGATCAGGATGTGTGGCGCGAGCAGGCGATTGCTGGCGGCGCGTTCGTTAAAGTCGAGCGGCTTCCCGTGGCTCAGGACGTCAACACCGGCCATGGTGATGTCCACTTTGGCTGGATCGAACTTTACGCCCGAGCGGCCTGCGGCGGCGAAGACGCGGCCCCAGTTGGGGTCGCCGCCAGCAAAGGCCGTCTTCACCAGCGGCGAAGTCGCGATGGTTTCGGCGATGCGCTTGGCGGCGGCTTCGGTTTTGGCGCCGCGCACCTCGATCTCGATCACGCGCTGGGCACCCTCGCCATCGGCGACGATTTGCAGCGCCAGCGAGTGGCAAACGTCTTCGAGCGCTTTGGTGAACGCGCGATGCGCAGAGCTTCCCGCCTTGATTGATGGAGCACCGGCCTCGCCGTTGGCTAGCACCAGCAGCGTGTCGTTGGTGGAGGTATCGCCGTCGATGCTGATGGAGTTGAATGTACGGCCGGTGACTTCGCGCAGAGTTTTCTGCAACAGCGCCGGCGCAATCGCCGCGTCGGTGGCCACAAACGCGAGCGTCGTAGCCATGTTCGGATGAATCATCCCCGCGCCTTTTGCGCAGCCGACCAGGTGAACGCGCTTGCCGGCCATCTTGAACGAGGCCGCCGCGGTTTTCGGAACCGTGTCGGTGGTGCAAATCGCGAGCGAGAGTTCCGCGAACGAGCGAGCCGAAGGGCGCTGCTGGCGCGCCAGTAGCGGCAAGCGGCGAAGAATTTTATCGAGCGCGAGCGGCACGCCAATCACGCCGGTGGAGCAGACGAAAAGCTCCTCAGGCTTGCAGGACAGGCGTTTCGCGGCTTCCACAACGGTGCGCTCGGCGGCGGCATGCCCTTCCGCGCCAGTAGCGCAGTTGGCGTTGCCCGCGTTGACGACTACGCCGCGCATGCGTCCCTTCGCCGCGTGCAGATTTGCTTTGGAGACAAGCACCGGCGGAGCCACCACCAGATTTTGGGTGAAGACCGCTGCGGCGGATGCCGGCACGTCACTGGAAAAAATAGCCAGATCGAGCGCGCCGGTTTTCTTCAGGCCGCAGGCCGTCGCAGCGAATCGAAATCCGCGAGGAAGCGCCGCTTCGGAGAGAGCGTGTTTCATGTCGGGTGCTTTGTGTTCGGTCGTGCTTGCCGCCGGCTCGCGTACCTGTTTGCGAGCGCTTAGTTGTTGAATTTTGGAGCTGGTTGCCGTGTGGCCGGGCCCGGACGCAATCGCTTTGCGTTTGCCGTTCGAGCTGACATCTGAGGTGTTAGCTTCGGGCTGCCGGAAGGGACCCCCGATCCTCAGCGACGTTCGCGAATGCTTGCTGTTTCAGATTGACGACTTGGGTGCTCATGGCTTGTCTCCTGGTTTGGGATTTAGCTTCGTGTTCAGCTCGGCGATGCGGTTCTGCAACGCGGCCATCGCCGAACGCACCGCATCCGTCGCCGTTCCTCCGGGGACCGCCTTGGCCGCAATGGAGCTTTCGACCGAGGGGGCCGCGAGAAAGTCTTGCTCGAAGAGCGGAGAAATCTTCTTCACGTCTTCGAGAGAAAGTTGTGTCCAGGGTTTGTTCTGGCGTTCGGCTTCGCGCAGCACTTTGCCGATCACGTCGTGCGCTTGGCGGAAAGGAAGCCCTTTGTGGACCAGGTAGTCGGCGCCGTCGGTAGCGAACAGCAAGGGATTGGACGCAGCGGCGCGCAATCGCTCAACGTTGAATTTGGTGGTCGCCAGCGCGCCCGTGGCGATCGCAAGCATGGCGGCAACCTGATCGTGGGCGGCGAAAAGCGATTCTTTGTCTTCCTGCAAATCGCGCTGGTAGCTGGTGGGCAAGCCTTTCAGCGTTGTGAGCAAACCGACCAGCGCGCCGGTGACACGGCCGGTCTTGCCGCGAATCAGTTCCCACGCGTCGGGATTTTTCTTTTGTGGCATCAGGCTGCTGCCGGTGGAATATTCGTCGGGCAGGATGACGTAACCGAATTCCTGAGACGCGAAAATCACGAAGTCTTCGGCAAGGCGCGAGAGATGCGTGGCGATACCAGTGAGCGCGAAAAGATAATCGAGCGCGAAGTCGCGGTCGCTGACGGCGTCGAGGCTGTTGGCGGTGATACGCGAAAAGCCGAGGTCGCGCGCGATGGCGCTGCGGTCGATGCCGAAGCTGTTGCCGGCGAGTGCGCCGGAACCCATAGGGCAGGCATCGGCGCTTTCCGCTGCGTGTTGCACGCGCGTGAAGTCGCGCGAAAACGCCTCGGCGTGCGCCAGCAGAAAATGGGAAAGCAGGATCGGCTGGGCATGCTGCATGTGAGTCATGCCCGCCATCGGCACGCCGAAGTTCGTTCTGGCCTGTTCCAGGATTGCGGTCACGAACTCGGCGAGTTGCCGCTGCAGGCTGGCCGCCGCGTCCATGACGAACAGCCGGAAATCGGTGGCGATGAGTTCGTTGCGGCTGCGGCCGGTGTGCAGCTTCCAGCCGAGCGCGCCGAGTTCGTGCACCAAGGCGCTTTCGACGAAGTGGTGGACGTCTTCGGCGGTCGAACCTTGAAGAAAAGTTTCGTCGCCGGTTATTTCGTCTTCAATACTTTGCAGGCCGTTGATGGTGTCGCGGACTTCCACGTCGGTTAGGACCCCGACCTTTTGCAAGGCCCTGGCCCACGCACGATCCACCGCGAGCTCGTAAGGCAGGAGCCTCCGGTCGAACGAAAACGAACGCTGGAAGGCGTCGAACTGTTTGTCCGGCTCGCGCTCGAAGCGGCCGCCCCAGAGGCGGTCGAATTTGCGTTCAGTTGTGGGTTGGTCGGTCATGGGAATTTTGGGATCGTTGGTTGCCGGGGTGGGCACGGCGATGCCGTGCCCCTACGGGCTAGTTTTTGCTCGATTCCGCCTTGGCTTTTGGGCGAACCGTTACCGGTAGCGCGAAAAGATTGATGAAGCCTTCGGCGTCTTTGGGGTTGTAGCGGCCCATAGTGAAGCTGGCCAGGTCGGCGCGATAGAGAGAGAAGGGCGATTTGCGGCTGGTGACGTTGAGCGTGCCCTTCCAGAGTTTCAGGCCGACCGAGCCGGTGACGAATTGCTGGGCGACCTTGAAGAAACCGTCAAGCGATTCTCGCAGAGTGGAGAACCAGACGCCGTTGTAGACCAGTTCGGCGTAGCGATCCGATAACGCCTGCTGGAAGTGTGAGGTTTCGCGGTCGACGGTGAGGCGCTCGAGTTCCTGATGTGCTTTGACGAGCAGCGAGCCGCCGGGAGTTTCGTAAGCGCCGCGGGATTTCATTCCAACAAGACGATTCTCGACCAAGTCAGTGCGGCCGACGCCGTGCTTTGCGGCGATTTCGTTGAGCTTGTTCAGCAGATCGACTGGGCCGAGCTTCGCTCCGTTAACGGAGACGGGCGTGCCGGACTCAAAACCGATCTCGACTTCTTCGGCTTTGTCGGGAGCTTTTTCAGGTGAAGCGATCCACTGCCACATGGCTTCGCTGGGTGCGTTGGCAGGATCTTCCAGCTCGCCGCCTTCGTGGCTGAGGTGCCAGATGTTGCGGTCGCGGCTGTAGATATTTTTCTTGCTCTGCTCGACCTGCACGTTGTGCTTTTCGGCGTAGGCGATGGCGTCTTCGCGGGAGTCGATGTCCCACTCGCGCCAGGGCGCGATGATCTGCACGTTGGGGGCAATGGCTTTGTAAGCCAGCTCGAAGCGGACTTGATCGTTGCCCTTGCCCGTGCAGCCATGGGCGAGGCCGTCGGCGCCTAGTTTCAGCGCGATTTCGGCTTGGCGTTTGGCGATTACCGGACGGGCCATGGAGGTGCCTAGCAAGTAGGTATGTTCGTAGACCGCGCCCGCGCGCAATGTGGGCCAGATGTAGTCGCGCACGAATTCTTCGCGAAGGTCTTCGATGGTGGCGCTGGAGGCGCCGGTAGCGAGCGCCTTTTTGTAGGCGGCTTGCAGGTCTTCCTGCTGGCCTACGTCGCCGATCATGGCGATGACTTCACAGCCGTAGTTTTCTTTCAGCCACGGGATGATGATGGAGGTGTCCAGGCCTCCGGAGTATGCGAGTACGACCTTTTTTGGTTTATTTAGTTGCTTGTTCACAAAGCCTCTCTGTTTTCTGTTCGTGTACAAATTGTATGGGCACCAACGAGATGTCGAACGGACATTATGCGATGCGCGTTATGCGGCAGCTCCCACTGGTGGGGCGGCCGGTGATCCGGCGGGTTCGAGTGTCGGACGTAAGCCGGCGGCGCTCAACTGTATAGCGCTTGCAGGATAGCTTTCTGCGCGTACATGCGATTTTCCGATTGGTCGAGAACGACCGATCGTGGGCTGTCGAGGATTTCGGCGGTGACTTCCGAGCCGCGGTGCGCCGGAAGACAGTGCAGGAACGCGGCGTCGGGCGCGGCGAGCGCCATCAGCTCCCGGTTCACCTGGTAAGGGGCGAACACAGCATTCCGCACTTTCTCCTCGGCTTCAAAGCCCATGCTGGTCCACGCGTCGGTGTAGACGCCCTGCGCGCCGGTGACGGCTTCGCGGGGATCAGCGAAGAGTTCGATCTTTGCGCGGGTCTCGCGGGCGACGCGCTTGGCTTCGGCGAGAACCTCCGGGGCCGGCTCGTAATTGGGCGGTGTGGCGATGCGCAGATTCACGCCAAGACGCGCGGCAAGAAAAATCAGGGAGTGGCAGACGTTGTTGCCGTCGCCGACATAGGCGAGCCTGAAGCCGCGAAGCGCGCCAAACTTTTCTTCGAGCGTGAAGAAATCGGCGAGCGCTTGGCATGGATGGAAGCGATCCGAGAGCGCATTAATAACGGGAATTTTGGCATTGGCGGCCATTTGTTCCAGCACACGCTGCTCGTAGACACGAGCGACGATGCCGTGGACCCAGCGCTCCAAGTTTCGCGCGACATCGGCGATCGATTCGCGCTCGCCGAGGCGGGCCTGGGTGTGGTCGAGGAAGACAACGGAGCCGCCCATGCTTTGGATGCCGACCTCGAACGTGACACGGGTGCGTAGCGAGGGCTTCTCAAAGATCAGCGCGAGAAACTTGCCGCGCAGCGTGGACGCGTAGCGTTCCGGATGCGACTTGATGTCCGAGGTGAGTTGCAGGAGTTCGCGCGTTTGCGCCGGGCTCCATTCCGCTCCGGTGAGCAGATCATTGACGAGCAAAATAGGTGCAGCGAGTGTTGCTGTAGGCATTTTTTTCCTTTTTTACCTTGCCGCGGAATGCGCGAGGCGCGGCGAGTGTTCAGATTTCTTCGGGGCGGGGGAAGATTCCGCTTTTGAAGTTGATGCAAGAACCATTTCAAACAGCCGGAGAAATTCGCGGACCTGCGCGCGGGTGACGATGAATGGCGGCAGGAGGCGAAGGGTGAAATCGTGGGTGCAATTGATCAGCAAGCCGCGGTTCAGCGCTTCCGCCACGAATGGCGCGCCTTCGATGGACAGCTCGACGCCGATCATGAGGCCTTCGCCGCGAATCTCGCGGATGAAGTCGAACTTGGCGGCGAGCGCAGTGAGGCCTTCGCGAAGTTCAGCGCCGCGAGCGCGGACGTTTTCGAGCAGCTTGGCGTCTTCGACGATTTGCAGAAATTCGAGGGCCGTGGCGCAAACGAGCGGACCGCCGCCGAACGTCGATCCGTGCAAACCAGGGGCGATGCGCTCCGCGACTGCGCTGGAGGCAAGAATCGCGCCAAGCGGCAAACCCGCGGCGAGCGGCTTGGCGATGACAACGATGTCGGGCTTCGAGGCGAATTTCTGGTAACCGAAATGCCGGCCAGTGCGGCCCAGCCCGCATTGAATCTCGTCGGCGATGAGCAACGAGTCGTGTTGGATGGCCAGCGCGCGCGCGCGATTCCAAAATGCTTCGGTGACCGGATGAATGCCGCCTTCGCCCTGAATCGGTTCGAGTAAGACGGCGCAGACGGTGTTGTCGAACTTGGACTCGAGGTCGGCGACGTCGTTGAAGCGGACGAAGTCAATGCCGGGCAGCAGAGGAGCGAAGGGCAGACGATATTTCTCGGTGGAAGTAACGCTCACGGCGCCAAAAGTCCGGCCGTGGAAAGAATTGTCCATGGCAAGGATGCGATGCTTCGGCGCCGCACTCGATGGAAAGTCGGCAGGGGTCCGGCCATAGAGACGCGCGAGTTTCAGAGCGCCTTCGATTGCTTCCGAACCGCTGTTGGAGAAAAAGACGCGGTCCATGCCCGACCACGCGGAAAGCTTCAGCGCGAGCGGGCCTTGAAACGCGTTGTGGTAGAGGTTCGAGAAATGAATGGCGCGGGCGGCCTCGCGGCGGATGACTTTGACGATGCGGGGATGCGCGTGGCCGAGGGCGTTGACGGCGATGCCGCCCAGGAAATCGAGATATTTCCTGCCGTCCGCGTCGAAAACGTAGCAGCCGCGGCCGTGCGTCAACACAAACGGCGAGCGCTTGTAGGTCGGGAGCAGGAATTTTTCGGCATCGCGCACGCGAGAATCGGATTTCGTCGCACGGGGATGCGCGGATTTCGGCTTGCGCGCGGAACGCACGACCGCTTTCGCTTTGGAGGCGGCACGCATCATGCCACCGACACCGCCGCGCGGGCGGACGAGAGCGGCTCGCGAAGGACGCGAGTGCCGGGGATGGAGTCGGCGCTGTCGCCGGCAGAATTTTCCGCGGCGCGCAGGGCAAGAAGTAAGGAATCGGGCGAACTGCCGCCTACGATGCGCACTTCGCGGACGCCGCCCACGAGGGCGCGCTTGGCGGCTTCGAGCTTCAATACCATGCCGCCGGAGACGACGCGCGATTGCACGAGTTGACCTATCTCATCGCAGGCGATGGCGGAGAGAACCTTTTCACCGTCCAGCACCCCTGCGACATCGGTGAGATAAATCAATTGATCGGCAGCGATGTATTCGGCGCACGCGGCGGCCATGTGGTCGGCGTTGATGTTGTAAAGCTCGTTGTCGGCGCCGAGCCCCAGACAGGCTGCCACTGGGAGCAGGCCTTCGCGCCATAGCGATTCGAGCACCGCGACGTTGACGCCTGTCAAGTAGCCGACGAAACCGAGGCCGCCTTCATCCGCGTTGTGGACCATGGGCTCGGCCTGAAAACATTGCGCATCGGCGGCGGAAATGCCGACCGCTGGTTGGCCTTCCGCGGAAATCGCAGCGGACAGCCGCTTGTTGAGCAGACCGGCGAAGACCATCACGGCAACGTCGCGGGTTTCGCGGTCGGTAACACGGAGACCGGCGACAAATTTGCTCTCGATGCCCAGGCGCTTGAGCGTGGCGGTGAAAAGGCGGCCGCCGCCATGGACAACCAGAATCTCGTGCCCTTCTTTGGCGATGGATGCGACCTGGCGGGATAGCGAGCGTACGACGGCGTCATCTTCGAGCAAAGCTCCGGCGAGTTTGATTACCATTCTCATTGCAGTGCTGTGTGCTCCTCCAGGCCGAGCATGTGATTGAAATTCTGAACGGCTTGGCCTGCCGCGCCTTTCCCTAAATTGTCCAAGCAAGAAACGATGATCAAACTGCGGCCGGAGTTGTCCAGCGCGAAACCGATGTCGCAGAAATTCGTATGTGCGACGTGCTGCAGCTCGGGGAGCTTGCCCGCGGGCCAGATGCGGACCATCTTGCGTTCCGCGTAAAACTTGCGATACAGCGCTTCTATAGCACCACTGGTTTGCGGTTGGTTGAGCGTGACGTAAATGGTTGAAAGAATTCCGCGCGCAAGGGGGAGAAGATGCGTGGAAAAGACCACGCGATTCTCGGGCAAGCCGGTGTGATCGAGGATTTCCGGCGTGTGGCGATGCGAGAAGAGATTGTAGGCCTTGAAATTTTCGTCGACTTCCACGAAATGCAGATCGCGACGCGGTTCTTTGCCCGCCCCAGTGGCGCCGGACTTGCAGTCGCAGATCACTTGGCTGCCCTCGGCGATCCAGTCGGCTTCGGAAAGTGGGCGGAGCGCGAGGATGACACTGGTGGCGTAGCAGCCAGGATTGGCGATGAGGCGAGCTCTGGCGATTTCGTCGGCGTAAAGCTCAGGGAGACCGTAGATGGCTTCGCCGAGCCAATCAGCGTGCGGCGCGGGCAGCTTGTACCACGATTTAAAAGTTTCGGCAGAGCGGAAGCGGAAGGCGCCGCTGAGATCGACGACGCGAATTCCGGCTTCGACCAGCGCGGGAGCGATCTCCGCGGAGGCTTCGTGAGGCGTGGCCAGGAACGCGGTGCCGGCGCCGCTTTCCTTGATGGCGTCGACGGAGAGCGGGCGCAAAGGGGCTTCGCCCAGGCCACGAAGTTGCGGGAAGAGTTCGGCGAGGCATTTTGCGCCGTCGGTTTCGCGGACGTAGAAGACTGGTTTGTTGACCTCGGGATGGCGGAGGAGCAGGCGCGCTAGCTCAAAACCAGTGTAACCGGTGACACCTACGACGGCGACTTGGCGGGGATTACGCATTTTCTTATCTTACGAGCGACTCAATGCGCTTTTGGAGGGACTCGCGGGATTTCCGGTCCGGCGTAATGATCAGGACGGTGTCGTCGCCCGCGATCGTTCCGGCGATTTCGGTGAATTTGGCAGCATCCACAGCGGCGGCCAGGGGTTGCGCCGCGCCTGGAGGCGTCTTCAGTACGAGCATGTTCTCCGCGGGGCGGATGTCGGAAAGAAATTCGCCCAAAGCGCGGGTCAATGACGATAGGTCGGAAGTGTCTTCCGGGAGCACGGCTTCGGGTTTGTAGCCTTCGTGAGTCTTGACCAGGCGAAGCTCCTGCAAATCGCGCGAGAGCGTGGCCTGCGTGACGCGAAGCTTCTGCGCGGCGAGACGCCGGCGGAGCTCTTCCTGATTGCTAATCCTGGCATCCGAAACGAGGCGCAGGATCTGGCCGTGGCGGAATGTTTTCCCTGTATTCATCGCGTCTACAATTATGCAGGTACCTGTATTTTTATACATTCATCCAGTGAGGGTGTCAACGAAAATCTGGCTTGCCTGGGCGCTAATGCAGGATTCGCAGCAGTGTCCATACGTACACTAGATTTTGCGGGGTCAAGTGTTGTTACCTATCAAGAGCGCCTTCTGCGCCCCAATGGGAACACGTTGCCAAACTGCGGGATGCAAGAACGATGCTCCAACGGCCCTAGCCGAGCATGGAGTGTGCGTCCTGCATTTCACCTTGTCTCTGGAAGCGGGCTGCTCGGCGATGCGCCGGGAGACGGCGCTTGGGAATACGCCACACGAACGGCAGCGGGAAATCATGCGCTTTATCACCGAAAATGGCGAGACTTTGGCGCGCGTAGCGACCAGCGGGTTGCCGCTTACCGACGATTTAAAGGCCCGAATCCTGAGCACGTTTCTTACGTTGATGAATTTGCGCGAGAATATTGATCGGGCTTCGATGCGGTCGTCGTATGGACGATTGCCGGTTCCGCGGTAGGGTTTCCTCCTTTCGTTCGCTTACACTCTCTTCTAATCCACTCATGGTTGCTTGTTTATTCCTGCTTTCGCCCTACTTCACATGATGCGACGTCCGGACTAGTTGGGGCGCAGGGGGCCTGCGCCCTTACAACGGATAGGGCCGGCTCGCTGGGACGCCCACCGCTGCAGTTAAGCTGAAACGCGCCCCGCCTGGCAATTTAGGTGTGGTGGCTTCGACCTTGGGGCTACGCGCCGATGTAGCGGGCGTAGAGGGAGCGGGCTACGGCGGGGTCCTGGGTGCCTTTCAGGATGGCTCGCCCGTCGGCGAAGATGGTCATTTCGTAGGGAGCAATGCGGAAACGGAGGAGGAAATCGTTCTGGCGGACGTCATCGGCCGTTGGGGCTAGCCTGCTCCTCAGGGTGGCTAGATTTATGGCGCGGCCGTGCTCGTGAATTTGGACGGAATCCCGCCCGCACATGGTGATGTGGGGTTGGGCGTCGCCGTCGAGGTAAGTGAATTCACGACCGACGCATACCGGACACTCGAGATTGCGCGCAACCCCCACGGACTGGAAATGGCCGGTCCATACATCGCAAGAGAGCAGTCGCCCATGTAAGCTCGCTTCGCTTCCGACCAGCAGTTTGAGGGCTTCCGTTACCTCAAGCGAGGCGATGAGGTTCACGACGGGGCCGAGGACGCCGATGGTGTCACACGTTTCCTCCAGGCCCTGGCTGCGGCGGTCTGAGGAGAGCAGGCAGGCGAGACAGGGCGTTATTCCTGGGCGAATGGTCATCGTCAGACCGTAGCTGCCTACGGCGGCCGCATAAATCCAAGGTTGGCAGGATCTTACGGCGAAGTCGTTGACCAGGAATCGCGTCTCGAAATTGTCGGTACCGTCGAGAATTGCGTCGAAGCCCGCAAGCAACTCCTCGGCGTTGAGCGGGTTCACATCCGCTACGATGCCTTCCACGGTTACGCTCGCATTGATCGACCGGAGCTTGCGTTCGGCGGCGATGGCTTTAGGAAGCGCGTCACGGGCGTCCGCTTCGTCAAACAGGGCTTGGCGCTGTAAGTTCGAGGGCTCCACGAAGTCGCGGTCGATGATACGCACACGGCCTACACCCGCGCGAACCAACAGATTCGCCGCAGCCGCGCCGATGGCGCCGCAACCGACCACCACGGCGCTCGCGGCGAGCAGGCGCTCCTGGCCTTGTTCGCCGACGCCGGCGAAAAGAATCTGGCGCGAATATTTTTGGCGGAGCGAATCGTTCACTGAAGCCTTGCCTCCGGCTATAGGGAATAACCTTCCACCGGCCATCATAGCTCTAAAGACGGCGCTAAAGTTCGCGGGTCAGGCAAGGCCCCTGTGCTACCCTTCGTCTGAGCGAAAGGAAGCATGAAAGCGAGCAGGGCCAATGAGTTGCGGACTATCGTCGCGCTCGCACTCCTATTCGGAAGTGCGCACGCGCGTGCGCAATCTCCACCGGCCAGATCCCCGAGGGTCGCTTCGCCGGCAGCGCCGGCCGCACCGGATTCCACCGGGACCGCCTCCAACGTTGTCGCCGTCCGGATCGTGACGCAGGACGGCAAAGTCCTCTCGAATGCGCCGGCTAATGTCACCGTTGAGACCGGCAAGCCTTTGGATCCGAACCAAGTTGCAGAGAGCATCCGCAAACTCTACCGCACGGGTGATTATACGGACCTGAAGGCAACTGCGACGCCGGTGGAAGGCGGCGTGCGCGTCGATTTCGTGGTGCGCGAGCAACTGTTCTTCAATCAAGTGATCATCGAAGGGCTGGTATCACCGCCGTCGGATGCTTCCGCGGCGGCGGCGATGCAACTCACGCTGGGGCAGCCGTACCGCCGCGACGCCGTCGATGAGGCTGTGGCGCGATTAAACGATGCGCTGCACGATGAAGGACTGTACACGGCGGAGGTGAAAGCGGAAGCGGCGCCGCGTCCGGACATACACGCAATGGACATCATCGTCCACGTGAAATCCGGGCCGCGAGCACGAGTGAAGGAAGTACGACTCAAGAACGGCACCGAATACACCGATGCGGAGTTGTTGTCGCGATTAAAGATCAAATCCGGAGTGGAACTCACATCGGCGCGGATTCAACGGGGGACGGAGCGGATCAGAAAATTCCTCGTAAAAAAAGGCCACCTGAATGCCCGAGCGTCCGTTCGGCGAGGCGAATACGACCAAGCTAAGAACACCATTCCATTGGAACTGGAAGTGACCGAAGGCCCTCGCGTGCAGATTGTGGTCACCGGAGTGAAGATTTCGAGCGGCCAGCTGAAAAAACTCGTACCCGTATACCAGGAAGGTTCCGTGGATGTGGACCTGCTGGAGGAAGGGAAACGCAATATTAGAGAGCGTCTCGAGCGCGATGGTTATTTCGATGCCGAAGTGGACTACCAGACGGCCACGAAAGAGGTGCAGCAAAGCAGCGGGGGGAAGGGCACCGAGGAAGTCATTACCTATAAGGTTGAACGGGGAGATCGTCACAAGCTGCTAGGCATCGAGATCGCCGGGAACCACTACTTCGCCACCGGATTGCTGCGCAGCCGGCTGCAGATTTTTGGCAAAGGGTTCGCGACACGCGGGCATTTCAGCCGACGCTTGGTGGAGGCTGACCGGGATTCGTTGCAGAACTTGTATCTGTCCAACGGCTTTCTAGACGCGAAGGTAGACGCGCAGACGCTCGACAACTACAAGGGAACAGAAGGCGCGCTGCTGATCCGTTTCGTGATCGAGGAAGGGAAACAGACGCGAGTCGCTTCACTCGAGATCGAAGGCAATCACGCGTTCAAAGAAGACGAACTACTGCCGGTCATTGCTTCAACGCCGGGCCAGCCATATTCCGACTTCAACGTGGCTACCGACCGCGACAACATTCTGGCCATGTACTACAACGACGGATTTCCCAGCGCGCGATTTACCGCTACGGCGGCGCCGGCACTCCCCGAAGCAAAACCGGCGGCAGGGGATAGCGCGGGCGGAAGCGCCCCGGCAAAGGAAAGCGCGAAGAAAAACGGCAAGGAAAAGAACGAGGACACGGATGTCCAACCTGGCGCCTTAATGCGGCTGGTCTATCACATTGAGGAGGGGCCGCAGACACGCGTTAAGAGAATCCTGATAACCGGCTACAACCACACGCGAGTCGGTGTGATTCGCCGAGAGATTCGCGTCAAGCAAAATGCGCCACTGCGGGAAGGCGAGGTCGTGGAGTCACAGCGCCGGTTGTACAACCTCGGCGTCTTCAACCGCGTGACGATCGAACCACAAAATCCGGGCGGAACCGACACAGACAAAGACGTGATGGTGCTGGTGGAAGAAGCAAAACGCTACACCATCGCGTACGGCGCTGGATTCGAAGTGCAGCGGCTGGCAAGCTCGACCGATCCCACGGGCAGCGAACTACAGGCCGCTATCCGCGGGATTTTGGAGCTCAGCAAGCTGAATGTTACGGGGCGAGGTGATTCGCTGTCGCTGAAACTTCGCGGCAGCACCATCGAAGATCGCGCGTTGCTGACCTATTCGGATCCCAACACGTTTGCGGACCCGAACTTCACCTTCCAGGCCAACGTCTACACCGAGAAAACGCAGGACATCAATACGTTTACCGAGCAGCGCTACGAAGGTTCGGTGCAATTGACCGACCAAGTCACGCGCTTCACCACCCTGCAATACCACTACGCCTTCCGAAGGGTGGTGGTATCGAACCTGAATAACACTGTGGCACCGGAGGAAATTCCGCTGTTCGAACAGCCTACGCTGGTTTCGCAATTTGGCGTGACCTGGGCGAGAGACGCGCGCGACAATCCCGCGGATGCTACCAAAGGAAGCTTTAACAGCTTCGACTTCGGAATCGCCGACACGGCTATCGGATCGAGCGCCAGCTTCCTGCGGTTTTACTATCAGAACTCGACGTACTACCCGATTGGCCACAAATTCAGTTTCGCAAGGTCCGTGCGCATTGGAGTTCTGGAGCCGTATCGCGACACCGTGTCGCTCACCTTTCCTCCGCAGACTACGACGGTGCAGCTGATTCCCTTGCCGGAACGGTTTTTCGCAGGCGGCGGAACGTCGCTGCGGGGCTTTGCATTGAACCAGGCAGGCCCGCGCGACTCGACTGGATTTCCCGTAGGCGGACAGGCGCTGTTGGCGTTCAACCAGGAGTTCCGTTTTCCCATGCGGCTTCCCTATATCGGGACCGCGCTCAGCGGAGCTTTGTTTTACGACGGCGGCAACGTTTATAGCCGCCTGGGGCGAATCACGTTTCGCTCGTATTCCCCGCAGCCCATCTTCGAGCCCAACGACCCAACCGTCTGCAAATATAATTGCACGAACGAGCTGAATTATTTCGCTCATACCGTGGGCATGGGCTTCCGGTACGCAACGCCGGTGGGCCCGATTCGAATCGACCTCGGCTTTCCGATCAATCGCCCTCGGTTCGTGGCTCCCATCTGCCCGGCTCAAAACGCGACGTGCCTGGACGGCCAAAATGGATTTCAGAGCACGCGGCTGCCCGGCTTCCAAATCTTTTTCAATTTGGGATCGACATTCTGATGCGG
>JBEKWY010000006.1:0-71814 GCA_049512575.1 Candidatus Acidiferrum sp.
TCCCCCAAGGGCCGCGCCCAATGCGACAAATGATTCAACGACTCCGTGTGCGTAGGATCCAGATGCAAGGGAGTCACCGACACCGCCCCCGAAAATATCGCCGCATAATCGGAATCCGGCGCCACGTCCTTATCGATCCTCTGCTCGAACAACCAGAAATACGTCCGCCCCCGCGGATCCTTCCCCTCGCTCAACTGGTTCCGCGTAATCTTCTTCGACTGCCGTGTAAACTTCACCCCGCCCGTCCAAGGCTCCGGCACATTCACATTCAACAACACCTGATCCGGCAACCCCTCTTTCAAAATCATCTCAGCCGCTGCCCGCGCCACCCGCGCCGCTCTCTCAAAATTCACCCCCGCCTTCTTCGAACACAACGACATCGCCACCGCCGGAATGTGGTGCAAGGCCGCCTCCCGCGCTGCCCCTACTGTGCCGGAGTAATACACGTTCTCGCCCAGATTCGCCCCGTAATTGATTCCCGAGATCACCATGTCCGGCCTCTCCGGCAAGAGCTTGTGCAGCGCAACGATCACGCAGTCCGCCGGCGTCCCATCCACCGCCCACTCCCGCTCCCCAACGCTATGGCAAACAATCGGCTGTCGCAGGGTCAACGACTGCGCCGCCCCGCTTTGTTCCTGGCTTGGCGCGACGATGCTCACCGTGCCAAATCCCTCCATCGCGGCCGCCAGCGCACGGAGTCCGGTACCTTGAATCCCGTCGTCGTTCGTCAAAAGTATGTGAGTCATGATTCTTTCGATCTTACCAGCAGCCCGCGCAGCGCGTCTGCAACCCCTGCCTTTTCACATGGGCAAACGGCGGGTTTTAGATGCCGCGCCGACCAGCATTTTCCGCCACCGACGAGCGCTGCGGCGGAGCGGTCGTTTCTGGCGCCCCCCGCCTCCTGGCACACGCTCCGGTTTCGCCCATTCTTCGTAGGCCTTTTCCTGTAGTACAGGCATCTACCTAGTGCCGTATTATGGGCTACAGATGACACACAGGTGGCTTCTTGTCGGCAGACTCTTTTAAAATGCTCCCGATGTCGCCCAGAAAAAAGGCCCTCCTCGCATTTGTGTCTGCTTTAATCCTTCTTTTGGTCAGCGGGGTCGCCGCTTCCGTCGCCATCGTTCGCTTTTTGCATACCGCCGCGTGGACCGAACATAGCTACGACGTCCAGATCGCCCTCGGTGACATTCAGTCTAGCCTCACCGGCGCCGCTCGCACTCGCACTCTCTTCCTGAATTCCGGCGATGTGTCGCAACTCGCTCCGTATGGCGCGCTCAAAGGCCAAGTTCACCAGAAATTCGATCGCGTTCGCGAGCTCACCAAAGACAATCCCGTCCAGCGCTCTTTGTGTACCCAACTCGAAGACAATATTCTTCGCCGCATAGAGCTCTCGGATACCTCCGTCGAGTTGCGCAAGTCCGGCCCTCTCGACGACAGCACGCAGCTTCGTTTGAGTCGCGACAACGTCGCTGCCGCCGCCGACTTCAGCGACATCATGCAGAAAATGATGTCCGAGGAACAGCATCTCCTCGGCCAGCGCAAGGCCCTCTCCGACGATCTCTTTGTCCTCCTGCTGTGCATCCTGCTGGCGATGTTCATTTTCGCCATCCTCCTCCTCTGGATTCACTTCCGCCTGCTCAGCAACGAGCTCTCCGCGCGCGAACGCAGCGAGGAAAGCTCTCGCCGTCTCAGCGTCCGCGTTCTCCAGCTCCAGGATGAAGAGCGCCGCAAATTCTCCCGCGAACTCCACGACAGCCTGGGCCAGCTCCTCGCACTCGCCAAGATGCACATGTCCGTTCTGCGAGAGAAAAATCCCCACGATGAACTTCTTGCCGAAATCGATAAGCTCCTTACCGAATCGGTCACCGAGACGCGCACCATCTCGCACCTTCTCCATCCGCCGCTCCTCGACGAAGTTGGCCTCGCTTCCGCCGCGCGCTGGTACGCCGAAGGCTTCGCCAAACGCAGCGGCATCGAACTGGTCACCGATATTCCCGATGACGTGGGCCGCTTGCCGCGCCCCGCCGAACTCGTGCTCTTCCGTGTTCTCCAGGAATCGCTCACCAACATCCATCGCCACTCCAAAAGCCCGCGCGCTGCAGTCTCGCTGCACTCCACGCCTTCCGGCGCCGTTCTCCGCGTCCGCGATTACGGTAAAGGCATGCCCCGCGAACTGCTCGCCAACTTCCTTAAGACCGGAGCCGACGTCGGCGTCGGCCTGGCAGGCATGCGTGAACGTGTCCGCGAACAAGGCGGCCGCTTCGAAATCCAGTCTGACAAGGCCGGCACAACCGTCACGGTGACGATGCCGATCGTCTCTGCACAATCGGCCGCTCCGCAGCTAGCGCCGGCAATTTCGCCGGATTAGCGAAGAAGCTCGAAAGCAGCGGGGAAAGTCCGAGCAGGGAGAAGTTGCGGTCGGGAAAAACTCGCGCAAAGTTCCAGCAGGAAAAATCGAAGAGAAGCCGGTCGAAAAAACCAAAAAATGGTCGGGACGACTGGATTTGAACCAGCGACCTCACGCACCCCAAGCGTGCGCGCTACCAGGCTGCGCTACGTCCCGACCGGGGTAAAACATTGCTGCTTGCCAATCGACTAAGCACTGACGACGCGAGCATTTACACTGCACTCCAACGGCCAACTCGTGTCATTTCGGCTCGACGCCTTCGCAGGCACCGAACCAGCATCAAGGCTATCACCGCCGTTCGAGAAGCGTCAAGAAAGTGCGCAGCGTGTCGCGCAGGTCCAACAGCATCTTGCGGCTCAGCAGTTCGCCGGCATTCTCGGGATGTCCGCCGTGCGCGCTGTAGCTGCTCGTGCCACCCGTATTTCCAGAAGCGGCCGAAGTTCCATGTTGGGCATATTGGGCATATTGCGTATGTTGCCCCGAACCGCCGGAATGAGCCGCCGCCTCCGCCCCGATCGCGCCATTGGTCTCCCGCAAGTGCCGCCTCGCCCCGGCGATCGTAAACCCCTCGTCGTACAGCAGCCGCTTGATCTTGAACACCATGTCCACGTCTTCCTGGCGGTACATGCGGTGTCCGCTGGGGCTCTTTACCGGCTCCAGCATGGGGAATTCCGTCTCCCAGTAGCGCAGCACAAACGGTTTCAGCTCCGACAAGCGGCTGACTTCGCCGATGCGATACAGTCTCTCTTCTGTCACGATTTGTGTTCCGGTTCCAGTCATCTTCTATCTCGGTTTGTAAGCTTCTCGGCTCCTCTTCGACTCTCCGTTCCTACCAACAGAACTCTTTCATCCTAGGCCAAATTTTCCGCGTGTCAACGCGCCATTGCCAATGTAGGGGCGCGCTTCAGCGCGACCTCCGCCAACCGCTCACCCACTGACCACCAGCTTGCCCATCGCAGCCGCCCACCCACCACCCGTCATTCCGAACGGAGCAGGCCGACTTTATTCTTCCCCATTCGCTCCTGCGAATGGGTTGGCCTGCGCAGAGAGGAATCTCTCTTCGATCCTGCGGTCCACGCCGATTTCCAGCGGCCGCTATTCGTCCTCATCGCGCGGCGCCCCAGGCCGCGGCTCCCGCTTCCGCAGCCGCTGCACAAACCGGATCGGCGCCCCGGGAAAATCCCACTTCGCCCGCAGCTGATTCTCCAGAAACCGCTCGTAGCTAAAGTGCAGCGGCGTCTTCTGGTTGGTAAAAATCAAAAACGTCGGCGGCGCGGTTTTTGCCTGCGTCATGTAGTAAATCCGCACCGGCCGCGCCTTGGGCGTGGTCCCGCGCTGCAGGTCGACCTCTTCCTTCAGCCAGCGATTCAATTCCGGCGTGGAGATGCGCTTCTTGCGTGCCGCCGCGACCTGATCGATCAGCGGAAACAGCCTGTCCGCGCGGTCCCCGGTCTTCGCCGAAAGAAACACGATCGGCGCGTAGCTCAAGAATTTCAGCTTGTCGCGCACCATTCGTTCGTAATCGTAAAGCAACCGGCTCTTGTCCAGTTCGCCGAAGGCGTGCCCGCCCGAGGCGCCGCCGTGAACTCCCCCGGAAGTTCCCCCACCGGATCCCCCGCCCGATCCGGCGCCGACCCCGATGCTGAACCCGCGATTGGCTTGCCCCCGCGCCTGCGTCTTCGACTGCGCCCGTGACTGCGCCACGGTTCGCGCGCTGATCCGCGCATTGGCTCGCGCCCCGGCCCGCGGCCTCTCGGAAGCCCGCGCCGCAAGCTTGGCCTTGCCCTTGGTCGTCGCCGCATCGCGCTCCGAAGCCTTCCGCGCCGCCGCAGTAGCCAGGTCCCACTTGTTCATCACGATGATCACGCTGCGCCCCGACTCTTCGGCGTAGCTGGCGATCTGCGCGTCGCCCTGGGTAACCCCTTGCTCGCCATCCACGATCAGCAGTGCCACGTCGCACCGTTCCAGCCCGCGCCGCGCCATCACCACGCTGAGTTTTTCCGCCACCAGGTTCGTCTTGCCCTTCCGCCGAATCCCCGCCGTATCCACAAAGCGGTACAGATGCCCGCCGTGCTCCACTTCGGTATCCACCGTATCCATGGTCGTCCCAGGCACGGGCGAAACGATCGACCGATCCTCCCCCACCATCCGATTCAGCAAGGTAGACTTGCCCACATTGGGCCGGCCAATGATCGCCACCTCGACGGCATCAGGCGCTTTTTCCTCCGTCGCGTTTTCCGCGTCGTCGTGCGTTTCGGCCAGCGCCGCATCCAGCAAATCATCCACGCCGGTCCCATGCTCCGCCGCAATCGGAAACACCGGCACGCCCAACCGGTGAAACGCCGCCGCATTCCCCTCCTGCGACATCGCATCCACCTTGTTCGCCGCCACCACAAACGGCTTCCCGGTCGCCCGCAGCAGCCGCGCCAATTCCTCATCCAGGGGAGTAAGCCCCGCCTGGCTGTCCACCACCAGCACCAGCAGCGCCGCCTTGCTGATCGCTATGTGCGCCTGCCGCAAAATCTCCTGCGGGATCAGCGCCTTGTCGTCCGGCACGATCCCCCCGGTATCGACAATCTCCAGGTTGCGCCCCAGCCATTCCGCCTTCCCATAGATGCGGTCCCGCGTAATCCCCGGCTCATTGGTCACAATCGACCGCCGCGTCCCGGTAAGCCGGTTGAACAGGGTGGACTTGCCCACATTGGGCCGTCCAACAATCACAAGGCTAGGCAGTTTTTCCATGTTTGTGTGCTGCGACGACGTTAGCACGTTTTGGTGCTGGGAAACGTCAGAGGTACGGCTCCCTCACGTGTCATTCCGAGCGGAGCGAGGAATCTGCTTTGTTTGTTCCGCTCTTACGAGAGTATTGTTGTCACTAGCGGACGCGACTGCAAGAATGGTGCACTATTCCGCTGATACAATTTGCTAGTCTAGACTTGACGTTCCGAGACCGTGATGAATTTGCCTGAGACTGCCTTCCCGAAACTTGCGCACTCTCCTCTACGTGAGGTCCTGGTAGATATTCGATTGCGTGAAGACCTTTCCGCTACCATTCTGCCAAGCTTCCATGCCCCAGCAGGTTTCCCAGTCGCCAAGGAAATGAAACATGGTCAATTCCAATTCAAAATCGACAACGATAAACCCTTTCGGGCAGAGGTTCTCGCCGAAGGCCCGTTCGGCCAGCGTTACGAGAGGGAAGATAGCTCCGAAGTGATCCAACTACGGAGGAATGGTCTCACATACAGCATTCTTAAGAATTATCCGGGATGGGAGGTGCTTCGTGAAGCCGCCCGCGGCGCGTGGCGAGATTTTCTTGCGGCCTCCGGTCCCGTCAATGTCAGCAGACTGGCCGTTAGATACATTAATGCGATCAACATTCCCTTGGGAGCGGATTATGATGAATATCTGACGACAGGTCCGAGAGTCCCGAAGTCAGTTCCTCCAATCGTTACTAGCTTCCTGCAGAGAGTACTTGTTCCCTTTGAAGAGGACTCCGCGACTGCCATTATCACGCAGGCGCTGGAATTGCCGGCTCCCATTGTCTTAGACATAGACATTTTTACTGAGTGCTCTGTGGATGGTGCTTCGCCTGATATCTGGTTAAAGCTAGATAGACTGAGGAACATTGCAGACAGGGTCTTCTTCTCCTCCCTAACCGAGAAAGTGATAGAGTCATATAAATGACCGTCTATTGCCCTCCCGTAGACACTGCATTGAGGTTGCGCGGTTGGGCTGCGTCCGGTGCCAGCGACATTGCTCGTCAAATTCAATTGTTAGTTGAAAAGTCTTTAGATCATTACCTAGAACCCAGACTGGAACTTCTCGTTCCTGAAATCGAAAATCTGCGCGTCGTTTCCGATGGAACTTCTCCTGTTGACCTAGATACCGTTCGTGCTGCGACGCAATTTGCGTACTCTTTGCCACGGATTGGACCATTGCCTGAAGTATCCGCGGACCCTGATGGAGAAATCTCTTTTGACTGGGCCGGGCCCTCTGGCGAGATGTTTTCTGTAAGCGTCAACAAACACAATCGTCTTGCATATGCCGGTTGGTTCGGGGAAAGAAGCAGGATTCATGGAATTGAGCAATTGGCTGAAGATTGCCCTCAACAAATTGCGCGGGGCATTGAGAAGACCATCCGCTGAGACTGAGTCCGCCAGCAGCACTCAATATTCACTCTTAGCCCGATTTATCTTTCAAGAAGGGCACTACAGGAAAAAGGATCCCGCCGCGCCGAAGCCAGGCGCATTTCTTCCCAAGCCTTCCGATCTGAAAATTTCAGCGATGTGGAGAGACCAACTTTCCGAGCGAGAAATTTGGTCACTCGGTGATTTGGTCGGCTCAACGAGAAGTAAGCCACCACTGGCGCGTGCCGACTTTGACGTAGGTGCAGTCTCAGAGGCTAAACTGGCAATAGAGCCCGATCCAAAGCCGCATCCAAGGCATGTCAATGTTTCCGGCTGGCCTGCGGACAAGGCCGAGCAGAAGTCGATCGCGCTGCTCTTGTGCCATCGGTCAGCTCTCATAATAAAGATGACAAAACCTTAATCCTACATTGAGGGGACACCTATCCTTCTGGACGTTTCGACAAGGTGGGATATCCTATTCCCTGGGCCGGGTGCCGCACCCTTGCGCATTTCAAGGGTGCGGGTTTAGAGTCAGCCGGATCGAAAGCACCGACTTCTCTGCCCTAGTGCCCGGTGGCTCGGCCTCGATTGTTAAGAACGGTGCCGTCGCCGTTGAAAGCCTTCCATCTGCCGCTCACTGCCTAATTTCTGCCGTTCCCTGCATAATACTTAGCCAATTGATACTCACGTGCTATGCTGTCCCGTGTACGTAGCAACCAATTTCCGGCGCCAAACTTCCCGGTCCACCACGACCGCCCGTCGCAGCCTTCCCAAGCAACCGCCTTCCGTCCAGCCTTCCTTCTTGCCACTCATTGCTCGCCATTCGCCACTAACTCCTTTAGAATCCGCACTTCCAAGAAATGGCTGCGTAACTCCTTTAGAATCCGCACTTCCAAAAACAAAGGACTTAAAGTCCTTTAGAATCCGCAGATCCGAAAAAGGGTGGGGGGAGGGGGTAAATTGTTAACTAGAATTCCGTCGCCGCAGGCAGGGCCGAAAAACAAGAAAGGCGCTCGGTCAACTCACAAGCGCCCATCTCGTTTACATCTTAAGTCTGCTTGTACCTCAGTGGATCACCTCCTTACTCGACAGGAACGTCGCAGCCCCAATCTAGGAGACATTTCGCCCGCCGTCAACGCCAAACCTGGAGGACGTGCAGAGGTTTGCACCGGATAGGTCATGGAAGGAATTGTATCGGATGGGTCATGGAAGGAAGATGTAGCGGCGAGCCTGACTCGCCATCGGCCCCAAAAAGCAAGATGGCGAGCCGAGTTCGCCGCTACGAGGCAACGTCGCAAGACAGCGAGCTGAACTCGCCGCTACGAGGCCTGGAAGAAGGTCGTACATCGGCTCGAGAGAAGGTCGTACAATCGGCAGGCCTGTGCGGAGGCTATTCCATGAGCATGCAATCCGTCCGATCCTGGTTGTCGGTTCCAGCTTGGTCGTCGGTTCCGTCCTGGTGGCCACTCGGCGCGCTTTTGATCCTGCCGGTGCTGGCATTGTCCCTGGCTGCGCAACAGAGCGACTCGCTGGTCGTCTCTGGGCAATCGGGCTCCGCCAAGGTCATCCAGATTGGCGGCCACAATTACGTCGAGGTCGAGAGCCTCGCGCGGCTCACCAATAGCTCGGTCCGCTTCAACGGAAATCAAATCGTCCTGAGCTTGCCCGGCACCGCCGCAGAGGGTGCTGTATCCGCTGCTCCCGCGGCCGCCGCACAACCCCCGGGCTTCTCGAAGGAGTTTGTCACCGCGAGCATCGAAGCGATGGCCCAGGTGCGGGAATGGCACGCCGCGTTGCGAACCGCCATCGAGCACGGCTATCCGCTCGCCGAAGAATGGCTCGCATCCGACCGCGCTCAGTCCCAGCAGAGTCTCCGGCTCGTTTCGGTCGCGGTAAACACCATTGCCGACAAAAATGCTCTTCCTTTCCTCACCAACGAGTTCAACAACATGAGCGCATTGAGTGACAAATACCTGCAAATGACCAAGACCATGAACTACATCGCGCCCGACTCACTCGTCAGCGACCCTCTCGACCAGAGGATTCGGACCTGCGCGCGTTCGCTGGCTTCCATGGCGACTTCCAGTCAATTCGTCGACGACGGGTCCTGCCAGTAAAAACTCGTCGCACGAAGGCCAGCGGGAAGTTGCATTCGGCAGAGGCACAGTGTAGCTTCTGCGTCGTTCGGAATGAAAAGAAGAAGACGGCGTGACTCGTGCCGTCAATCGGAGAACAGTTTGATGCGAAAGCCCCTGTTGTGGATCGTCGCCCTCACGTTGGCCGCGCTCGCGCTGCCGCTCACGACGATGGATGCGCAGGACAAAGATGACAAGCCCGCGAGCAAGCCCGACGCGGCCAAGCCGGAACAGTTCAAGGCGGAAGAGCAGAGGAGCAAAGGCTCAGTCACCGTCGGAGGGAAGCTGATCAATTACGACGCGGTAGCGGGAACCCTCGTCGTGCATCCGAAGGGCTGGGACGACGTGCCGCAGAATGCGGACCCTAACGACAAAAGCCAGCCCGCGGAAGCCAGCATGTTTTACGTCGCGTACTTCAAGAGCGCCGACGGCGGGAGCGATGACAACAAGAGCGACGTCAAGAAAGGTGACAAGAAGTCGGCCAGCAAGAAAGACGACGACAAGAAGTCCGAGGACAAGAAAGCCGATGAAAAGCTGCTGGCGCAAACCGATACGCAGAGGCCGGTAACGTTCCTCTACAACGGCGGGCCAGGTTCGTCTTCCGTGTGGCTGCACATGGGGGCATTCGGTCCGCACCGCGTAGTGACCGCGGATTCGACGCACACGCCGGCGGCGCCGTATCCGGTGGTCAATAACGACTACAGTTTGCTGGACGTAAGCGATCTGGTGTTTGTGGATGCGCCGGGGACCGGGTTCAGCCGGATCAGCGGCAAGGACCGGGAAAAGGCCTTCTACGGCGTTGACGCGGACGCGCAGGCGTTTGCCGATTTTATCGTGCAATTTCTGGCGAAGTATGGGCGCTGGAATTCGCCGAAGTATGTGTTTGGCGAAAGCTACGGCACGACGCGATCGGCGGTGCTCTCCAACGTGCTGGAGACCGAGCGCGACGTGGACTTCAACGGCGTGATTCTGCTGTCGCAAATATTGAACTTCGATTTCAGCGCCGACGGGCCGCAGTTTAATCCCGGCATGGACATGCCGTACCAACTGGTGCTGCCTACCTATGCAGCTTCGGCGTGGTATCACCATAAACTACCCGAGGCGCATGCGGACTTGCCCGCGCTGCTGGCCGAGGTCGAGCACTTTGCGATGAACGAATACGCACAGGCGCTGGCGGAAGGCTCGGCGCTGCCGGCCGAGCAGCGGCACGCGATTGCCGCGAAGCTTCACGGGTACACGGGATTGCCGACGGAGTACATCGAGAAGTCTGACTTGCGAATCAATGGCGGACAGTTCGAGAAAATGCTGCAGGACGAAAACGACACGACGACCGGGCGGCTCGACACGCGCTTTTCCGGGCCAACATTCGATCCGCTGAGCAAGGAAGCAGAATACGATCCACAGTCGGCGGCCATCAGCTCGGCGTACGTTTCGGCGTTCAACGATTACGTGCGCAAGGAACTGAAGTATGGTGAGGGCAAAGAGTACAAACCGGAGATCGACACCTGGCGATCATGGAATTTTCTGCACCAGGCGCCCGGCGCTCCGCTAGCGTTGCCGATGGCGGCGAACGTGATGCCCGATCTGGCGATCGCCATGAAATATAATCCCGACCTGAAGGTCCTGCTGAACGCCGGGTATTTTGATCTGGCCACGCCGTTTTATGAAGGCATCTACGAAATGCAGCATTTGCCGATTCCGGCGAAACTGCAGGGCAACATTGAGTTCAAATTTTACGAGTCCGGCCACATGGTCTACGCCCACGAGGCGGCGTTGAAGGCCCTGCACGACAACGTGGCGGCGTTCATCGTGAAGACAGAAAATTCCAAAACGAAGTGAAGCTGTGCGGCGGCGCTCAGCCAACCGGGAAGAGACCACCCGCACAACGAGCACTTAAATGATCATCTATTTTGTATCTAGGTCTTACCAGCGTCCGGAAGGACCGCAGTTGGATAGAGGTCGGGGAGCGGCTTGTTCTGCTGGTCGCGAAGTTCGGGATGCGGCAAAGGCTTCCGCGGAATCATCTGATCGCGCATTGCGGCGTTGTAGACGAAAATGGCTTCGACAACAGCGAGCTGCTTCAAGTCCGCGGGCTGCAAGCGCTCATAGGTATCCATATTGGAATGATGGGTGCGTGTTTCGTAGTCCATCGGATCCTGGATGAACTGGAAGCCGGGGATGCCAACAGCGTCAAACGAAAGGTGGTCTGTTCCGCCGGTGTTGCGGTTGGTTATGGTGGTCACGCCGAGGTCGCGGAGCGGGGCGATCCATTGCTCGAAGATGTGGTCCACTGCGGCATTGCCCTGGGTGTAAATGCCGCGAGCCCGGCCCGTTCCGTTGTCCACGTTGAAATAGGCGGAAATGAGTTTCTGCTCGGGTTTGAGAGCTAGCGGCCCGGCCGCCTTCCTCATGAATTCCGGCATCGCCACCTGATCGGGGGCAGTGGAGAGCGGGAAGCTGCCGAAATGTTGGTTCGCGTAACCCTTGCTGCCGAAGAGTCCTTCTTCCTCGCCGGACCATAGAGCGACGCGGATGGTTCGCCGCGGCTTGACCTTGAGCGCGTTCAGGATGCGCATCACTTCCATGGCCACGATCGAGCCTGCGCCGTTATCGGTGGCGCCGGTGCCCGCGATCCAGCTATCCAGGTGGCCGCCGACCATGACTACTTCATCCTTAAGCTTGGGATCGGTTCCGGGAATTTCGGCGATGGTGTCGAAGCCGTGCTGGTGGTCGCCGGTGAACTTGGTTTCGACGTTCATTTCGATCGAGACCGGAACGTGGTTTTCGAGCAGCCGAAAGACGCGGCCGTAGCTCTCAATCTGGGTGACCACTACGGGAAATGGGACAGCGGTGTCCCGGTGATACGGAGTGCGGCCGAGCGCCGCTCCGTTGTCGTCGAAGATGATGCCGGTGCCACCGCCATTCTTGGCGTCGCGGCTGGGAACGATAACGCCAGCGACCTTTTCCTCGGTGAGGAACGGAAGGAGCTTGCTCGTAAGCTTGGTTCGCTTGAGATAGCGTTCGATGCGCGCCTGCATATCCGCGTCGCCGCCCTCCAGGGGTAGGGACTCCAGATCCTGAAGGTCTTTGTCGGTGTATCGCTCAAAGAAAGGCTTGTCGGGTACTGGCACATCGCGCATGGGGCCGAGCAAGACAATCTTGCCGGAAAGTTTGCCCTTGTACTTGGCGATGTCGCTCTCGTCGGTGATCACCGCGGCGATAGCCTGCGCAGTGATCGGGCCGTTGGTGGAAGGCGACCACGGGGTGGCTTGGGCCAGGAAGATGGCGGTATCGGGTTCGGTCATTCGAACCCAGGTGTTGAGCTGCTGCCAGCCCATCCCGAACTCGCCCCAGTCTTCCAGGTGCGCGTTGACGCAACCCATCTTGGTGAGCTGGTCGCGTGTCCAGGCATTAGCCTTCGCCATGTTGGGCGAACCCGTCAGGCGCGGTCCGATTCCGTCGGCGAGGCCTCCGGCGTAGTCCATCACGTGGGAGTGCTGCAGGCCCTCTTCGCGAATGGCATTGTACGCGTTCAGGTCGAGCGACTCGGTGGCGGGCTGCTGCATTTGGTAGTCGTCCCAGCCAGCATGTTGCTCCTCTGTTTTGGCGGACTTCTTGTCCGTCGCGTTGGACAGAGCTGCACCCGCCGCGAGCACGAATGCCGCGGCGAGAGCCAGGATGCGTCTTGGAGCCATGAACATTGCCTCCTGCTAAGGGGACCTCGTTTTGACGTAAAAAGGCGGCACCATTGTACGCGATCGCTTGATGGTGAACTCGGAAAAACGGGACGGAATGGAGGCTGGTCTGCGGTCTACTGTTTTCGGGGATTATTCTGGTACAGTGCTGCGGCCGGGTCGCGTGGGGGCTCGATCCGGCTTACCTGGCGAAATTGGGGCTACGGCGCCCCCGCTGACTGGCCTGGGCCACCCGGACACTATACATTGAGTCTTTGGAACGGGGCCTTTGGCGCGGCTTTGGCTTGTGTAAGTTTTTCCTGCTCCGCTGCGTACTAGTCTATGGATGCGCCGAGACCAGATCGGATGAGCGCGCCGGGCAAGACGGAACCGACGGAGGCTGTTGCACGGGCGCGGGCAGGGGATGCCGACGCCTGGGGCGAGCTTTACCGGGAGTTCGCGCCCGCTATATTCCGGTTTTGCCGGAGGGCGTTGCCTACCCGGGAAGACGCGGAAGACGCCACCATGGAAATCTTCATGAAGTTGCGAGACAAGCTGATCCAATACGACGAAACCCGATCCTTTAGCGCCTGGCTCTACAAAGTGGCCGCCAACCATTGCTGGGACCTGCTGCGGCGGCGCAAAATCCGGCAAGACAAAGAGACCGATGATGTGGCGGATGTGCCTTTGGAGCATCCAGACCCCAACCAACTTGATCGAATGATCGAACAGAGCACCAGTGATGAGGTGCGGCGCGCGCTGGGCAAGTTGGGGGCGCGGGCGCGCATGGCGCTGGTGATGCGCTACTACTCGGACATGAGTTACGACGAAATTGCCGATGCGCTGGGAGTGCGGCGCGCCTTTGTGGGCGTGGTGCTGCTGCGCGCGCGGCATGAACTGCGGCAGGCGCTGGGCGAAACGGGAGCGCTGGCGGCGGGAGGAGCTTCGTGAACGACAACGACAATCCGCTGGGTGGCCCACCGTTGGGCGACCAGGCGACACCACATCTTGACGAAATGGCTTGCCTGCTCTATATCGAGCGGCAACTGGACCGCGCGCGGGCGCAGGAAGTGTCGGCGCACACGCAGGAGTGCAACGCGTGCCGGACGCTGCTGCGGGCGATGGAGCGGGAATCACGGCTGCTGACGCGGGCCATGCTCGAGGAAGACGAGGCGCTGCCGTTGCGGCTGGCGCAATTCCAGGAGCGTGCGCGCCGGTCGATGCAATGGATCTGGGGCGTTTTGTTCGGGCTGGCGGCGACGGGCGTGTACGCGCTGTATACCGGGTATATCGAGCCTTGGCAGGACCAACTGGCGAAGGCGGGCTTTGGGAGCACGAGCTTGCTGAATCTACTGATTTTTCAAGGCGTGTTCTGGAAAGGATGGCAATCCGTGATCACTCTGCTGGAGGTGGTGGCGATGCTTACCGTGGGTGGCTTCGGTTTGGCATTCTTCCGCAGGCGGTTGCTGCGGCGGGGCTCGGCACTGGCATTGGTGCTGACGGGGTTCTGCGCGCTAGGAGCGCTGGTGGTGCCTCCGTCGGCCTCGGCGCAGGACGTGCGCAAGGCCGACGCTGTCGAAATCCGATCGGGTGAAACGGTCAAAGGCGATCTGTTCTTGTTCTGCCATCGCGCGCGCATTGATGGGACCGTGGATGGCGATGTCTTTCTGTTCACCCAGGACGCCAGCGTGGGAGGACACGTAACGGGTGACGTAATCGCTTTCGCGCAGTCGTTGCGCATCACCGGCGTGGTGGACGGGAATATTCGATCTTTCGCCAACAATGTCACCGTTACGGGCACCGTTACGCGCAACGTGCTGGCGTTCAACGAGCTTGTGAATGTGGACCCGACCGGGAAAATTGGTGGCAGCCTGACGACGTTTACGCAGAGCCTGAATCTCGATGGTCAAGTGGGTCGCAACATTCTTACATTTGTCGGGCAGGGGACGATTTCGGGCACCGTGGATGGCAGGATCGACGCCAAGGGCGGTAATCTGCGGATCAATGGACCGGCCAAGGTCGGTGGGCCAATTCGCTTCAACGGCGAGAATCCGCCAGAGGTGGCCTCGGATGCGAAGCTGGCTTCTCCGGTGCAATACACAAAGTGGGAGCACAAGCCGAAGTATGAAGAAGGCGGCTATTACATCTGGCAAGTGATTTGGGCGGCGGCGTTCGTGCTCTTTGGATTGGTGCTGTTCCAGTTGATGCCGGCATTTTCCGCGGAATCCGTGGGCAACGTCGAGCATTACGGGGCGTCGTTCGGGCTTGGCGTGCTGGTCTTTTTCGGCGTGCCCATTGCGGCGTTGATTGCCTGCGCGACGGTGGTGGGATTGTTCGTCGGAATTTCAGCGTTCTTTGTGTGGTACGCAACACTGTACTACGCACAGATCATTGTGGGCGCGCTAGTGGGGCAATGGCTGTTGGGGCGAACCCGGGAGGCGTGGCCATTGATTGGCCGGATGGTTGTGGGCGTGATCCTCGTGCGCTTGTGCACGACGGTGCCCCATATCGGAGGCTGGGTAAAGTTTGGCGTGATGTTGTGGGGCACGGGCGCGATTTCGCTGGCGCTGTATCGGCGATTCCAACCCGCCATTTCGGCAGGCCTGCCAGGGGCGCCGATAGTGCCTACGCCGCTGCCTTCGAATACGACGGTTGGTGGGGTAGTGCCCGCCTGACGCGGGCTTGGTAACGTCGGTTGAATCTTGGTAGGGATGGCGGGGACGGCTCGCCGGGCGCTCGCGGGGACGCGCTAAAACACGCCCCAACATTTGGTTTGGTTGATTGGTGATTTAGCATTTTTGGCGAAAATGAATCGGGCCGGTCCTAATCTTCGGGCCGGCCCGTTTGTATTTTGCTGAGGCGACCCGCTCAGGATCAGCTGACCGTGAGCGAAACGGTCGATTGATGCGTTGAGGACCCGGCGGTCCCTGTAATCGTCAGGGTGTAGATTCCCGCGGGGGTGCCCGTTTGCGGGAGGCCACTGCAACTCATCTGGGAGAGAGCCAAGAGCACGGCGAAGGTCCAAGCGAGCTTCCTGGCAGCGGGCTGACGGCGTGCCACCCAAGCGGCCAGCGCGACCAGGATGAACGCGACAAGCCAGACAGGGATCGCCAAGGGCGGCCCCGTGCGGAAGGAATCTGTTCGGGGCGCGGCCATGGTGGCCATGGTGCGCGCGACGGTTACGATGGAGCCTGTGGAAGTGGCGCCGCTCGCGGTGGGTGTCACGCTGGTAGGCGATAGAGTGCAGGTGGAGTCCGCCGGGGCGCCTGTGCAGGCCAACGCGACCGGAGTTGTAAAGCCGTTTAGGGCGGTAACCGTCACCGTGAAGCTGACGGTGCTCCCGGCGGCCACGCTGGCCGACGACGGCGATACGGCAATACTGAAATCGGGACCTCCGGTTGTGCCGGTACCAGTGAGCGCGGCGGTTTGCGGGCTGCTGGGGTCGCTGTCGGCCACGCTTAGGGTTGCGGTGGCTGTGCCGGCCGCCGTAGGAGTGAAGGTGACGCTGATAGTGCAGTTTGCGCCCGCAGCCAGAGTGGTTCCGCAGGTGGTGGTTTCCGCGAATAACGATGCCGACGTACCACCGATCGAAACTGCAATGGCGCTCAGAGTGGAGGTGGTGTTGTTGCTAAGGGTTACGATTTTCGCCGGGCTAGTGGTGTTAATGGCCTGGTTGCCAAAGGCGACGGTCGCCGGGGCAAGGAATATGCCGGTGGGCGGTGTGGTGCCGGTGCCTGTAAGCGAGACCGTCTGAGGGCTGCTGGGGTCACTGTCGGTGATGTTGAGCGCAGCGGTTTCTGTGGTCGTCGTAGAGGGCGTGAAGATTATTTGGATGGTGCAGTTCGAATTGGCCGCCAAGGTTGTGGTGCAGGTGGTCGTTCCTTCGGTGAAATCGGCGGCGTTGGGGCCGGTGAACGAAATCGCGATGCCGGTCAGCGCGGACGACGTGTTGTTGTACAAGGTGACGGTCTGCGCAGAGCTTGGTGAGTGCTCGATCTGATTGCCGAACGAGACGAAGGCCGGAGAGACGACGACACCGGTAATCGCGCCCGGCGAAAGTTTGGCCACAAAGCCGTCATTGCTACTGTTGCCGGTAACGGAGTCGGTGATCTGGAAAGCGCCCACCGTGGTGGGAAAGTTGCCGGAGGTAACGCCTACGATGTAGGCATTCGGGGGCGACACGGTGTCCACAGCCACCGAGGAGGCGGCATCGTTGCTTCCCCCAAGATAGGTGGAAAAGAGCACGGTGCTGCCGGTAGGGTTCAGTTCTGAAAGGAAAGCGTTCTGGATGCCGATTTTGGTGGGTTGCGGCGCTCCCGTCGTCACTGGAAAATCGGCGCTGCTAGTGGTTCCCGCGACGTACATATTATTTGAGGAATCGAGAGCGATGCCGAAGCCAAGGTCGGCGCCCGGCTGGGTGAAGCCCACGTTCAAAACGGTTCCGCCAAAATAAGTGGAGTAGGGCACCGAAGCCGCACCGGATTTGGCGGTGTTGATCTGGGCGATGATGGCTTTCTGAGATGGCGTGTTGCTGGTTGTGCTTATCGCTGCAACAGTCGGGAAGCTCGCGGAATAGGTGTAGCCGGTGATGTACGCGGTGCCGCCAGCGGCGGGAACGGCGATGGCGGTTCCTACGTCGCCTGGACTGCTGCCTTGTCCGCTGGCACTTCCGCCAAGGTACGTGGAATAGACGAGCAACGCAGGCTGTGTGGTGTCGATTCTGGCCACGAAGATATTGCCGCTGGAGTTTTTCAGGGTCGTCTGGAATCCGTTCGGCGTTGCCGGCTGAGGGAAGTCCGTCGAAGAGGTGTATCCGACGACGTAGGCGTTGAAGGCGGAATCGACCGCGACTCCCTGTCCGGAATCCTGTTTCGATCCGCCGAGAAACGTGGAGTAGACGAGCGAAGGAATGCCGCTCAGCGTGGGGTTAATGCGCGAGAGAAAGGCGGTGCCGACCTGCGTGGAAGTCGTATTGTTCAAAGTTTGCACGGCCGTCGCCACCACAATCGGAAAGTCCGTTGAGGTGGTGGAACCGGTGATGTAGGCGTTGCCGTTGGTGTCGAGCGCGATGGCGTTGGGGCTATCGGAGCCGCTGCCGCACAGATACGTCGAGTACATCAGGGTCGTGCCGGTCGGATCAAGCTCGGTGAAAAAACCACCGCCACCTTTGTTGGTTGACTGGTACGCGGACGCCGATTTGATCGGGAAATCGTTCGAAGACGTGAATCCGGTGATGTAGGCGTCGCCTGCGGTGTCTACCGCGATGGCGTGCGCTTTATCGCCTGAGCTGCCGCTGCCTCCCAGAAACGTCGAGTAAACCAGGCCGGTGCCGTTTTGCTTGAGTTTGGTGATGAACGCGTTGTTGGAGGTATTGCTTAAGGTTGTCTGCAGAGCGCCTGTCGTGGTCGGGAAGTTCGTCGAACTTGTGTATCCGGTGACGTAGGCGAAGCCGCTGGTGTCGACGGCGATTCCGGTCAAGACCTGATTTGTCGCACCACCCAGATACGTGGAATAAGTGAGAATGGGGTCGATTACCAGAGGCTGGCTGGTGTCGTAGGAAGCGACTTCGATGCCGACAACGCGCGGGCCGCGGTGAACGTAGTTCGCGGCGATCTCCTGGCGCGAATCTGCAATCTGTTGATACGCGCGCGGGCGGTGCAGCGTGAGGTCGCCCGCTGGTGTGGAGAGGATGAGGCCGCCGTGAGAATCGAGTTTGAGTTTATCGGCGCCTTCGATTCGCATGCCGATACCTCGCAGGCTAGCGCCTGGGGCGAGAACGAAGTCGGATTCGAGCTGTCCCTGGTTTCCGTAGTAGACGAGGTCCACGCCGGGATAGACGCCCTGGTATTTCACGCGGGCGAAGCTGGGGACGTTGCGGCGCCACTTTGCGGGATCGTTGCCGATCAGATAGTTGCTTTCACCGGGTTGGAGGTCCAGGGCTTCGGCCTTGGCGTGAGGATTCGCGCCCGCCAAAGCGAGGCGGACGGCAGCGGCGGGATGCTTCGAAGAGTTGGAGTTGGCTGCTGCAGTCAGGCCTGCTGATGGGGCCAGCGGGCTCTCACCGGGCTGCCCATTCAGCAATAGCGTGGCCTCATTGCCGGTCAGGAAAACGGTGTACCCGCTGCCATGCGCCAGGAATTTTACACGCGCGTCGGTCTGGCCCTGGTTAGCCTCGAAATTTAGCGGCAATTTGCCGTAGGCTGCAAGCAACGCGCCACGCTCGGCAGCCGTGTTGGCCGCTGGAGCGACAGGCAGTGCGGGAGTTCTCGAGCGAGAGAGCTTGTGCCGGATTGGCGTAATAGCCAGCATCGCCAGGCACACAAGGCAGAGCGCGAAGAGAATACGTTTCATCGAAAATCCCCCACTTCGCGGACTTCAAACGGCGCAACATCCCAAGAGTGAATCTCGCGCAGAGTCCGGTATTCTGACTGTACTCCCTTGTTATGCGTAATCTGGTGCCAACCGTTGGGCGTATTGCTCAAAATTTTACTGGCGAGCTGACTACAGGTCCGGGGACATGGGGCGCCGAGGGCGTGTGCTATCGTTAGCGGAGCGCACCCGCCTTCGATGCGGTACGCAGGACACAATTTTGCCCAAACGAGCGGCGGCGACATCAAGACGGCGAGAAGAAACCCCTACTCTGGCGAAGTGCGCCCCGGCGGAGCGGGTCTACGTTCCGTTTGAGGAGGACTTGCCGAGGCCGGAAGTCGCTGCAACGGAGAACGAGCGGGTCGCCTTGCGCGATAAGCCTTCGGGGCCTTCTATGGAGGAGGTGTTTGGCCCGGGCGGGCTTCTGGAGCGCTGCATGATCGGTGGGTACGAGCATCGCGCCGCGCAGCTCGAGATGGCGGAGATCGTGCACGATGCGTTTACTTCGAAGCACCATGCAGTCGTCGAAGCCGGGACCGGGACAGGGAAGACGCTGGCGTACCTGTTGCCGGCGATTTGCAGCGGGCGACGCGTGGTGATTTCGACGGCCACCAAATCGTTGCAAGAGCAGCTCTATCAGAAGGATATTCCGTTCCTGCAGAAACATTTCGCGCCGGAGTTGAAGGTCGCGGTGATGAAAGGACGGTCGAATTTTCTGTGCCGCGTTAAAGCGCACCAGATGGCTGACCAGCCCATGCTGAAAGGGTTGGAAGAAATCGATGCGTTCCGGCAAATCGGCGAGTGGGCGAAGCTGACCGAGACCGGCGATCGCGCGGAGCTTACGTTTTTGCCCGACGATTCCGATCTGTGGACGCGGCTGGATGCGCGGCGCGATACCTGCTCGGGTCAAAAATGTCCGGAGTTCAATCAGTGCTTCGTCACCGCGATGCACCAGCGCGCGAAAGACGCAGACCTGATCATCGTGAATCACCACCTGTTCTTCGCGGATTTGGCGCTCAAGCAAGACGACTTCGGCAGCATCCTGCCGGAATATTCCGCGGTGGTGTTCGACGAAGCGCACGAGATGGAGGATGTCGCCAGCGATTATTTCGGCCGCCAGATTTCGAACTACCGGTTTGAGGAGCTAGCGCGGGACGCCGACCTGACGCTGCGTTTGCTGAAGTTGGGCTCGGCGGCGCTGTTGCGGCGGACGCAGCGGATTCGTGAGAAAAGCCGCACGTTTTTCGACAGCTTCCCGGCGCGCGATGGGCGATTTCCTTTCTCACGGGCGGAACGCGAGGCGTTTCTGGAGGAGCACCGCGAGGCGTACGAGGCGCTCGCGAACGCTCTGAAGGGTCTGGAAACCGAATTTGCGGCGCTGACCCAAAAGCCCGAGGAGCTTACGCGTATCGCGCGGCGCAGCTTTGAACTGCGCCAGGAACTCGCATTCCTGTTTGAATCGAACGAGCGTAATTTTGTTTATTGGTACGAGCGCCGGAACAAGGGCGTGTTCCTTGCGGCCACACCGATTGACGTCAGCCAGATTCTGCGCGAGCACCTGTTTGAAAAGTTTGACACGGTGGTGCTTACTTCGGCCACCCTCACGGTCGGTGGGCGGTTCGAGTACATTCGCCAGCGCGTCGGGCTTGACCATACCAAAGAGAGCGCTCTGCCGCCGGAATTCGATTGGGCCGAGCAGGCCCTGTTGTACACGCCGCGGACTATACCCGACGTGCGCAATCCAGGCTTTGCGCCGGCCGCGGCGGACGAAATCGTCAAGCTTCTGGAACTTACCGAGGGCCGTGCGTTCTGCTTGTTCACCAGCTATTCGCAAATGAACGACTTGTTTGAGCGGGTCAGAAACCGCGTAGGATTTCCCCTGTTGCTGCAGGGGACAGCGCCGCGATCGGTGCTGCTGGAGCGATTCAAGAACACGCCGGGCGCGGTGCTATTTGCGACGTCGAGCTTCTGGCAGGGCGTGGACGTTCCCGGCGACCAGCTTTCCTGCGTGATTGTGGACCGTTTGCCGTTCGCGGTGCCCAGCGATCCCATCGTGGCGGCGCGGGTCAGCGCTTTGCAGGAAGAGGGGCGCAACGCGTTCGCGGAGTTTCAAGTGCCGGCGGCGGTACTGGCGTTGAAACAGGGTTTCGGGCGGCTGATTCGCTCAAAGACCGATCGCGGGGTGCTGGCGCTGCTGGACAGCCGTATTGAACGGATGCCCTATGGTAAAATTTTCTTAGAGTCGTTGCCGCAGTATGCGACGACGCGCGATTTGCGCGATGTGGCGCGGTTTCTAGAGAAGAAACAGAGCAAGGTTTAACGCGGCGGCTGCGGCTTCCTGGTGAGCATTTTGCGCCTGGGTTTCGTCTAAACCCCGCCCTCTGACCCTTCGAGGCTCAGGGTAAAAGAGGGCGACAGGGACGCGAAGGGCGCAGTAGGAAATCAGGGGTCATCGACAGGAATGTTTCAAGTCAGTGTGGAAGAGACGTTTTCGGCGGGGCATGCGCTGCGCGGTTACCGCGGGAAGTGCGAAAACGTGCACGGGCATAACTACCGGGTGCGCGTAACGGTCGAGGGGCCTCAACTCGATTCGATCGGGTTGCTCTGTGATTTTACCGAGGTCAAGCATGTGCTGCGCGAAATTATCGGGGGATTGGACCACCAGTTCATAAACGATCTTGAGCCGTTCCGCACCGTGAATCCGTCGGCGGAAAATCTGGCGAAGTATTTTTACGATGAGGTGACGCGGCGGCTGACGGGTTTGCCCGTTGGGGCGCGGGTTACCGATACCATCGTTTGGGAAACGGATACGGCCAGCGCCCAATACCGGCCTGGAGCATCGTAGAGAAACGCGCAACTTCTAGTATTTACAAAAGGGAAAAATGAATCGAGCGATTTACATCGTTATGGTGCCGGTCCTGCTCGTAGCGCTGGGCTACATCCTGGTTTTTCGGTCCGTGGGCCTGGCGCCGGGATACGCGCGATTGGTTATCGCGATGACCGTATTTTTCGTGGCGATCTGGTGGCTGGCGCGAAAAACCGCGCGCGCCAGGTCCGGTCGGCAATAGGAATCAAGAGCACAGGCCAATGTTCATCACCGAAATTTTCAAATCGATCCAGGGAGAAGGGACCCGCGCCGGTCTTCCGTGCATCTTCGTGCGGCTCACCGGCTGCAACCTTCGCTGCACCTGGTGCGATACCGCCTACGCGTTTCACGGCGGGAAGAAGATGACCGTCGACGAGGTTTGCGAGCGCGTGGATGAATTGTCCGGCCGCGGAGACGCACAGCATGCCTCGACTGCGGCCGTGCCGCTGGTCGAGCTGACCGGAGGCGAGCCCTTGTTGCAGGAGGAGATCTATCGTCTCGCGGAGGTGCTTCTGGCCGACGGCTACACCGTGATGATCGAAACCAGTGGCGAACGGTTCATCGGCCGTCTTCCGGAACATGTGATCAAGATCGTCGATGTGAAGTGCCCGGATTCCGGCGAAGCCGACACATTTGAGGTGCGTAACCTGGAAGCGCTGGGTCGGGACGATGAGGTGAAATTTGTCATTTCCACGCGGCGCGATTATGAATTCGCGCGCGAATTTACCGCCAAGAACCACCTGCACGACCGCGTGCATGAGGTTCTGTTTTCCCCGGTCTTCGACGATCCCGAAGGAAAATGGCAAGGATTGCAGCCTCGGCAACTGGTCGAATGGATTCTCGAGGATAGGCTGCCGGTGCGTCTGGGCCTGCAAATACACAAATTTGTCTGGGACCCGGCTACCAAAGGCGTGTAAGGAAGACGTTTTTGGCGCTGCCGCAGGCGAAGGCTCACTGATGGATTGGCCGATCGAAAGATCGGCCCACAGTCGGAAAACGATGGACGATTTGCGCAAAGCGGTGGTGCTTCTTAGTGGCGGCATGGATTCCTGCGTCAGCGCGGCTATAGCGCGCGAACGACATGGCGCCGCCAACGTCGCGTTGCTGCACGCCGGATACGGTCAGCTCACGCAGGATCGCGAACGACGCGCCTTCACGGAAATCGCCGACTTTTGCGGCATCCAGCAGCGGCTGATCGTCCAACTCGATCACTTTCGCGCGATCGGGGGATCGGCGTTAACGGACAAAAGCATCGCCGTTCCCGAAAACCAGCTCGATACGAGCCCTTCGCATGGCAGCACCATTCCCGTTACGTACGTGCCGTTCCGCAACGCCCATTTTCTTTCCGTGGCGGTGAGCTGGGCTGAGGCCATCGGCGCGGGCGCGATTTACATTGGCGCGGTTGCGGAGGACAGCTCCGGCTATCCCGACTGCAGGCCCGAGTACTACCGCGCGTTTCAAAACGTAATCCGGGAAGGAACGCGTCCGGAGACGCGGATCGAAATCGTCACTCCGGTGATCACGCTGAAGAAGAGCGAAATTATCCGGCGCGGCGTCCAGCTGGGTGCGCCGCTGCATCTCACCTGGTCGTGCTATCAAAGCGAGGACGCGGCGTGCGGCGTTTGTGACAGCTGCTTGCTGAGGCTGAAGGCGTTTGCCGAAGCTGGAGTTGCGGATCCGGTACCGTACCGACGGACGGTGGCGGCGCACTGAGTGGCGTTGCGCTTGGAATCCGCCGCAAATTGGAGATAATAGGGCGCATGCCGCCCGGGGGGACTTCGGGTAGGAGCCTTCCCGTGACAAAAAGGAGATTCGAGCATGAAGCTATCAAAGTTGCGCGCTTCGCGGTCAAGCTGTGAATTTACTGCTTCGCAGGGGCACTTTCAGGTGAACGCTCTACGTTCGAGCGGAAATAAATCCTGGTTATATGCCGTGCTGCTCGCCGTGACGCTGCTGTGCGCGATTGCACCACGAGCCGCCGCGCAAATGGATGGCGCACTGAGCGGCAACGTTGTCGACGTGGCCGGGAAGCCGTGGGCGGACATGACGGTCGATGCGGTAAGCGATCAGGGCGCCAAGCTCACCACCAAGACCGACAAGGACGGAAACTACGCCTTCCGTAATCTGCGCGCGGGCACGTACACCGTCACGATCGAACTTCCCGCCCCCAACAAACCCTACGAATTCGCGCAAGTTCGCGTACAAAGCGGTCAGGAAACGCCGAAGGTCAGTGCCAACTTTAAGGACATCATGTCGAAGCAAGGCGCGGCCGCGGTGGAGCAGCAGAAGAAGCAAGAGGAAGAGAAGCAAAAATTCCAGGGCATGAAGCAACACTTCGACGCCGGCATCGCCTTGCTGGCGCAGGTGAACCAGGCCAAGACAGACATGGCGAAGGCCCCCGCCGACCAGCGCGATACCCTCAAGGCTCAGGTGACCGACCTTTCCGGGAAAGCGGTAACCGAATTGGAAGCTGCGAAGAATGCGGCGCCAGAAAAAGACCCAAACCTCAACCTGATCTGGGCGCGGCTGGGCGACGCCTATGACACTGCGGGGCGCACGGACGATGCGGTGAACGCCTATAAACAAGCGGTCGCGCTGAAGCCGGTGCCCGCCTACTACAACAACATGGGCGGCGTTCTGGGACGCGCCGGCAAGATCGATGAGGCGATGGCGGCGTATCAGAAGAGCGCGGAGTTGGATCCCGCGAACGCCGCGCAAGCGTATCGCAATGCCGGAATCACCATGTACAACGCCGGAAAGATGAAAGAAGCCGTTGAGCCGCTGAAGAAAGCGACCGAACTCGATCCGAAGAGCGCACAGGCGTGGTATTTGCTGGGTGCCTCGCTGGTCGGCGCGATGGAATACAAGAAGGTTGGCGACAAGATGGAGGTCGTCGTCCAGCCGGGCACGGTCGAGGCTTACCAGAAAGCCGTCGATCTCGATCCCAATGGCCCGTACGGGCAACAGGCCAAGCAGGGGCTCGAGGCCTTGGCGCAAATCGCTCCGGGTATCGACACCAAACTGAAAAAGAAGAAGTCCTGACGACGGTTACATTGTTTTTTTCGGGCCGGCTCTGCGAAAGAGCCGGCCTTTTTTTGTGCTTCTCGACTAGGAACGGACCTTCCTCGAATACCGCGAGCTGCACGGCCCTTCAATTCTCAGCTGTGAGTTAGCGTGCCGGTCGTCTTGGTGCGTCGCAGCGTCCAGGAAAAAACCACGATCGACATGGGAAGCAGGATCGCGGCCATGAGAAACAAAACGGCCACGTACCGCCACACAGCGGAAAGGCTCGCGCCAGAGAGCAGTGCCGCTCTCATCCCGTCCAACGCGTACGTCACGGGATTGAGCCGCGCCGCGAACTGTAGCCAATCCGGCAGGATACTCGTCGGAAAGAGCATGCCGCCCGCCACGTTGGAGAACGAAAGCAACAGCCACTTCGCAGGATTTCCGCGTTTGAACAGCAGCACGTAGCTGGCGGAAAGAATGCCCAGGCCGGAAAAGGCCAGCAGCGTCGCCAGCAGAACCACTGCGACCGCAATCCAGTTTGCATTGCGCAACGGAAAATCGAATAGCGCCGTTCCCCAGGCTACATACACGCCAACACGCAGCAGCGCTGCCGAGAACGGATACAGCGCCGAGCCCGCGAGCATTACCGGCAACGAAGTTTGCGTGATCAGCAATTGTTCCAGGGTGCCGGAGTTGCGCGCTTCCTGAATGCTCTGGTCGAACGTATCGATTGCGGTATGGAGGTACTCGAAGAATATCCAGCCCACCAGCGCGAAGGCGAAATAGCTCGTGCCATGTGGCAGGGAATTCCGGAGTTGCGGGCTGTCGACGAATCGCGACATGTAGTAAAACATCGCGGCACCGAACAGCGCTTCGATCGCTTCCAGAATGAAGGGGGCGCGATACGTGCGCGCGATGGTCAGGTCGCGCCAAAAGAAAAGCCAAAGATCGCGAGCGACGCGGATCATTCGTGCGGGCCTTCGTCGACGTGCGCGGTGCTGCGCCCGGTTAGGCGGAGAAAGACTTCTTCCAGGGTTGAGGAGTTGGTGCGTAGCTTCAAGGCGGCAGGCGTGTCGCAGCCCAGCAGGCGTCCGCGGTCGATGACCGCGACCCGATCTGCCAGCAACTCGACCTCCGGCAGGGTGTGAGAAGCGAAGAGCAGAGAAGTCCCCGCGCCTTGCACGATCTCCTTTTTCAGGAAGCGGCGGAACTCCATTGCCGCAATGGCGTCCAGGCTTCTTGTGGGTTCGTCGAGCAAGAGAACGCTGGGCTGATGCATCAGCGCGCGTGCCAGACTCAGGCGCTGGACCGTGCCCGAAGATAGGGTGCGCACCTGCCGGTCGAGCGCCTCGCCAAGACGAAATTGTTCGGCGAGGCGCGCAATGCGCTGCTTCGCGGTTGCGCTTGAAAGATGGTTGAGCCGGCCGAAAAACTGTAGATTTTCGCGGGCGGTCAGCCGGGCGTAAAAACCGTGATCGGTTCCGGCGTGATATCCGAGCCTGCGCCGAACCTCTCTTGGCTGGCGGACAGCATCATACCCGGCTACGCGGGCGGCGCCGCGCGTTGGAAACAACAGCGTCGCCAATATCCGCAGGAGCGTGGACTTGCCGGCGCCGTTTGCGCCGAGCAGCGCGAGCGCCTCGCCCTCGCGCACCTCGAAAGAAAGGCCGGATAAGGCCACCGCGGTCGGTTCTTCAAACGGCTGCAGGAAAGTGCGCCAGCCGCTGCGTGTGGGCGGGAACGATTTTTCAAGAGACTCGATGGCGATCGCGGGGTCGGGCACGCAAGAATTTATAGCGTGTCTGCTGGGCGAAGACAAATGTGGCCACCGGAGAGATTTGCTCGCTCCGAGGACTGGTCGCATCGAATTGTCTTAGAGTTTGGGGTCCTCTTTAGAATTTCGAGGCGCAGTGTTATCGTTAGGATGCCCGCTAAGCTCACAGCCCAGTTCCATTGAACGCCGTTGGGGGAGATCCAATGACCGTGGTGCTTACAGATCGCGTGTCTGTGCCCGCGCATGTGATGGTGCGGATTCTCGACAATGAAGCGGTTTTTCTGAACCTCGAAACGGAGCGGTATATCGGTCTGGATCCAACCGGCACGCGCATGTGGCAACTCCTGACCGCTGCTCCGGAGATCAGCACCGCATTCCATCAGCTTCTAGACGAATACGACGTTGCTCCAGAACTGTTGCGATCCGATCTTACCGAGTTGCTGAGCCGGCTGGTCGAGAATGGCCTGCTTGAGATTGTTCCTTCCGATGTGGAAACTACTTCAGCGATTTAGCAAACTGGACCGCGAGGCGCGAGGCCTGTTTCTTCGCGGAGTCGTGCTGTTGCCGCTGATTGCCGTGAGCGTTCGCGTGCGCGGGTTTCGCGGAGCGCAGGCGATGCTTGAGCGTTTTCTTCGTGCTGCCGACCGTGACTCTCAACCCGCGGAAAACACAACGGCCACGAACGTGTCGCGAACGGCGCGCATGGTTCGTGCCGCGGCTCGCTACGGGCTGGTGCGGCCCACCTGCCTCGAAAAATCACTCGCGCTGTGGTGGCTGCTCGGCCGCCAGGGCATCGCGTCGAGCGTGCGCATTGGAACAAGAAAGAGCGCAGGTCGATTGGAAGCCCACGCGTGGGTTGAGTTCGAGGGCAGAGCACTGAACGAGTCTGCCGAGCCGCATAAGCAATACGCGGTTTTTGACGCGGCATTTCCCGCGCTGTCCCAGAAATAAGTTCAGCTCAGCCAAGACTCTGCTTTCTAACGTTATTTCTCGTCGTTTACCCTTACCTGCCTGGTTGCCCTCCACCACTAGTGCGCGGTGCGCGGCTCGCGTATGCTTCATTTGCGCGACCATGGAGATTTCTATCTGAAAGCTTCTTCGGATCAGGGCAATTCACTCTCAGCTGAATGGCTGGCATTGCTGGAGTGCGCGAATCCACACACGGATGTTCCTCGCCTGAACGAGCTCTTTCGCAAGCCCTTGGACTGGCGTCGTTTGCTGACGCTTGCGGACGAGCACGGCGTGCTCCCACTTCTTACCAAGCATATCGCACTGCTTGACGAGGGCAGTACGCCGGCCGAAGTTCGCCGGGAACTGCGCGACGCCGCCCGAGCGCAAACGCTATTCACGCTGAGCCTGACGGCAGAATTGTTTCGTGTGCTCGATCGTTTTGCCGCGCTGGGCATTGCGGCGTTGCTGACGAAAGGACCGGTGCTCTCGGCGCGCTGCTACGGCGATCCCGGCTTGCGGCAATACACCGATCTCGATTTCGTGCTCCGCGACGACGACGTCCATCGAGCCACGGAAGCGATGATGGCGCTGAGCTACGAACCCAAAATCCCGCTGAAGGCTATCAAGGCGACAAAGGTTCCCGGCGAGTATGTCTTCGTGCAGAGCGGCACGAAACTTCTCGTCGAATTTCACACCGAGCGCACGTTCCGCTACCACCCGAAGCCGCTGTCCGTCGATAAACTCTTTCAGCGGCAAGCCCTCGTGCGATTCGATGGCCACGATGTGCCCGCGCTATCCAACGAAGATGAATTAATCCTGATCTGCATTCACGGCGCGAAACATTTCTGGGAACGATTGATGTGGATCGCGGATGTCGCGGCCTTGGTTTCGCGGCAGACGATCGATTGGAATCGCGCGATGGCGGCAGCGCGTGAGGTGCAGGCGGAACGAATGCTGCGCGTAGGACTGTTACTCGCAGCGAATATGCTTGGCGCTCGATTGCCCGCCGAGTTGCTCGACCGGTTTCGCGCGGATGCCGCTGTTTCGCGCATGGCCGCCCAAATCGCCCGCCGCCTTCCCGTCGTCGAGAGCGAGCCGTTCGGCTTGCTGGGACGAGCGGCATTCCGCGTCCGCATGCGCGGCGGATTCCTCCCGGGCGTCGCCTACCTGTTGCGGCTTTCGCTTTCTCCGACGGAAGAGGATTGGGTAGCAGGCGCCGAGGAAAAGCGGCCATCGATGCTGGACGCGATCACCCGGCCATTTCGCCTGGCCCGCAAGTATGGACGCAACGACCGTCTGTAGAGGGAGGACGCTTGTAGGGGCGCAATATACTGCGCCCCAAACGCGACAAGCAGGCCGCAAACCCCGCGATTAGATATTCGTGCTGTGCGCGCTCTTGCGCTTCACCTTTTGCGCCGGCGCGGGCAAATCCACCGTCAGCGTAACTTCGCTCTTGTTCCGCAACACACTTAGATTCGACGGTTTGTCGTCGGTCTTCGCCGCCAATTTCTCGCGCAAATCGCCCAGCGAGCGGATGGGATCGCCGTTGAACTTGGTGATCACGTCGCCCGCCTTCACTCCCGCCTTCTCGGCGACGGAGCCGGCGTTCACGTTGCGCACCAAAACACCTTCGCCATCCGGCACTCCGAAGTAGCTGCCGAGCTGCCCGCTGATATCTTCCGCATCGATTCCCAGCCGCGGACGGCTAAACGGTACAACCATCATGCCGTTGTCAAGATCCATGTTCGGCATTCCCGGCATCTCCTGAACCTCGACGTCGGGCATTTCCGGAATTTCCACGTTGGGCATGCGAAACGCAAATCCGCCGGGAACGGCGTTCAGCATGGCGCGATGATTCTCCTCGGCCTGTGCCAGCGTCGCGCTAATCGTAAGTGCGCGTCCATCGCGCCACACCGTGAGTTGAACCGTTCGGCCCGCGGGAATCTCGCGAATCATGCGGCGAAATTGCGCTGAGCCTTCCACGCGCTGGCCGTCCACTTCGGTAATCACGTCGGTTTCCTTAAGTCCGGCTTTCGATGCGGGGCTCTCCGGCGATACATGGCCAACCACGACACCGCGCTCGGCCGGAAGCCGGAACTCCTTCACATTTTCTGCCGTGACTTCGCGGGCTTCCACGCCCAGCCAGCTTGGGCCCTCATCGTCGAGCACTTCAATCCTGCCAGGTCCCTGCACTTGCAATCGTTGTACCTTCACGACGGCGGGCGCCGGGCCCTCTTGCTCTTGGCCCTCCGATGACGACCGGCCAGGAAGCGCCATCAGCACCGGCGCCAACGCGGTAATTCCAGCTGCGGCAATCCACACGCTCTTCTTCATTTTTATTCGCCTCCGCTTGTTTAGACGCAGCAGATGCTAAACCGTCGACCGCAACGCCACCACTCGGATCCCGCCATTGATCGTATGCAGGCGTATCGGCACGCCGCCTTTCCCCAATTTCCCATGGGTTTCCCGCGGCCGCTGCGAACTCTCCAGCGCCAGCGGAAGTTCCGAGAAAAAGCTGCCGTTCAGACAGCGCGCTTCGAGATTCGCCTGCATCCCCGCAGGAACCGCCAGCAACACGGAGCCATTCGTCGTCTCCGCGATCGCGCCATCCTTATCCTGAACGTGCAACAGCTCCAGGTGCACGTTGCCGTTGGTGGTATGCGCATGCACGGCCCCGCCACCTTCGTAGACTTCGATGTTGCCGTTCACCGTGCGCAACTCTTCCACCGCCTCCACGCCCGCGACGCGCAAGCTGCCGTTCACGGTGCCCAGATGATCGACGTGCGCGCCCCTCGGCACGTGCACGACATATTCGACGGCCACGTCAACGCCTTCGTTTTGCGGGTAACGCGTGCTCACCGAAACCGCATCCGGCTTCGCATCGACGTCGATCGACACCAGCTCCAGGTCCGACTCGTGGTGCTTCGCCGTTTTTACCGCGTGTACCTCCACTTCATCGCGATCCCAAGTTTGCACGTCCACCGTGCCGTTTACGTTTTGCAGCTCGAACGAGCCGCCCGGCTGCAGCGGGTAGGTCTGATCGAAATCCTTGCTGATCGCAAGACAGGGCGCGGCCGAAGCCATCGCCAAAACGAACGTCAGGAATGCGGAGAGACACAAGGCGCGGCGAGACATAGAAGTCCCCCTTTCGAAGACATGCTTCCGATGGACCCGAATCGACCGAGGACCCGAACAAAACTCGCGCGCACCTCGCGGCGGCACACCCGCCGGCGTTAGTGCAGCTGAAAATTAAACGTGACCGTGGAGATGACGTCGCCCCGTTTGGCAACTACCCACGCGGGATCGATACGCCATTGATTCAACGCCTCGATGGCGGCGTCCGCCAGACTTGGCGCGCCGTCGATCAGTTTCTCAACTTCGATGTGGCCGTTGCGTGTTGCGCGCACTTGCAGGTGCACATACCCTTGCACGCCGGCGCGCATCGCGATCTCCGGATAGTTGGGCCTCGGCTGGGCGACGACGTGCTTCATGAATTCGTCGGAATCCTCGCGAACACCGCCGGTGAACGCAACCTGCAGCCGGTCCAGCCAACTGTCGAGCCAATCCCCTTTGTCGTCGGGAGAAACCGATCCCGATTGCGCCGGGGACGCATCCGTCGTGTTGAACCCGGCGGGCACCAATTGAACGCCATGTTCGCTGAGGCGTTCTTTCTGATCGCGGATCAGCGAATCGCGCAAGGCCACGTCGGAATCCAGAAATTGCAGGTGAATGATTCCCGAAGTCGTGCGCAATTTCAGCGGTGGGCCACCGCCATTCAGTGCCGTCACTGCGCGTACGGAACCCGGGCCGTGATTCGACGGTTGAAATGCCAAAGACAATCCAGGATCGGCTTCGATGCGGCGTTCCCCGCCGGATTCCACTGTGGCATCGATGTCTACGGCAAGATTCCGCGGCAGAAAAACAACGATGTCGCCATTGCCCGAAGTCAGTTGCGACGCTCCCGCCAGATGGACCGTGCCGCCCGACGATGGCATGTCGGGATTGATCCATGCGCGAATGCTCCCGCCCGCTGTGGCGGCGCGGACGGTGCCCGCCACGCGTGTCAGGCAGATGCTTCCGGCGCTCGACTCCACTTCCATCGGCCCGGCAACGTACATGATGCGGATGCCGCCGCCGCCGGTCTGTGCGCGCACCGAGCCGCGCACCTCGCCGAAATCAATCTGGCCGCCGCCGGTCCGCACGCTGACCAGGCTGGCCGCTTTTCCCACGGTAATATTGCCGCCATCGGTTTGCAGGTCGGCGCGCCCGCCAATCTGCTCGGCACGGATGTGCCCGCCGCCGCTGTGCAGCAATGCGTCCCCGGCAATCATTCCGGCGTTGATATGTCCGCCCGCCGTGAACGCATTCAAATCGCCCGCGACGTCCAGCACCTGAATGTGTCCGCCTTCGGTCGCCAATTTCGCTACCAGGCGTCCCGCGCCCGCATCGTGCGCATAGTTCAGTCCGATGCGTCCCGCGCGAATATTTCCGCCCTGCGTGGAAAGCATGGCGGTGCCGCCGATGTCCTGCGTTTCGATGTCGCCGGCTTCGGTCTTCACGTCCACGTTGTAACCGCGGGGCACCGCGATCTCAAATTGCACCCAGAATTGGACGCCTGCGGCGGACGATCGCGCGATTTGCGGCGGCAGGATTCCGTTGATCTCGACGCCCTCTTCACCGGCCTGCGCCGTGAGCGAATAGCGATTCAGCAGCCGCTCGGCCAATGGCGCGCGCGCATCGGTTTCAAGGTGTACGGAATACCGCACGACGGGAGGCGCACCCGGCGGGAGTGGAATGATCCTCACGGAACCGAGATCGGTTGTGAGGTGCAGCGTGAGCCCGTCTTGGGTTGGCAGCGACCCGGTGCGGTCGGCGGCTACGCGTGCCGCGGAGGGGTCACCCGGCTTCGCAGGTTCCACGGGAACAGGATCGATCGTGTCCGCCATCGCAAATTGCGCGCACGTGAACGACCCGAGCAGCAGCAAGGAAGCAATCACGCCATGCCCGATTGCCCTTGACGAACCCGCCCAAAGCTCGTGAATCGATCGAACGTTCATCTTTTATTTCTATATCTCGGATTCCTGGATTTTTTGCCCTGCGTGTGACGGAAACCGATCGCCAGCCGCTTATTGCACATCGCGCGAGCCGATTTGCCGCAACGCCGCGGCGCTGCGCAGACGAACGTACCGGTTGGGATCGCCCCGCTGCAAATCTTCCAGCGCGCGAACCACTCTCTCCACGGAAGAATCGCCGCGATCGACTGCTACCTCCGCTGTCCGCGGCTCACCGGGAGCCCGCAGTCCCTCAATCGAAGGGCCATCCGACCAATCGCCTTGCAGCGATCGCACCAGCAAATTCACGGCTTCCACACGCACGCCAGGATTCGAGTCGTGACGCAGCGCTTCCAGCAAGGTTTCGCGCACGGAATCGTCCGAGGTCGAGTCACGAAGCGCTTCCAAGGCCTTCAATCGCACCGCGGCGTTCTGGTCTTTGCGTGCCGCCGTTACTAATGCTCGCCGCACTTGCTGGTCGTCGCTGCGCGCTTTCAGCGCATCCAGGCAATCCAGCCGCACGCCCGGATCGAAGCGCTCGCCGTTCGCCACCACGTAGGTCAGCACGCGGCGAACATCTGCATCATCCACGTTGCCAATCACCACCAGCGGTTGCTCGGTGCGCACCTGTACCTGCAAAGTTCCCGGAGCGGCATCCGGCGCCGGAGCAAAATTAATTCCGGCCACGGCCATCTTCGACAGATCTTCGTCGGTCAGCCGCGGCGCAGGTATCACGTTCACCGCTTGGCCGCCGGCGTCGGCAGACCCGTCTCCGCCGCCGCGCAGCGAAAGCCACGGGGTCACCTGCGTGCCCACGGCAACACCCACCAAAATCAACGCCGCGGCGCTCCACGCCGGCCGCATAGCCATCCAGCGGTGTACCCAGCCGAAGGGCACCCAATGCTCCCGAATCTGCGGTGCTTGCAAGTCGTCGAGCTTTTCCGACAACTCGCTACGGCATTGCGCCAGCAACGCGCCGGTAGGATCCAATTCATCCGCAGGCTGCAACGTTTCGGAGAACGCCGTGCGAAACATGGATTCTTCGCCGAGCTGTTGTGCGCAGGTGGGGCAAATCGCCAGGTGCGCGTCGATCTGCTCGCGCTCCTGCGGCTCGACCTCGTCGCAGGCGTAAAAGACGAGCAGGGGTGCTACATCCTCGCACTGCGTTAGCGGACGGCCGCTCATCGCAGCTCTCCCAACTGGCTGCGCAGCTTGCGGGTGGCGCGGAACAGCGAATTCTTCACCGTCTCTTCGGTGGTGCCCAGCGCGTCGCCGATCGCGCGCAGCTTCAATCCCTGGTAATGCTTCATTTCGAAGACGACCCGCTCGCGTGGAGAAAGCAATTCCATCGCGGTGGCGATGCGCGCCTGGATCTCGCGCCCGAGGAGGCGCCGTTCGGGATCGAGCGTAGGGCGATGCTCGCGCTGGCGCTCGAAAAAGTCGCTGATACCTTCGTCGTGATTCGTGGAATTCGATTCCGGCGCTTGATCTTCGGGGCGAGCCTGGCGGCGACGCAGTTGATCGAGGCAAACGTTGGTGACGATGCGGTAGAGCCAGGTATAGAAGCTGCACTCGAACCGAAAACGATGCAGGTTGCGGTAGACCTTCAGGAAAGCTTCCTGATATACGTCGCGAGCGTCCTCGGGCCGCTTCATCAGGTTCAGCGCCAGCCGCAACACATCGCGGTCGTAGCGGCGCACCAGTTCCTCGAAGGCAGCGCGGCTACCCGCTTGCGCTTCGGCCACCAGACAGCGCTCATCGAGCTGGGGCAAAGAAGCCACCGTAGCCAGGGCAGCCCCGGTACCGGCAGCCTGGCCGAACACATTTGCCAAAGCCAATCGTGGAAGCGGCATGTTCGCTTTCTTTTCGCGTCTAGCGGGCGTTATGGCTTTGACCATAACACCTTAGCCCAATCTTAAACGGACGTCCGAGGATACGCCAAGAGAGTATCAGCCAATTTGGACGCAGTTCAACGCTTTGGGTAAGCAGCCGCTCCCCTTGGTTATAACGAGGGAGCCCGGGGTTTTGTTTCTCGCTTAGGGCACTGTGAAAGGGCTCTAGCCGCTGAGGAAAACTTCTGATTGCCGCGATTTATCAAGTTATCGAGCAGAGTTTAGAGAAAGCCAGGCGCGCATGCTGGCGACGGTGCGGAAAGTCTTGGAGTTCAACTTGGCTCCGGCAGTCTCCCAATAAACGGTCGCGCTGCTGGTCAGGCTATCGATGCACAAGCGCTTATGAACGTTGGTCTCCGGGTCCGGCTGTGCGTTCCGGAACCAGGCGACGCTGCCATCTTCGTTGTCCTTCACCTCGACGAAGCCGTCCCCGCGAGCCGCGACTTGAAACTCCTGGAGTTTATCCATGGTGCTTCCAGTCTACGCGCATTCCAGGTGGAACCTGGAATTTGAATCGAACGGATTCCCGGCAGCCGATATCGACTCGTGTACCATCGGCGTTGGATCACTCAGTCGCCACCTCTGGGTCGGAGGCCTCCGCAGACATGGTCGGCATCCTGGTTCACGGCAACAATCATTTCATCCTGAGCGGACCGCGACCCGACGAGTCCGCCGCGCTGGCGCTCGCGCGCCATTGGTCGATCATCCAGATCGGCGCCCCAAAATCGCAAGCCCTTGATCGGTGGCAGATTCGCACCAAAGAGTTTCGCGAAAACCTGGAATGGGCGGTCGTCGTCCCCGCCGAGCGCGAGATTTCACCCGGTGCTGCAGAGCTACTTGCAGAACTCTCCGCTCGCGGCGTGACCATCGACCGCTGCACTCGTGGCTGTTGGTGAAATTCGTGGAGGACCTCCCAGGACAGCCACTCCTCGTGGCGCAGCCATTCGTAAGCCGGGCATCGGGAGGGCACGCCTTCAGCCGTGCCGCAGAACGCGCTCGTTCTGTTCGGCTTTAGCCGCTGGGGTTCCTGTTTTTCGCGTCGCCATCCAGATTCATTCGTGCCAAGTTCGCAACGCCTGCTAAAGATAAAGTCAGACCGAACTCGGCGGCGAAGTCATCGCCACATTCGCGCCCGCACTCGAGCGCCACGCAAGCAATGGCCCAGCCAGCAGCAGCAACAGCACAACTACAATCCCGTAGCCGTTCAGGCGATAGAAACGATCCGCTTGACCCAGCAATTCGGCCGCAGCGCTAACCAGTGCAGTGCTGGCCAATACCAGGAAGCAGCCAAGAAGGTTGAATCTCATTACGTAACGCACACCGAATACAAGGACGCTCAGCAAAATGAGTTCCGCCAGCCATTGTTTGGCAAAATCTGCCGGACTGCCCCAGTTGTTGGGCATCAGCGCCAGCGTCGCCAGCAAAAACACCAGAATCCGGAGCCACGGTGCGCGAAGTTGCGAAGCAATGAACGACGCTATAAGTGCCCCGGCGCCGGTGAACAGCAAACTGTGCAGCAGCGACGTGCCGAGAATGGACGCCGCCGGGACGTACGCATCGAAATTCGATCCGAAGTCCGCAGGCGCCGAACGATGCGCCGTTATCACGTGCTGCGAGATGGTCTGCAACAGCGTCTGCAATCCAATCAGCGCGGCTGCTCCCCCCAGGCCGATGAACAGAGCATCGCGGTAATAGGGCGCGGGCATGCCGGTCCAGCCGGGGAAATTTTCTTCGGCGAACGCCCGCTTTGCGAAATACCACGCCATGCCAAAAACTAGCGCCAACGCGCCGAAATAAAACGGGCCGCCGAGGACGGCCCCGATCGCGAGAGTGGCGAGCATAACCTTGAAAGGTATCGCCGTGTTGTACGCGCTAAGGAACGTGGGAATGCGGTTGCCGAGCGCGAACACCAGAACGTACGCGGCGAGTCCCCACAGCGCCCATCGCGACAATCGTTTCCACGGAATCGAGCGCGCTTCGGGCGAGCGTAGATTCTTCAGGAAAATAATCAGCCCGGTGACTATGAGTCCACCGACAAATAGGACCGGAATCGCGATGCCGAAAACCGTTCGAGGAATCGTCAACTCTTCTTGTTTCCGGCGCCAGTCATCCGGAATTTTGACATATGTGCGGTAGTCGGTGACCTCGTCGCCAAGCACCACCAGTTCGATTCGCGCATACGCGTGGCCGCTGGAAGCCTGCGACGCGGCAGCCTGATCTAATGGCGCAACTTGCTGCCACGTTAGGGTGTGGTCGGTACGGTGCGGGCGTTTATCGGAATTCGCCTCGACCATAGCCCACTGGCGCAGATCGATCTTTTTTTCTTCGCGCAGGAATTTCTCGGCGCGCGCGACGGCGTCGTCTTTTGTGAGGGAAGCGCCGGGCGCTTCTTCGGCGAGCGTGTGCCGCACCGAATGCAGCGAACCGTCGGGCTTCAGGATGGCGGCAAATTCCTCAGGCTGCCCGTCGCGGAAATAGCGCACGCGCCACAGAGCGCCGGGCACTTGCCGCGCATAGATTTCGTTTACGCGTGCGACACCGCCGCGCTCCCGCAGAAACTCGTTGGTCACGGAGTCGGTCACATTCACGAACAGCGTCGTGTGAATGTAGGAGGCTGGATTGAGCCCGCGCTGGCGCAGGATTTCGTCGGCCCGCGCACGGGCGGTCTTTGCGTCCACGGATAATTTCAGATAGTCGCCGATCGATTCTGGTTTCAATCGCCACGCCAGCAATCCGCCCGCGAGCAAGCACACGGCCAACAGACCCAGCATGGCCGGAGCGAGAGCGTCGTAGCGTCGTGTCTGGACGGCTTCCGCCCCAGGAGCTGCCGCCGTTACCCCGCTCAAATTCGGCTCGGGCGCCACGCTGTTGAGCAAATCCTCGTCGGCCTCGAAGCGTCCTCGCAGCAGGTACGAAATTCCGGAGACCGCCAGCGGCGCAACGGCCGCGGCAGCCACAACGATGCCGGAAACCTTGAAGTACAGGCTGTTCGAGCGCACCAGAAACAAACCCACGAGAGAGGCATCGACGGTGTAGTGCCAGATCAACGTCGCCAGAATTCCCCATCGCAGCATCACCAGCCCCGCGACCATGCCGATGATTCCGATCTCGATTCCGCGAATGTAAGCCGGCTCTTGTGGATAGTTGCTGTGCAGGAAGCCCCACAAAAACGCGGGCACGATCACCGCGATCCATCGCGATTTCGTCAGCCGCGCGAAAAACGGAATCGCGAACAAGCGGAACGTGAATTCTTCGTTGGTGGAAGCGAGCAAACCGATCGCCGCGCCCGAAATCCATGGAAACGCCGTGTTCACCGATTCTTCGTAGTTCAATTCCTGTGGAGCCCACGCGCCAAAGTGTGTCGCCACCACATAGAACGCCACCACGTAGCCGATGTGCGCGGCCGCGAAAGAAAGTCCTACGACTGCCGCAGAGAAAAACTCTTTCGATCGCAGTCCTCGCAGCGTGAACGTCTTCGCCAGTTGCAACTGCTTCGGCTGCGACGCGCGATACAAAGGCTCCGCCGCGGGAAGCACCAGCGTGATGGTCAACGCCGTCAAGACCGAGATCAGCAGGGCGCTCCCGAGCTTTAGGGCGATGAAGCTTGCATAGGCCGTGTTGGTATCGTAGCTGGCGCTCCACAGCGGCCAGCCGTTCAGGTTTTGCAGGAATAAAAGCGTGGCGGCAAGCGTGCCCAGCAGGATTGCTCCGCGCCAGGAAGTTTGCCCGCGATTCGTGAGACGTATCGCCAGCCAAACCGCCAGCGCCAATATCAAAATGTAAGGAACGGTGAACGCGATCGCGAGCGTGTCGTTGCCCGACCGCAGCTTCTCGAAACCGCGCTTCCACGCATCGGGCACCTGCAAAAATTCCTCGCTGCCGCCGATCGTGTCGCCATCCAAGCTGGCCTGCAGCCGATAGGGCGCGTCTTTGGCGCGGAAGCCGTGCTTCTCCCACGTGAACGACCAATCCAAACGGTTCGGCCGCTTGTTGGAGTTTGCTTCTTCGGGCAGAAAGTCCCAGCCGCTCAGATCGACGCCCAGCTTGCCGCTGAGAAAGCTCTGCGCTTTCGCCTGCGCCGCCGTGCGATCGAGCGATGCGCCCGCCCGCGCCTCTTCGATTTTGTGCACGTATCCGACGATGTTTCCCGACGGGCTGACGCGAACGTCAAACTCCTCTTCCTGCTGCGGCCGGAAAAAACGCACATCCCAGTACCAGATGTTCAGCTCCGACGACATCAGTTGGTTGGCTTGTTGCAAGCCAAGTTCGCGCTCGAGGTAGGTCTTCGCGTTTTCGTCTACATCGAAGACGATCGATGAACGATATCCGGCGATGTTTTCACCCAGGCCTCCCACAAAATTCTGCGCGCGCTGCAGCGCCTCGCCACGCGATACGCGGAAATCGACCGACGCTTCCGGGAACGCCCGGAAAAAGTAGTGGTGCGCGAACCACACGCCCACAATTCCGGCAATCACCCAAAGCAACAGCGCCCGTTTGTCGGAACCCGTCAGCCGCTCGCTCGACAAGAAATCCCCCTCGACCGCAGCCAAGCAGAACGTTCACTGTATAGATAGCTCCGCCCAACGCGCAAGCCAGCAGATTGTCGGAGTACACTGCGCGCACTGCGAAATCGCCCCGTAGGGGCACAGCACGGGGGTGCCCGCCCATCCCTGGCGGCCCAACGCGCCGGCAATGGTATAAAAGAAGCAGCAATGAACACCGCTGCCGCCCCGCGACGAATGCCGCCTCTCACCCTCGCCACCGAAGTGCGCATGATCAAGGGCGTCGGCCCGCAGCGCGCCGAGTTGCTGGCCAAGCGCGGCCTCTATACGCTCGAAGATCTGCTCACCTATTTGCCCTTCCGGTACGAAGACCGCATTCATTTTTCCAATATCAAGGACATCCAGCCGAACGGCATTTACACCATTCGCGCCAAGGTGATGAGCGGCCAAGCCATCCGCGGGATGCGCGGCCGCGACGCGATCTATCACCTCCTGGTGCAGGATGCGGCGGGCGGCCTGCTGCCCTGCAAATTTTTCCACGGCGGCTACCTCGAAGGCCGATTGAAGCCGGGGCAGTCGCTGGTGTTGCACGGGAAAGCGGAGATCGACCGGCTGCGCCCCGCGCGGCTCGAAATGGTCAATCCGCAGATGGAAATGCTCGGCGAGGGTGAAGCCGATTCCACCGAAGTTGGCCGCATCGTGCCCATCTACGAAGCCATCGGCACGTTCGGTTCCCGCTCAATCCGGCGCGCGATTTACGCGGCACTCCAACTTCTCGATCCGCGCATGCCCGAAGTTTTGCCGGAAGAGTTGCGCGTGCGGCTGGGATTTCCTCTGCGCAGCCAGGCCATCGCGCTCACGCATTTTCCGCCGCCGGGTGAATCGATCGAAGCGCTCAACGCGTATCGCTCTCCGGCGCAGCAGCGGCTGATTTTCGAGGAATTTTTCCTGTACCAGCTGAGCCTTGCGTTGGATCGCAGAACCGCGCGGAAAGAAAACGCCATCGCCTTCAAATTGCGCGAGGACAGCGTGCGCGAAGCGATCAAGCGCATCCTTCCTTTCAAGCCCACGGCAGCGCAAAAGCGCGTGCTCCGCGAAATTGCAGGCGATTTGGAAAAGGCCGCCCCGATGAATCGGTTGCTGCAAGGCGATGTCGGCAGTGGCAAAACGATTGTCGCGTTGCAAGCGGCGGTGATCGCCATTGCGAACGGCTGCCAGGCCGCGCTGATGGCGCCCACCGAAATTCTCGCCGTGCAACATTATCTTTCCGCGCGTCGCATTCTCGAGCACGCCGGCTATCGCGTCGAGCTGCTGATCAGCGGAATGAAGTCCGCGGAAAAAGCGGCCGCGCTCGAGCGCATCCGCAACGGCGAAGCGCAGCTTGCAGTCGGCACGCACGCATTGATCGAAGACAACGTGCAATTCGCGCGCCTGGGATTTGTGGCCATCGACGAGCAGCACCGCTTCGGCGTGCTGCAACGCAAGCGTTTGATGGACAAGGCGGCGTCGCACGGGCACGCGCCGCACGTGCTGGTGCTGACGGCCACGCCGATTCCGCGAACGCTTTCCCTCACGTTGTACGGTGATCTCGACGTTTCCATTCTCGATGAGCTGCCTCCAGGCCGCACGCCCATCGAAACGCATTTGACCAGCGAGCCGCACCTGAACGGCGTCTGGGGCGGCATGCGACGCGAAATCGAAGCCGGCCACCAGGCCTACATCGTGTATCCGGTGATCGAGGAATCCAAGCTGGAACTGAAAGCCGCGATGGAAGAATTCGAGCGGCTGTCGCGCGAAGTGTTTCCCAAGTTCAAGGTCGGCCTGCTGCACGGTCGGCTTTCGAGCGACGAAAAAGATGACGTGATGCAGCGCTTCCGCAAAAACGAAGTGCAGATTCTCGTCGCCACAACAGTAGTCGAAGTCGGCGTAGATGTGCCGAATGCGACGGTGATGGTGATCGAACACGCCGAGCGTTTCGGACTATCGCAATTGCACCAGCTTCGCGGGCGCATCGGACGCGGTGCGGCAAAATCCCACTGCGTGCTGGTCGGGCCGGTGCGCATGACCGATGAAGCGCGCGCGCGCCTCGAAACCATGGTGCGCACCTGCAACGGCTTCGAGATTGCCGAAACCGATTTGGACCTGCGCGGCCCCGGCGAATTTTTCGGCACGCGCCAGTCCGGCGCCCTCGGATTTCAGATCGCCAATCCGATTCGCGATCGCGACGTTCTGGAGCTCGCTCGGCGTGAAGCCTTTGCTCTTGCTGAGGACGCACCGCGAGCCGGCGAACTCGACCGCGTCCTTCGGCGCCTGCCGGGCGAGTGGCAGCGCCGGTACCACCTAGCCCGCGTCGGCTGAACGGTTCTCCCAAATCCCATGCGCGTCATTGCTGGAATTTATCGCAGCCGTATCCTGAAGAGCTTGAAGGGGCTGGCGCTTCGTCCCACGAGCGACCGGTTGCGAGAGACGCTGTTCAACGTTTTGGGCAGCGCGGTGGACGGTGCGCGCTTTATCGACGTCTTTGCCGGCACAGGAGCCGTCGGAATCGAGGCGCTTAGCCGCGGTGCGAGTGAAGTTGTGTTTATCGAGAATCACGCTCCGGCAGCGGCGCTGATCCGTCGCAACCTCGAATCGCTCGACGTTCGCTCCGGAGCCACGGTGGTAGCCGTCGACGCTGTGCGCGGTCTGGAGAAGCTGGCAGCGAAGCAGCAGTCCGGTCAGCCAGGGTACGATTTCGTTTTCATTGATCCGCCCTATGCTGCCGCTGAGGAGTATGCGCAAGTGCTTCGTTTTCTGGGGGCTACTTCGATCCTGGGCGCCGGGGCCAGGGTCGTCGTCGAGCATCGCCGCAACTTCGAGTTGCCGGAGGAAGTGGGGCGGCTTCGGAGGGTTCGCGTTTTGCGACAGGGGGATGCCGCGCTTAGCTTCTTTTCCGTTGAAAGCTCAAACCGGTGAAGGAGTTCACTCGGACTCAATTTTGTCCTTGACTTTTCCACAGGCTGTGCTATACTTTTTGCATTGAGTTTTGCGTCCAAGCGTCGTCAATCGGCGCTTTTTTCATTTTCAGAGACCCTATTGTTGTTATCTAACCACCCATTTTTCAATGAGTTACAAAACGCGCGCCAAGCCTCGAAACACTGCTAACTAGCTTAAAATCAATGTATTACGGTTTTTGAGGACAGGAAGCATGGACGGACGCGTCCGTCCTTCCTTCAATTATCCGACGGACCCTCTGTGGGCCGTGACCACAGGCAACGCGTCGTCCCAACTTGAACCGCGAGTCGTCGAGGCGTCGCGGGGTGGGTTTCGGCGCATCCAAGTTCGAGTGCTGCGAACCGGCCAGCCGGCAGGATGCCCTTCGAGGTTCAGGGCAAACCGGCCCTGCACGAGGCCCGGCTCGGGATCGACCGCAAGATGCGGTTGACCTTGGGGCACCAATCTAGGAACCTACTAGCACCAACTAATGGCATCGAACTACCTGAATGGCTCTCTAAACCTGCTTGGCCAAAACTCGCTTCCGCTGGTGTCTCCCCGACTTCCGCAGGGGCAGGAACCCCAGTTTGGGGTGGCCTGGGGGGATTTCCACCAGGGTCTAGGCAGCAGCGTGCGGGCTTTGTTTACCCGCGGGGCGGCCAAGGGCTTCCTGAGTGCCGGGTACTTCAAGGATTGCTGGATCGAGCGGCGGATCCCGCGGCGGGCGCTGGTGGCGGCGGCCCTTTGGCATATTGCGTTTATCGCCATGCCGTTCCCAGAGGGCACTTTTGCTCCCAAGAAAGCAACAGGGCTTGAGAACTTTCAGCTGACCTGGTCGGGGCCCATCCAGGACCTGCCTTTACTCGAAATTCCGAAACAACGGGCTAAGCCTGCGCCGCATAACGCGCCGGATCAGCCGATGCCGGATGAGGGCGCGGACGCGTTCCATCCCCGACAGCGAATTTTCACCGACCCCGTGCGGCCGACGCACCTGAAACAGACGCTGATCAATCCGAAGGCGCCGATGGAGGCGCCCAAGCTGGTTCCCGAGTTGCCGAACATGGTGCAGGTGCAGCAGGCCATGCCGGCCAAGCCGCGCTTGCTGATCAGCGAGGAAGCGCTGAAGCAATTGCATCCACACGAGAGAAAGGTAAAGACGGTCACGGTAGCTCCGCCGATCGATGCACCAGCGATGGACCAGCAGGTAGCTGCCGATTTAAATCTGCCGGCGACGCCGAACGGGCCGGCGCGCCCGAAGTTGGAGATCAACGCAGGAGTAGCGCCGCGCGTGGCGAAGCGGGATCAGGCCGGCGACGCGGGCCCGGCGCCAGAAGTGGCAACGGCGCAACTGAGCGCGGTGAACGGCGGCGATTCCACGCTGATCGCGCTGTCGGCAACGCCGGGACCGCCTGCTCCCGTGGCCCCACCGCAGGGGAATCTGGCGGCACGCGTCTCGATTTCGCCGGAGGGCGCGAAGAAGGGTGGTTCCGAGGCGGCCGGCGCCGGAGGCAAGAGCCCGGTGGGAATCAGCATCAGCGGCGGAAATCCCACGGCAAAGAGCGGAATTTCCGGCTTGAGCGCCGGCATGGGTTCGCCGTCGATACGCGTGTTGAGCGCGCGGCAACACGATTCCGCGGCGGATGACGTTCCGGAGCGAGTAGGACCGCCGGATTTCAAGACGCTGGCGCCAGGCGCGAAGCCCGAACAGATTTTTGCGACCAAGCGCATGTACACCATGAACGTCAACATGCCCAATCTGAACAGCGCGACGGGAAGCTGGGTTTTAAATTTCGCGGAGCTGCACCGCGATTCGACCGGGCTGCACATGAGTTCGACGGAATTATCGGGGCCGGTGCCGGTGAGGAAAGTCGACCCGAAGTATCCGCCCACGTTGATCAACGACCGCGTCCAGGGTGAAGTGGTGTTGTACGCTGTGATCCGCAAAGATGGATCGGTAAACGAGATTCAGATCGTGCACGGCGTCGACGATCAACTGGATGCGAATGCGAAAGAAGCCCTCGCCCAGTGGAAGTTTCGGCCGGGGGCGAAGGCCGGCGAGCCGGTAGAGGTTGAGGCCATCGTGCACATCCCATTCCGCGTCCCGCCTCGGGAGTAAGGAGTAGCCACAGAGGCGCAGAGACACCGGGAGCAAGAAAGAAGAAAAAAGAAGAATTAGCCACGGAGGCACGGAGCCACGGAGAGAAGCGAGAGGCAAAAGGGAATCCGATAGGATTTACTGGCCTCTGAACATTAAATCTTCCAGGGCCATGCGGCGGACCTGCCAGGATTCGCGCTCCTCCTTATTGACAATCAGCTTGCACTCGCCTTTCTCGGTGAAGGCCAGGGTAATCTCGAACATTTTTTCGCCTTCGTTGTTGAGCACCACAATTGCTTTCTCCGCAAGGTTGAACGTTACGGACCTGCTCGACTCCTTCGCCGTCAGAACAGCCATGAAGTCGCCGCTCTTGTTCGCCACGGAAAACTCATAAGGGGAATTCGCGGGACGCAGGCCGTTGCGGGCCTTCACATCCGCTTCCACTTGCTGCCGGAGCGTCAGGAATATCTTTGGTAGCGAGCACGAGGAACGCTCCGTTACCCAGTCGAACTTCGAGGGATCCTTTTCGCCACTTGGTTTTCCACGCTTGGCTCCTGGAGGTTGGCCGTTTTTCAGAGATAGTGCGGGATTCGGATATCTCCGCGGTGTTCTGTTCTTAGATGCCCGAGTCGTGGAGAAGTACTTCGTCAAAGCTGCGGAAGGCGGGTCTCGCTGGAAACTTCAAAATCAATACGGATTCCTAGGGTCGCCTGGATTTATCGAACTTAAAAATTAGTGCCCGGATTCGGCGAGCTTTACGAGCGTGAAGAGGGCGTGATTTACGGGGGTGGCGACGCCCAGGGCGGCACCGCGGCGGGAGATGTAGCCGTTGAGGGAATCGATCTCGGTGCGTTTGTTGCGCAGCATGTCCTGGGCGGTGGAGGAGAGAGCTTCAGACATTTGAGTGGCCACTTTCAGGGCTCCGGCCAAGGCGGCTTTGGGATCTTCGAGACCAGGTGGATGAATGTTGGCGGCGCGCGCTACGGCCAGGACTTCACGAACAATTTCTTCCACCACTTTGCGGGCGTCTTCGCTGGCGGCGATCTGGCCGTATTTTGCACGACCCAGCGCGGAGATGGCGTTCAGCGCGCAATTCCAGGTCAGCTTGGTCCAGAGTTCGCCTTCGATGTTATCGGAGATGCGGCACGGCACGCTTGCACGTTCAAATAGTGCGGCGATGCGCTCGGCGCGGTCATTGCGTGGCCCGATTACCACGTCGCCGCGGCCAACGTGTTTCACGGTGCCGGGTTGCGGAACCGAGGCGGCTACATAGACCACCGCGCCGAGCGCGTCGATGCCCGAAGCTGCACAGATTTGTTCGGCATTGTCGACGCCGTTCTGCATGCTGATGATGGTTGCATCTGGAGAGAGCAGCGGCGCGAGAGCGGAAGCGGTGGCCGCGGTATCGGTAGTCTTTACGCAAAACAGAACGACCTCGGCGCCGCGCGCGGCTGCGATTTCGGTAGCAGCCTCGACCCGCACAGTCTCTTTAAAATGCAGGGTGTCGAGCAGCAAGCCGTTGTTGTTCACCGCCGCGACGAACGAGGCGCGGCCGATCATCACGACTGGCGCTCCCGCACGCGCGAGCATGCCTCCAAAATAGCCGCCGACGGCTCCCGCTCCGACGACGGCGATTTTGGGCCAGGCCGCCGGCTGGCTCATGTGGTGATCACGGAGATCAGGCGGTCGATGTCGCGCTCGGTGTTGAACAAGTACGGCGAAACGCGGATGTTGCCTTCGCGCAAGCTCACGATGATATTTTCTTTGCGCAAGCGGTCGTAAAGCGCGGCGGTTTTCTCGGGAGCGCGCGCAGCGAAACACGCGTAGGGGCCGCGATGCGCTGGATCGAGCGGGCTCGCAGGCACGCAGCGATCTTTCGGCAAGCGTTCGTATAGGAGTTCGATCAGGTTGCGGCAGTGCGTGGCAATGGTCTCCGGCCCGACTTGCAAAACCAATTCGACTGACGCATCGAGCGCCGCGTGATTGAAATAGTTCGCGGTTTCCGCGACGTCCCAGCGCCTGCCGCTTTCCGCGGGTTTCGGATTGGCAAAATCCATAGCTGCGAAATTATGGGTGACACCTTTGGCGGCCATCCAGTAAAACGGGCCGGGACGCATGTTGGCCATAAGCTCGGGCTTGGCCCAGAAAAATCCAGTCCCGAACGGGCCCAGCAGGAATTTGTATCCGGCGGAAACCAGGAAATCAGCGCCCATCGTTTGCACGTCGATGGGAACCGCCCCGCAGGCTTGGCTGGCGTCGAGCGCTAGCAGAGCGCCTTGCGCGTGGCACGCTGCGGCGATGCGCGCGGCGTCAAGCAGCACGCCGTTGTCGAAGCGGACCAGGCTGATGGAGACCAGGCGCGTCTTCGGCGTCAACGCGGCGATCACATCGTCGGCGGTGAGAAAGCGATCGCGCGGCGAAACGATGTTCAGTTTGATTCCCTCGCGCTCTTCCATGGGCTTCCAGGTGGCATATTGCAGGGGGAATTCACGGATCGCGGTGAGGACTTCGTCGCCCGCGCGCCAATTTAAACCGTAGGCCACGGCGGACATGCCAGTACTTGCGCCCGAAGTCAGCGCGACGTCTTCGGGCTGTCCGCCGATCAGCTTGGCGATCGAGGTGCGAAGCCGGTTCGGCACATCGAAAAACGCCGCGTCGGGAATGCGTTGAGGAAATTTCTTCCATTCGATCGCGGCTTGCACGGCGCGGACGGCTACTTTCGGCATCGGGCTCTGTCCGGCGAGATTCAGATAAGTGGCTTCTTCGTTGTCGAACCATTCCTGGCGCCAGTCAGATCGGGGAAGAGTTGTTACGGTGGCCATAGGAGCTCCTGCGTGGACTGTCGAAGATGAGTTTCGGGCGTATAGGGGCGGATAGGCAACGGCCAATTTGGAAGAACGTCGAAAGAAAAAGACGGATTAGCCACGGAGGCACAGAGAACACGGAGATAAAGAAAGGGAGGAAGGCTGGAAGAGGAACGGTCAGAAGTGGCCGCGTAGTTCGCGGAAGGCGGGGAGGATGACCAGCTTGCCGGCGCCGGCTACTACCGGTTCGTGTTCCAGTTGCCAGGTGTGTTGGTGCGGGATGTAGACGGCGTTCAGGCCGATTTTCATGGCTGGGTTGATGTCGCTGCGCGGGCTGTTGCCGATCATCCAGCCGTGGGTCTTGACGATTTTGTGCTTGTGCACCAATGCGCCATAGGTGTTGGGATCCTTCTCCGCAACGATCTCGATAAACTCGAAAAAGCCTTGCAGTCCGGAGCGCTCGACTTTGGCGGCTTGCTCGGCCGGCTCGCCCTTGGTGAACAGAATCAGGCGGTGGCGTTCGGTGAGATAGGCGAGCGTTTCCGGGACGCCGTCGAGAATTTTTGGCGGGGTGCGTTCGAGCTCGACGACGCGATCGTGGATTTGCGCCAGGGTTTCGCGCCGGACCATCTGTTCGGCGAGCTTGAGATAGGTTTCTTCCAGCGAGCGGCCGAAGCTGCGAACGCCGTAGCCGTACTGGCGGATATTTTTCCGCTCGGTTTCATTCAGGATGTGGCGGACGTAGGCGCGCGTGTAGCCGCACGATTCCACCAGGCCAATGAAATCCTCGATCAATTTCTCGAAGAAGACATTGTTTTCCCAGAGCGTGTCGTCAGCGTCGATTAGAAGAGTGTGGCGTCGCATCGAAAGTGAGCTAGCGCGTTTGCCGCGCCAGCCTGGTTCAGTCTATCAGCGTCGGAAGGTATTCCGCGAGTGGGCGGCCGCGCTTACGCCGGCTCAAGCCCTTCGATGCGCAGGGTAGACAGGAGTGCGGTACTACTCGGCAGGTCGGAGCGTTCAAGCGGACTTCGGATTTCCAGTCGCCAGCTTTTCTAAGATGCCGCGCGCTACGCGTTGAATCTCGCCGAAGCGGGTCAAATAGTCCTGGAATTCCTGGTTCATCGCCTTGGCCTCTGTCGGCTGCAGTTTAATGCGCATGATCATGTCGCGCAGCTTCACGGGGTGCGGCAGCAGGGCATCCTCTTGCAGTTCTTCGAGCGCGGTTCTGGGGTCGTAGTGATACATAATTTCTCCCGAGCAACATCGTCAATCGTGGTCATTCACCAGTTACGGCACCAGTTATCGGAACCGCAGCAGCCGTGCCCTCCTCTGTCAGAATAAACGGAAGCGCGACCCTGCATTTTCACGCCACGATTTCTGGGAGGCATTGTACTCGCGTCCGTCGAGGTGAGTGTCCGGAAAAATGCAGTCGCCGATCTGAAGATCGGCCACTACGGGTCGCGAACTTCAGGCGGCGGAGGCTGTGGCGGGGAGGAATTCGTAGCGCTCGATCTTGGCGGCTACGCCCACATTGCCGTTGTTGGTGGATTCCACGCGTACAATTTGGCCACGACAGCGGATATCGACTTCGCCGGTCTGCGCCGGTAGTTTCGGCAAGGTGAGGACGAATTCGATCTCCGAGCCAACTTCGAATTGCGCTTCGGCGAGGAAATAGAGACCTTGGTAGCTGACATCCCGGGTCTGCGTTCGGAGTTCGTGGCTGCGCGATTCACGAGGGAGTACGCGCAGGGGGAGGCTCATGGTAAATCGCCGAGCCACGCGCCGTTCCGAACCGTCTGCCATCCAACATCTCCGATCCGTCGCCAATTCAAGGAAACGTAACATCGGCATTCGCAAGTTGCAACGTGAAATATCAACGTTTCTGTCCTAGTACGAGACATTGGCGGTTTGTGCAACCTGGCGATACACTTGAAGTTACCCTGAACGGAAGTAGTTCTAGTGTGGGGGTTTATGGACAGACGCGAGCACCACCGCGTCCAGCTCCGGCTTCCCGCTCGACTCCGCTGGACGACGCCCTTCGGCCAGAAAACCGAGGTTTGCGGGACTGTGAATGCTTCGCGTGGCGGCTTGCTGGTGCCTTGCCAGGAGGCCCATGCGGAAGGAACCTCGCTGTGGGTGACGTTTCCTTACGATGCCGCCGTTCCTTACGGGCAGCCGGAGATTCTGGCGAAGGTGGTGCGATCGGCGGCGAGCGATGTGGGCGCTGAGGTCAACGGCAACGGCGATGGCAGCGCGGCAGCGAACGTTGCCCGCCTGACGCACGCGACTCGAGCGGCGACCACGGGCAAGAATTCACCTGCGGCCGCTACGTTGCCTTCAGGCACCGAACGCGGGACGTCGACCGCCTTGCGTTTTGAAATTGCGCCGCGACGCCACTCCAATGGAAATGGGAACGGTCACAAGCGCCCGTTGGAACGCCGCGCCAGCACTCGGCAGCGTCTTGCGGTTCCCGTTCGCGTGCGGCCCGAGAATGTTCCATGGTTTGAAGAAACCATGACGATTGACTGTTCGGCGGAAGGCCTGAAGTTCCGCAGCAATCGCGAATACAGCCGCGGGCAGTTTCTGGTTGTGGCGTTTGAGAGCGCGGATACGTCGCCTTGGCCGGGCGCCGCGGAGTCGCTCTTGGTGGTGGTGCGAATCGATGTGGAGCCGGAGAGTCCGTCGTTGAACGTGGCGCTTTGCACCTCACAGCAATTCAGCTTTCGATTTTGAAGAGAGGGTTTGCTACGTAGCCCGTGCATCCGAATGTTTCTGTGACCATCGCTCACGAATCCAGGAATTTATTTCTTGCAGGCCCGGCGGGACGCTTGGAAGCGATCCTGTGGACGCCGACGGTCGCCGCGCAACCGTCGCTGGCCGCGGTCGTTTGTCATCCGCATCCGCTTTTTGGCGGCACGATGCACAACAAGGTGATTTACCGGACAGCGAAATCGCTGGACGCGCTGGGATTGCCAGTGTTGCGGTTCAATTTTCGCGGAGCGGGGATGAGCGCGGGAGAGCACGATCGCGGCCGCGGCGAGCAGGGAGACGTGCGAGCGGCGCTGGACTTTCTGGCCGGCGAGTTTCCCGGTGTGCCGCTGCTGGTGGCCGGCTTTAGTTTCGGATGCTGGGTCGGCTTGCGCGTGGGCTGCCAGGACGATCGCGTTGCGGAATTGATCGGCTTGGGCACGCCGGTGAACAATACGGACTTTTCGTTTTTGGACAGCTGCACGAAACCGAAGTTATTTGTGCACGGCGCAAACGATGAGCATGGCGACGTGAAAAAAGTAGAAGCCCTGGTAGCGGGGCTGCCTGGGGAAAAACGTTTTGTCGTAGTTCCAGAAGCCGACCACTTTTTCGCGGGAAAGCTGGATCAATTGGATCGCGCCATAAGGTCATGGCTCAGCGACCGCCACCCGAACCTCAACGCGTAGGGCACGCCTACGTCACCAGCTACGCGCTTTCGCCGCGCGTGAATAACTTACTGAATTGATCGACGGTGGCCGGCGCCACGCCAACGAGCTTTGCGTTCGCGCGCACATGCTCGACATGCGACATCCCCACCAGCGCCGTCGTGATTCCCGGTGACGAGCGCACGAATTGCAGCGAGCGCTGCGCATCGTCCTCCAATCCCAGAGCTTCGGCGACGAATCCCGGGAGATTGCGTGCGACCTGCCCTTGCAACAGCGAGGCGCTGGCGATCAGCGTGATATTGAGATCGCTGGCGGCTTCCATAACGGTTTTCTCGCCGCCCCCGATGGACTGATTGCCCAGCGTGAGGGCTTCGGTCATCGCCAGATTGAATGGGAGCTGTACGAAGCGGAATCGATGCTTGTCGCCGGCGATGTCGTGCGCAAGTGTAGCGAGTTCGGCCAGCTGCATGGAGTCGCGCGCGCGTGCTTCCTGGCGAAACCCGTTCCATGTGGCCATGCCATAGAACTGAATCTTCCCGGCTGCAGCAGCGGATTCGAGATAGATGAACGCGTCGCGCACTCGCTCGAGAAAATCCGGCCGGGAAACCTCGCCAAGCTGCGACTCCGGGTTGTGCAAGTAATAGACGTCGATGCATTCGACGCCGAGATTGCGGAGGCTGCGCTCCAATTGATTCTCCAGAAAGCGCGGCGTCATGCAGTGGCTACCGCCAACGAGTTCGTTGGGGCTGAAGATTCCCGGCTGGATGTATTCGCGATAGAAATATTCGGTCGGGTCGGAGGGCATCGAACCGTCCGGCGTCAGGTAGCCGCCCTTGGTGCAAAGCACGAATTCTTCGCGTGCGATGCCTTGCTTGGCGAGATATTTGATCGCCGCGCCGATGCTCCGCTCGCTTCGCTGGAAGCGATAGTTAATCGCCGCGTCGATTATGTTGATGCCGCTCTCAACCGCCGCGGCCACGCAGGCCGCATAGCTCTGATCGGTTTTTTCGTCGGGCTGGCCGAGGTACGTGCCAATTCCCAAGGAAGAAAGCACGAGGCCCTGAGCTTCGCGAAAGTGGCCGTCGGCGGCGCTCCCGGTGAACTTCTTCGCGTATTGCGCGGTGCCGTTGGATGTTGCGGATGTGGTCATGAGCCTCCCTTGTCTGGGCTGTTCTTTTCCGCGCTTCCCGCGGAGCGCGCTTCGCTGGATTTCGGGACCAGCAATCGCGAGCACGCGCGCAGGATCTTGCGGTACGGCCAGTCTTTGTCGTGAAAGAAGATTTCGCCCTCGCGCGGATTACTGTAATACCATCGCGCCACCAGCCACAAATTTTCGCCGAGATCGTTCTTGCCCGGAGCTGCCTCCGCAGGCTGTTCCAGATAATCGCGAAAAATCTGTTCGGCCGAGCGCGGCTGGCCGGCGATTTCGGCGAAGCGCACGAAACAAGGTTCCGAGAGCCGGCCACCGCGGACGGCGTAAGCGGCGATGGTCTGGTCTTCCGCGGCGCGTTGCAGGATGACGGCGTTCAGGTTCTGGATGCGGCGGGCCAGATCTGGTTTGCCTCGTAACACATCATCCAGTTTTTCGATGCGCTTGTGGATTGCGGCGGCACGCTCGAAGTCGAGATCATCGCTTGCTCGCTCTCGCTCCTGCTCGATCGCGTTGCGCATCGATTCGCCGTCCGTTTCCAGAAACTGCACCAGGCGCTGCACCTCGGCGGCATACTCTTCTTTCGAGCAGCCCGCGAAGCACGGCGCCAGGCACATTTTCATCTCGGAATAGATGCAGCCGGGAAACGTGGGATCGCGGCGGATTTTGATCTGGCAGCGCCGCACCTTGAAGAAATCGAGCGCGCGCTCCGCGAATGCTTCGGCCGATTTTCGCGAGGGGAACGGGCCGTAGTAGGCGCCCCCAGACGGGGCGCCGCTCTCATCGACGGAAATCTTGCGCGTCACGAAACATCGCGGATAAGCATTTCGCAGGCTGACCTTGAGGACTGCGGGCGGACGGAGCCGCATCACTTTCGCGTAGCGATGGGGAAGAAATTGCTTCGCGTTTTGATAGTAGGTGAAAGTCTGTTCGAGCGCCGAGCCCGTCAGCCGATATCGCACGCCGCGCGCAAAGGCTTGCAAGTTCAGGCGCTTGCTTCTGGCGTCCATCAGGCCCAGCAAGCGCTGCAACCGGCGCCGCAAATCCTGCGTGCGAATCAGAAAAGGCTCGGCCTTGTCCTCACGCGGCTCGATTAAGCAGACTGCCGGGCGCGGCGGCAGTCCCGCAAAAAAATCTTCCAGCCGAGCAGAGTCGAATTCCAGTCCGCAGTCAAGTTCCAGCACAAAGTCAGGATACTACGGAGAACAGCACAGTTATGCGAGGGTCGGTGGTTACGACTTCAGCACCCAGGAGGAAATCACCAGCCGTTGGATTTCGCTGGTGCCTTCGTAAATCTCGGTGATGCGGGCGTCACGGTAGTTGCGCTCCACGGGATATTCGCGGCTGTAGCCGTTGCCGCCGTGAATCTGGATGGCTTTATGGGTGACGCGCGTGGCCATCTCGCTGGCGAAGAGCTTTGCGATCGCGGCATCCATGCTGAAGCGCGCGCCGGTATCCTGCTTCCACGCCGCCTTGCGAACCAGCAGGCGCGCGGCGTCGATTTCGGTGCTCATGTCCGCGAGCATGAATTGAATCGCCTGAAATTGCGAGATGGGATGGCCGAATGCCATGCGTTGCTTGGAATATTCGAGCGCCGCTTCAAATGCGCCTTGCGCGATGCCTACAGCTTGCGCCGCAATACCGATGCGCCCGCCATCCAAAGTCGAAAGCGCGACCTTGTAACCTTCGCCTTCGTTGCCGATGCGATTGCCAACAGGCACTTCGCAATCGGTGAACACCAATTCGCTGCAGGCCGTTCCATTGATGCCCAGCTTTTTCTCTTCCTTGCCAACCTTGAAACCCGGCGTGCCTTTCTCAACGACGAGCGCGGTAATTCCTTTTTCCCCTTTCGGCGGATCGGTGTTCACGTAGACAATCGCTGCGTCCGCCGCGCCGCCATTGGTGATCCACGCTTTCGTGCCGTTGACGACGTATCTGTCTCCCGTCTTCACCGCCTTGGTTTGCAGTGCCGCCGCGTTGGAGCCCGCCTGCGGTTCGGTCAAGCCATAACATCCAATCTTTTCGCCCCGCGCGTAGGGCAATAGAAACTTCTTTTTCTGTTCTTCCGTTCCGAACCGATGAACTGGATCGCAATACAGCGAGTTCTGCACGGAAAGAATGACGCCGGTGGAAGCGCAGCAGCGCGAAATCTCTTCGATGACGATGCTGTACGCGATGTGGTCGAAACCCGCGCCGCCCTCCGCTTCCGGCAGCGCCACCCCGGTCAACCCAAGTTCCGCCGTTTTCCGGAACGTTTCGCGCGGAAACCGCCCCGTCTCATCGATCTCTTTCGCCAGCGGCTTCACTTCCGACTCGGCAAACCCCCGCACGCTTTTCTGCAAAAGGGTTTGCTCTTCGGTCAGATCGAGGTTCACCGCGGTTCCCCCGAATCCCCCAAGTTCAGCGCTTCGTGCATCCGCCGATACGTCGTCTGTAAATCTTCCGGAAGGACGCGGGTCTCGCCAACGACGGTCATGAAGTTGGAATCACCGAACCATCGCGGCAGCACGTGAAGATGCATGTGCCCGACGACTCCGGCGCCGCCGGCGCGGCCCAGGTTCATCCCCAAATTCATGCCATCGGGTTTGTAGCTGGCGCGAAACGCAGCTTCCACGCGCTGCGACAGCTGCATCATTTCGTTCAAAGCCTCAGGCTCGCACGCGCCAAGATCGGCAACATGCGCGTAAGGCACGATCATTACGTGGCCAGATGTGTAGGGAAAGCGGTTCAAAATGACGAAGACTTTATCGCCGCGATACACAACCAGCGTTTCCGAATCGTCCTTGCGCGACGCCGCATCGCAGAAAATACATTCCGGCTGCTGGCCCGCCTCCACTTGTTTCATGTACTGGTAGCGCCAGGGAGTCCAGATGTAGTCCATTCGCGAAGCGCGCCTCTCGCTAGAAACTGCAAGAAATTGTGCCAGCCAAGGATACCGTAGAACGGTAGAGGTTGGTGTGGGCGGGGCATGAAAAATCGGCGAGGAAGATAAAGCGCGGCCAACTCTAGAGTTGAGATCTTTTCCGGCCCAGCTGGGGACCTCAGATCGCGCATCCTCGTCGACGAGCTCAGGGATGACAGTAGGTGGGATAAAACGCGCTTAGATTGACGGTGGACGTGGAAATTGAAATCGAAGAACGAAAGCGAAGACTACGCCGAAACCCCGTCCGCAGTGTTCACGAAATCTTTCAATTCTTTGCTGGGCTTGAAGAAAGGAATCTTCTTCGGCGGCACTTCCACCTTGGCCCCGGTTTTGGGATTCCGGCCCACCCGCCCCCGGCGCTGGCGCGTTCGGAAGCTGCCGAATCCGCGAATCTCGATCTTGTCGCCCTGTTGCAAGGCTTGGATGATGCTCTCGAAAATCGTCTCGACGATCGTCTCGGACTCCTTCCTGGGGAGCTCGGTCACGCGCAGGACCTCTTCAATGAGGTCGGCCTTCGTCAATGTAGGTTGCTTGGTCATCGTCCCCTTGCCTCGTCGCACTGCCACTTGTTGCGTTAGACCATATCGCACTAGCGCTTATCGCGCTACCACGTAACCGCCGCAGCTGCGTGATCTGAAACGGTTTACAGGGGCAGCGCCGCCCGGTTGCCCTTCTTCCTATCACTAAATTGGCCCAGAGGTAAACGAAATTAATGCGGCTCATCCGGCCCTGTCCCTGAGGCCGGGGGAGCGCCTATCGTGCCGACAGCTTGGATTTCATCACGTCGCCGATGGTCGCCGTCGAAGATGACTTGGTCGTCGAGCGGTACTGCTGAATCTCCTGGCGTTCGATCTGCTTCGCCGCAGCGCGATAGCTCAGGCCGATGCGCCGCGTTTCCGGACTGATCTTGATGATCTTGAAATCGTATTCCTTGCCCGGCTCGAGAGGACCTGCGCTCTTGAGCGGCCCGGTCGATGTCCGGTGCATCGGAGACGGCCCTTCATCGCGCCGTTTCCGTTCTTCGATTTCCGTGTTGTGGCAAAGCGCTTCGATGTTTTCGCCCAGCTCGACGAACGCGCCGAACGTGGCGATCCGCGAAACTTTGCCCTTCACAATCTGGCCTACCTTGTGATCCTTGAACCAGTCGCCCCAGATGTCGTTCACCTGCTTGATGCCCAGCGATACCCGGCGATTCTCCGGATCGATCTTCAGCACCTTCGCGGTGATCGGCTCGCCCTTCTTGAATACTTCGTGCGGATTTTTTACTCGGCCGGTCCAGCTTACATCGCCAACGTGCACCAGTCCGTCGAAGCCATCCTCGATTTCGATGAAGGCCCCGAACTCCGCGATGTTGCGCACCTTGCCGGTTACCACCGTGCCGACGGGATATTTCTCCGCTGTTTGCAACCATGGATCCGGCAGTGCCTGCTTGATTCCCAGCGAAACGCGCCGGTCGCTCGGCTTGATGTCGAGCACCACCACATCCACTTCGTCGCCCACCTTGGCAATCTTCGAAGGATGCGTCACCTTCTTGTTCCAGCTCATCTCCGAGACGTGTACGAGCCCTTCGATCCCTTGCTCCAGTTCCACGAACACGCCGTAATCCACCACGCCCACAATCTTGCCCTTCACCTTGCCGCCTGCTGGATATTTCTCCGCCGCGCCCACCCACGGGTCGGGCATCAACTGTTTCAGGCCCAACGAAACCCGCTGCTTCTCTTTGTCGAACTTCAGGATGATGACGTCGAGCTCCTGATCGGGCTTGACGATGTCAGAGGGATGCTTCACGCGTCCCCAGCTCAGGTCGGTCAGGTGCAGCAATCCATCAATGCCGCCGAGATCGACGAAGGCCCCGTACTCGGTCACGTTCTTAACGTGCCCGTGCACGGTTTGCCCTTCGCTCAGCGTCTCCATCAACTGCGCTCGCTTCGAGTGCAGCTCTTCCTCCAGCAGCGCTCGCCGGCTCACCACGATGTTCCCGCGCCGCCGGTTGAGCTTGGTGATGCGCACCTGCAGTTCCGTATTCATCAAGTTGTCGAGGTTCTGCGCGGGCCGCAGATCGTATTGCGAACCCGGCAAAAACGCGCGCGCCCCGATGTCGACAACCAGCCCGCCCTTGATGCGGTCAACCACCTTGCCGGTAACAGTCTCTTTCGCTTTGAACGCGGCTTCGATCTTTTCCCAGGTCCGCCGCCGCAGCACTTTCTGGTACGACAAGATCGCGTACCCATCTTTGTGCTCGCCCGTCCGCTGCACTTCGATCACGGAGTTGGGCTCCGGACGCGGAATGTCCGTCTCCGAGAATTCCACGGCGGGGATCAACCCTTCGGTTTTGCCGCCAACATCCACCACCACGCCGTGCTCGGTGTAGGCGACCACCTTTACTTCGATAATCTCGTTGTTGGCCGCGCCTTCTTGCGGCTCGCTGTACTGTTCGATCAGCTTGCTCATCTCTTCGGAGCCGGCAGCCTCTTCGGCCGCAGCTGCGGCTTCGGCGTCGACAGGAGCCGCCGTTTGGCCATGAGCCGTCTCGGCGGAGGCCGGCGCCGCGGGCGCAGTCGCCTGTTCCGGGCGAGCATCGCCGTCCGCTTGCGCCACGGGAGCGACAGTTGCCTCTTCCTTCGCAGCGCTTACCGTGACTTCGGTCTCGGTAGGACCAGCCTGAGCTTCGTTTACTGTCTTGGGAGCTTCTTTTTCGGAATCCTGAGCAGGTGCGGCGGCTGCCGCTGTCGACGGGTTGTCATGGTCGGAAAACATGGTTGATGGCCTCCAGAAGATAACTTCGTCTATTCGTCTAGGTAACCCGGCCGGGCCGAGTCACACGTGAAACCAGCGAAATCCTTGCGAGTTCCCCTACGGGTTGATGCAAGGAGGTCAATCGTTCCGCAGTACGCGGCTGCCGCTGCGAATACCTCCGCGGTCACAGACTAAATGACCGCCGGGCACTCACCGCTCAAACAACCGTTTGGTAGTCCGCTGCTGAAACGACCGTTAAGCGCTCACCGAGGACAAAGATGCTGCGGGCGTCAAAAACGCTGCAACGCTCAAAATGATACGCGCCGCCTCAACCCCGTGTCAATGTACGGAGATAGCGATCAGAATCGGCGCCCGACACTTAAACGAAACTACGCGTGAGCCCGCCCCGCCTGACGCACTTCCTTCCGGAAATCCGGAGCAGACACTTCCACGGTGCGGCACATTTCGTACAGCCGCGACCTCATCCGATCGCCTATTCGGTCTTCCAGCCTATCTTTCCGGGTAACGATCGTTCTCCCAGTGGGCAAGAGGGCGTTCTTTTCCTCCGCTGAGTCCAAATAGTTTGTCGTGATAATCGTGCACCGAGGTCGGCTGAGATCTCTTGAGCCGTCAACATATCGTGTATTTAGAATGTACGCGATCATGTCTCGGACCCAATCGGAAGGCTTGATACATCCGAGATCATCCATAACCAAGACTTCAACAGAGAGGATCGGACTAAGCAATTGGATTTCGGAAACTTCGCTCTCAGACCGGTAACTATTCTGAATCTCTCTCAGGAGCGCGCCGTACTCACAGAAATAGCCTGTATGCCCTCGCTTCAGGAGTTCTTTCAAGGCCGCGACCGCCAGGTGAGTCTTGCCTACTCCTGAATTGCCCATCAGCATGAAGCCTGCTTGGTCTCCACCGGGATAGTCCCGCACGAAGGCTTGAATCATGAACTTTGCGCGCTTTAGCGATTCCGCGTGTTGCGGGGTGTAACTCTTGCCGTCTGCCAGATTCGTTTCGTAGCTCTCGAAATCGCAATGCTCGTACCGCTTGGGAATGCGCGCTCGCTCCATCACGCGAACCGCGCGTTCCTCCATTCCGCAATCGCAAGCCACCGCCACGCGACCCGGCGCCCCATCCGCCCGCGCCACCATCTTCCACCCCGTCCCGCGGCACAGCGTGCAATTTTCTATCGCCATCTCAAATCCATCCCGTCCGATCCATGCCAACGCCGAGGCAAAATGTAGGGGCGCGCTTTAGCCCGCCTGCGGCAGGCCGGCGCGTCCGTTCCGATGCGCCCTTTCCTCTTTGCTCACCGCGTTGCCCCGCGCCGACAGCATACGAGCCCGCGCCAACCTCAGCAAGCGCCCAAATCAATTCCTGAACCTTGCCCTGTGTATCGCTATTGTTGCCTGTGGAAGGCCGAAGGAAGGATTTGCGATGTCCGCTACGATGCTTCTCGAACGTTACTTCGACCTGGCCGCTGTGGCACGGCCCTCACGATCGCAGTTCGAGGCGCCGCCTCCCCGCGCAGCGCAGCCACCCGCGCCAATTCCTGCTGCACCACATTCGCGAATTCGGTCATCTGTCGTTCCATCTCCACCATCTTTTCGCGCATGTTCAAAATTATTTCGATCCCCGCCAGGTTCACGCCCATATCCCGCGCCAGGGTCAGAATCACATCCAGCCGCTCCAGATCTTCATCCGTGTACAGCCGCGTATTTCCCTGAGACCGAGAAGGTTTCAGCAAGCCCACGCGCTCGTAAAGCCGCAGCGTCTGCGGATGCAGCTTGTAAAGCTCCGCCACGGCACTGATCATGTACCCGGCCTTCGCCCGCTTTTTCCCTCGTAGTGGCATAGATTCCGCAATCCGAATCGTTACGTCGTTACTTCTTTGCTTCTTTGCTTCTTTGCTTCCGTACTTCGCTTTTCCGCCTCAACCCGTCGCCTTACTGAACAAATCCGCCCGCGGATTCTCCGGCTCGATCTTCTCCAGCTCTTTCATCAAATTCCGCACCCGCTCGTCCGTCGGCTTCGGCACGATCACCTGAATCTCAACGTATTCATCGCCGCGCGCCCCATCCCGCGCGCTCGGAACGCCCTTCTCGCGCAGACGCAGCGTGCTCCCACTGTTCGTCCCGGGAGGAATCCTCACCAGCGATCGTCCGTCGATCGTCGGCACTTCGACCTTCGCTCCCAGCGTCGCTTCGCTCACCGTCACCGGAACCTTCACGTACAAATCATTCCCTCGCCGGTCAAAAAATGGATGCGGCTTCACCTCAACCCGTAAGTACAAATCGCCGGCCGGCGCGCCCATCGTCCCCGCGTTGCCTTTACCCGGCACGCGCACGCGTGACCCGCTGGCGACGCCGGCGGGAATACGCACGTCGATCGTCTCCATGCGCCGCACTCGGCCTTCACCGCCGCACGCCTTGCATACCGTGCGCAGTTTGCCCGTCCCGCCGCAGCGCGTGCACGGCACGTTAAATCGCATTTTGCCCGCAGCCTGCTGGATCGTCCCGGTGCCGCCGCAAGCGGTGCACGTCTGTGGAGAACCAACCGCCCCGGTGCCGTGGCAGGTTTCGCAGGTCTCCAGCCGCGTAATCGAAATTTTCTTCACGGCGCCGCGAACCGCATCCCAGAAATCGATTTCGATCTGATATTCCAGGTCGCCGCCGGGTTCGTGCTCCACTTCCATTTCCGCGCCGCGTCCGCCACGAAAGAACTGGCTGAACAGGTCGCGAAAACTCGAACCGCCGGTGCCCCCCGTGCCTCCGGGAGCGCCCGCGCCGGAATTAAAATCGAATCCGCCGAAATCGAAGTTGACCCGCGCATCATCGGGATCGCTGCTGCTCGGTGGTGGCCCGCCGGGCTGGTAGTTCTCGCTATAAAATCCGTGCTGGTCGTACATCTGCCGCTTCTTCGTGTCCGACAGCACGTCGTACGCTTCCTGCAGCTGCTTGAATTTTTCTTCCGAAGATTTGTCGCCGGGATTCAGATCGGGGTGGTACTTCCGCGCCAGCTTCCGAAAAGCCGAACGAATCTCCTTGGCGTTCGCCTTTCGCGGCACGCCCAGCAGTTCGTAAAAATCCTGTTTAGTTGTAGTAGCCATAAATACGCGTTAGATCTCTTCAAGTAGCACAGGCACTCTTGCCTGTGCCAGCGTCAACCTCGCGCAACCCTATCGCGAGTTCCAATCGCCTGTTGTTTCCGTCGTCCCAAAAGCACTAGCGAGGTGCCACGTAGCCCTCGACTGTCAAATAAAGCGTCGACCAGCTCCCCAGCACCTCGCTCAGCCCTACCCGTTTAGTTCGGGCGCTTGTTTTCATCGACGTCGACATACTCGGCGTCGATCACGTCACCCTGCTTCTTGTCCTGACCAGGACCGCCTGCGGGTCCTTCACTGGGTCCAGCCCCGGCCGGCCCAGCTCCAGCCGCACCGGCACCCGCTGCAGCCCCAGCCTGCTGGCCGGTCTTGTAAAGCGTCTCTGCAATCTTGTGCAAAGTCCGCTCCACGTTCTCGGTAGCCGACCGCAGCCGCGCCGTGCCGCCTTCATTCATCGCTTTCTTGGCATCCTCGACGGCCTCTTCGGCTGACTTCACATCCGGCTCGGCGATCTTGTCGCGGTTCTCACGGACCAGCTTTTCCGCCTGGTACACGAGACCGTCCAGGCGATTGCGCGCCTCGACCTCTTCCATGCGTCGCCGGTCGTCTTCGGAGTGCGATTCCGCCTCCACTCGCATCTTCTCGGCCTCTTCTTTCGTCAAGCCGGTCGAAGATTGAATGGTGATCTTCTGCTCCTTGTTGGTGGCTTTATCCTTCGCGCTCACGTTCAAGATGCCGTTCGCGTCGATATCAAACGTCACCTCGATCTGTGGCGTGCCACGCGGAGCGGGTGGAATCCCGTCCAGCTTGAAGGTGCCCAGCGATCGGTTGTCCTTCGCGAACTTGCGCTCGCCCTGCATGACGTGGATTTCCACGCCGGACTGGTTGTCCGAAGCCGTCGAATAGGTCTCGACTTTCCGCGTAGGAATCGTAGTGTTGCGCGGAATCTGCACGGTCATCACGCCGCCAAGCGTCTCAACGCCCAGCGAAAGCGGCGTAACGTCCAGCAGCAGGATGTCCTTCACTTCTCCGCCCAGCACCGCGCCCTGAATTGCCGCGCCGACTGCCACCACTTCGTCCGGGTTCACGCCCTTGTGGGGCTCTTTCCCGCCGAAGAAGTTGCGCACCAGCGAAACGACTTTCGGGATACGCGTCGATCCGCCGACCAGCACCACTTCCTGGATGTCGTTCGGCGACATCTTTGCGTCTTCCAAAGCCTGCTTCACCGGCTTCATCGAGCGTTCCAGCAAATCGTTCATCAACTGCTCGAGCCGCATGCGCGTCAGTTTCACTTGCATGTGGATCGGCCCGCTCGCGCCCGCGGTGATGAACGGCAGGTTGATCTCCGTCTCCATCAACTGCGAAAGCTCGATCTTGGCCTTTTCCGCCGCTTCCTTCAGGCGTTGCAGCGCCATGCGGTCCTTGCTCAGGTCGATGTTGTTTTCCTTCTTGAACTCGTCGATCAACCAATCCACGATCCGCTGGTCAACGTCATCGCCGCCCAGGTGCGTATCGCCGTTGGTGGACTTTACTTCGACGACTCCCGCGCCAACCTCCAGCACAGAAATGTCAAAGGTGCCGCCGCCCAGGTCGTACACCGCGATCGTTTCGTCGCTCTTTTTGTCCAAACCGTAGGCGAGCGCCGCCGCCGTCGGCTCATTGATAATGCGCACCACTTCCAAGCCGGCGATTTCGCCCGCCTGCTTGGTCGCTTGCCGCTGCGCGTCGTTGAAGTACGCCGGAACGGTGATCACCGCCTTCTGAACCTTCTCGCCCAGAAAGTCCTCCGCCGCCGCCTTCAACTTGCCCAGAATCATCGCGGAAATCTCGGGTGGGCTGTACACCTTCCCGGAAATTTCCACGCGCGCGTCGTCGTGGTTGCCTTTCACCACGTGATACGGCACGCGCTTCATTTCGTCGGCAACTTCGTCGAAACGCCGCCCCATAAACCGCTTGATCGAATACACGGTGTTTTCCGGATTCGTCACCGCCTGGCGCTTCGCCACTTGTCCTACGAGCCGCTCGCCGCCTTTGGTGATGGCTACCACAGACGGCGTGGTGCGCGCCCCTTCCTGGTTCGGGATCACCACCGGCTCGCCGCCCTGCATCACGGCCACAACCGAGTTTGTGGTTCCCAGGTCAATTCCAATAATCTTGCTCATAACTCCGCTTCCTCCTAACCGAAATCTCAACAGCCGTAGTGGCCGATCTTTAGATCGGTTCTTTCGCTCAACGGTTCTTCCGATCGATCATTGCTGCAACCGCCACGTTCAGGCCGCGTCCGAAGCCGTCCGCACCCTGCGACCGCAAGCCACTATACGCCTTGAGTGTATCTTTGTCAAGTTTTCTTATAACAGATTTAACTAATTTTAGAATCAGTATCTTACACCACCTTTTCGCCCCTACGGCAAATCTCCCTTGACTTGTCGCCGTTTCTGCGGTATTATCTTGCCATTCAGTAATCCGCCGATTCCTGTTCCGCGTCTTCCTCACTTTGATTTCTTAGATCTTCTCCGGCTTGCACAAATTCGCGTGCTTCGAGAACCCTTTGTAATGACGGTCTTGCGAACCGGTCTTCCGGTAATGCCTTTAGATTGATAGTCTTACAAAAGCCCCGGAGTGGGGGAGTATCCTTCCAAAAACCGTTCCAGTCGGCGGGCATACGTTCCGCCCAAATCCTGTGGTAGTCTCGGCTGAGTTCGGAAAATAGGCATCTAAGTGCTTTATGCGTGGAGGGGGTGTCGTGGATCGTCGAGCCAACTTGTCGGGACCTGGGTATCTTGCTTTCTTGGGTGCGATCCTCTCCGTGATGTTGCTGGCCGGGCTGGGCGTTCAGCCCGCACTACGCGCCGCGCAGCCACATTCGATGCCTCAGACCCTGGCGTCGATTCCGGATCTCGATCCGCATGAAGCACTGGGCTCCAAGAACGCGCCGATCGTGATGGAGGTCTTCAGCGACTTCCAGTGCCCCGCCTGCAAAACGCTATTCACCTCGACGAACCGCCAGCTGATGGACAACTACGTCAGCACCGGCAAGGTCTACCTGATCCACCGCGACTTCCCGCTAGCCATGCACGCGCACTCCAAAGTGGCCGCGCAATACTCGCGCGCCGCCGCCCAGATCGGCAAACTCGAGGCCGTCGAAGAAGTCCTTTTCGATAACCAGGAAAAGTGGGAGCAGACCGGCGACGTGGACGGCACCGTAGCCGGCGTTCTCTCAGTGCCCGAGATGGTGAAAGTACGCGCCCTAGTTAAGGGCGGAACGCTTGACGCGGCAATCGCCAAGGATCAAGCGCTGGGTCAAGGCTATCGCGTCAATCAAACGCCCACGACGATCTTTCATGCGAACGGCCAGACCTTCCCGTACGCCGGTGTCATGAACTGGGAAATTCTGAAACAATTCCTGGACCAGCTCCTGAGCCAGAAGTAACTGTTGTAGCGACCGCCGACCGTTTGTTCTGTGATGACTCGACCATGATGCAATCCAGCCCCCTCAACCTCCGCCGCGTCATAATTTGGATCGGCCGCCTGATTCTCGGCCCGATCTTTATCTACGCCGGCGACTCAAAGCTCTTTCTTCCTAACACCCACTTCTGGCCGTATTTTTTCTTCAAATTCTCGTTAGCCACCAACATTGCCAATTTCGCGTTCCAGGTTGAAGCCTTCAAGTTGTTGCCGCCCTGGGGAGTACAATTCGTCGCGCACACGCTGCCCTTCACGGAAATCACCCTGGGCCTGCTGCTCCTGATCGGCTGGCGCCTGCGCATCTGGGCGACTCTACTCACCGCCATCATGCTCGGCTTCTTCGTCGTGGTAACGCGCGCCTATCTCCTTCACATGAACATCAACTGCGGCTGCTTCGCTACCCCCGAACCCATAGGCCCAAAGAAAATCCTGGAAGACGCCGCCATGTCAGCGCTAGCCATGCTCATGACCTACTTCGCGTTCGTCGAAGCGCGCCACCCCCACCCTTGGACCGCGCCAGCGTCAACGCAAACGCAGGCCCAGACGCAGTAGCGCCTCGCAACGCTCGCTTGTAGACTGAACCGGTGAAGACCTTAGCCGAATACCTCGACCTTGCGGCCGTGGCCCACGGTCACTTGTGCGCCGGCCAGGTCCTCGGCGTGCGGCTGGCCATGCTCGGCCTTCGCGAACTCGGCATCGACGACCCCATCGCCGAACGCAAACGCATCGTCACCTACGTCGAGATCGACCGGTGCATCACCGACGCCATCGCGCTGGTCGCCAATTGCCGCCTCGGCAAGCGCGCACTGAAATTTCGCGACTGGGGCAAAGTCGCCGCGACCTTCGTCGATCTGCAAACAGGCCGCGCCATCCGCATAGCGGCCAAAGAATCCAGCAAGCAAGCCGCGCGCGAAATGTTCCCCGAGCTCCCCAAGGACGCCGGCCAGCAAAAAGCCTACGCCGCCCTCTCGGAAGAAGTCCTGTTCGATAAAAAATGGGTCAAGGTGCAAGTCCAACCTGAGGATCTGCCCGGCTTCAAAGGGCCGCGCGTAGTCTGTGCGGAATGCGGCGAAGGAATTAATTTCAAGCGCGAGGTGTTGCAGGACGGCCGCACTCTGTGCCGTTCTTGCGCCGGCGAGCGGTATTACGCGCACCTGTAAGTTGCTTGCTTACAGTAACGGAGCGCTTGCGGTTGATGGATTGCTGCGTGCAACAGTGCATGCTCGAGCCAGGGCTTCCGATTCGGCCGATGGAAACTTGAAACAAGCTGCTCGGCCCACAAGGCCATTCATGTGCGCTAAAATTACAATTTCATGCTGAGCCTGCCACCAATTACATTGCGGTTGCGCGGTTGGAAATTGATCGACCGCGTGGCGCTGGCGTTTCTGCTGCTCTGCGCGATTGCGCTGGGCGCGGCTTGCGGCTTGCTTTTCGTCTACGCCAGCGACTTGCCGGAGATTCGCGCGCTGGAAACGTATCGGCCCACCGTGGTCACGGAGGTTTACGCCGACGACGGGCAGTTGGTGGATACCTTCGCCCTGCAGCGCCGCATTCTGATGACTTATGAGCAGTGCCCCAAGGTTCTGTACAACGCGGTCACCTCCATCGAAGACCAGCACTACGAGGAGCATTGGGGCATCGATTTTCCGCGCATCGCAGGCGCGGCGTGGCGCAACATTCTGCACCACCGCATTACCGGCGGCGCCAGCACGATCACCATGCAGCTGGCCGGAAATCTTTTCCTCGACCGCAGCGACCGCAGCTTCCGCCGCAAGATGCAGGAGATGTTGCTGGCGCTGCAGATCGAGCGCCGCTACACCAAGCCGCAAATCTTTGCCATGTACTCGAACCAGGTGTACCTGGCGCACGGCAATTATGGTTTCGCCGCGGCGTCAGAATTTTACTTTGGCAAACCGGTCGGCGATTTGAAATTGCAGGAAGCCGCGCTGCTGGCGGGAATGGTCAACGGTCCGAAATTTTCACCACTGACCAATCCGACTGGCGCGCTTCAACGCCGCAATCTCGTCCTGTATCGCATGGAGGAAGAAGGCAGGATCACCCCCGCCGAGGAAGAAGCCGCCAAGAAAACTCCGCTCGGCTTGCATGTGCAATATCCGCGCAACGATCTCGCGCCCTACTTCTTTGAAGAGGTGCGCAAGTACCTCGAGTCCACCTACGGCACCGAAGCCGTTCACGAACGCGGCCTGCGCGTCTACACCACGCTTAACATCGCCATGCAGCGTGCCGCCAACCAATCCCTACGCGACGGCCTGCACAGCTACGACCGGCGCCACGGCTGGCGCGGCGATCTTCCCAACATCTTGCGCGACAACCTCGGCAAACTGGACGCCTACGAGGACGAAGACTGGCGCCATCCCATCGAAAAGGGCAGCTTCGTCACTGGGCTGGTGCTGAGCGCCGACGAAAAGAACGCCACCATCAAAATTGGACCGTACCGCGCCATTCTTTCGCCGTCGGATTTCGCGTGGACGGGCCGCAAGAAACCCGGCGACCTCCTGAAGGTCGGCGACCTGGCCCAATTTTCGATTCTGGAGCTGCGCGAAAACACGGTGCGCGTGCAACTCGAGCAGCAGCCCGCTCCGCAAGCAGCGATGGTGGCCATCGACAATCCCACCGGCGAGATCAAAGCCATGGTCGGTGGATACAGCTTCGAGGATTCCAAGTTCAACCGCGCCACGCAGGCCTACCGGCAAGTGGGCAGCTCGTTCAAGGTATACGTTTATGCGGACGCTCTGGAGAAGGGTGCGACGCCGTTCGACACGATCCTGGACGCCCCGTTCACAGTAATCAGCGGCGGCCAACCATACTCGCCGCACAATTACGACGAAAAATTCGAGGGCAACATCACACTGCGCCGTGCGCTGGCCGGCTCGCGCAACGTTCCCGCCGTGAAGCTGGCAGAGAAGGTTGGCATCTCGTCGGTGGTTGACGTCACGCGGCGTTTCGGGATCACCACCTCGCTGCCGCCCTACCTCCCGTTGGCGCTAGGCGCGGCGGACATGCGGCTGCTGGAACATGTCTCGGCGTTCACCGTGTTCCCGGACGACGGCATCCGCATCGACCCGCATATGATTCGCCGGGTCACGAGCTACGACGGCGCGATGCTTGAAGAAGCGCATCCCGAAGTCCACGACGTAGTTTCGCCAGAAGTCGCGCGCACCATGACCGCCATGCTGGAAGAAGTGATCCAGTTCGGCACCGGCATCCAGGCCAAAGCGCTGGGCCGCCCAGCCGCGGGGAAAACGGGCACCACGCAGGACTACACCGATGCCTGGTTCATCGGCTTCACGCCACAACTCACCGCCGGAGTGTGGGTCGGCTACGACGACAAGCAAATCTCGCTGGGCAAAAAAGAAACCGGCGCCCGCGCCGCGTTGCCGATCTGGCTGGAATTCATGCAAAGCGCCCTCACCGGCGTGCCCGAAGTCGAATTCGCCAATGTCGTCCCGCTCGAACAGGAAGCCCGCGACCACGCCGTCCACGTAGACACGCCCGACACCGCCCCCACCGAGGACGAACCGACCGAGCGCAAAGCAAAGCCGCCCGCCGACTCGCCGCCAGCCAAGACCGCAGCCACGAGCGCGGCGACAGCTCAGGCCGGTCCGTCGCACCCTTAGAGTTCGGCGTTGTCTGGACTTGAGAGGAAAGCTCGTGCTAGTTACGTTTTGAATGACGGAAAGGATCCCAGCCGCCGAGTGGCAGGGTTTGTTCCCGTTGGTCCTGTTGGACCAAAGTCAGCTTTCGTCCGCGCGTGATTGCGCCGATGGGCGTGAGTGGGATGCCTTGGAAGGTGCGCGGTAGTCGGCCGGCTTTGGCGGGATGCACGGTGAAGAGCAGTTCGTAGTCGTCGCCGCCGTTTAGCGCGAGATTCACGGGATCGATCTTCTTGAGACCGGACCGATCGGAAATCCGCACGGCAGGAATTCTCGAGGCGTCCAAGCTCGCGCCTACTGCGCTTGCAGCACACAGGCGCGGCAGGTCGGAGGAAAGGCCGTCTGAGAGATCCATCATCGCCGTGGCAATCCGATGATCGCCCAACCAACGCCCCAATCTGAGTCGCGGCTCAGGGTAAAGATGTTTCTTCAGGGCCGGGTCGCCCCTGCGGATTCGATGTTTGCTGCGGAGGCGATGAAGTCCGAGTTCGGCTTCGCCCAGGTGGCCGCTCACATAAATAATGTCGCCCGGGAGAGCGCCGGATCGCAGCGAGGCTCGCCCCTTTTGCACTTCACCGACGACCGTAACGTTGATTAGAATTTCTCGTCGTCGCGTTGTGTCGCCGCCCGCTAATGGGCACTTGAACTTGCGTGCGGCTCGCCGCAGGCCTCGCAGGAATTCGTCCAGCCAGCGCCCCGTGTGAGTCTCTGGAATGGCGAGGCTTAGGAGGAAGCAGCGCGGCTCGCCACCCATGGCCGCGATATCGCTGACGGCGCGAGTCAGGCTCTTCCAGCCGACGGAATCGGCGGGGTGCCGATCGCGCAGAAAGTGTGTGCCTTCCAAAAACCAGTCGCAGGTTAGAATGGTTTCGTGCCCGTGCCGCGGAACGAGCAGGGCCGCGTCATCCCCGATCCCCAGGCGAATCCCCGAATCTCGACGGATTGACGACGTCGCTGCACGAATCCTGCGAATCAGGTCACTTTCGGGCGTTTTCATCGCGGGCATGAGGTTTTCATAGTGGCGTTATGCGAAGATCGATGTAGTGACCTTCGGCTCGAGATGACGTCTAGTGTAACGTGAGAAACACTTTACCTGTCCATCGGTACAGGAGGCAGCCTTTCCCCACCTGACCCAAGGCCAGCAAAATACAGGATTGACTCTAATACCTACAGAATTTAGTATGTCCCAACGCTTGGGATCGGTTCTCGGCCGCCAACGCCGAGAAGCAAAGCTGCTGTTCAACTGCGGGCCAGGGTAAACAGTCCGCGTCAAACATTAGCAGGTACTGAGGGACCCAGCAGAGATGAAGGGCAAGACCTACACGTTCTTTATCGCGTCCACGCCAGGGAAAATGCAGAAGCTCATCATCCCCGCGTACGTGCTGCATGCCATCGCGGTGCTCGCGATGATTGGCAGCATTACAGTTGTGGCCGCAGCCGGATCCTATTCGCGCATGCTGTGGAAAGTCGGGAACTACAACGCACTGCGCCACGATCAGGAAACTTTAAAGAAACAATACCGTCAGCTGCAGAACACGGTTGATGACACCAACCAGCGCCTCGACTCCCTGCAGTCTCTGGCTACGGAAGTGGCGATGACCTACGGCGTCCTGCGTTATCATCCGGCGGCTTTCGACCAGAGCGACAATCCCGTCGATGCGCAGGATGCGTTTGACCGCTCCGTCGAGCAATACACCTTCTTGAAGAGAAATGCCGCGACCATCGCGATTTCCAGCGGCGGTTTGCGCTTGATGCCGGGAATGAGCTTTGCGGACTCAACGTATACGCCTTCTATCTGGCCGGTGTTAGGTCATATTACCGACGGCTTCGGCGAGCGGCTCGACCCATTCAGCGGTGAGGGCGCGTTCCACACCGGAGTGGACGTGGCGTCGGACTACGGAGCGCCGGTTCATGCGACGGCGGACGGCGTGGTGACCATCGTAGAGAATCACGCGGGTTACGGCCGGCTGGTAGTGATCGATCACGGCTTCGGCATTACGACCTGGTACGCGCACCTTTCATCGTTTTCGGCGATTCCCGGGACGCGAATCAAGCGCGGCACGGTTGTCGGGTATACGGGCATCAGCGGGCGTTCGACTGGGCCTCACGTTCACTATGAAGTGCGGGTGAACAATGCGCCGGTGAATCCTTGGCGGTATATGCGGGCTACTCCGGCCGGGGATTAGTTTTTGAGCTTTGGGTCCTTCGTTCCTTCCTCCTTCACTTTGTAAATAAGGGCGCCGGTTCTCTTCCACGTCTTGTTTTGCTTGCATTTGCATCTAACCCTGCCCCGCTAAAGCGGGTCGGCTACATTTTATTTGTGAGGCGGCGGTTGCTATTTGTGAGGTGGAGGTTGCTGAGGAACGCTGGGAGAGGCGGTGCCCGCGGCGGCCAGGAACTTGGGCGTGATGTCGAAGACTACGCGGACGGATTTGGTTTGGCCGCGATCGATGCGCGAGATGTCGGCGCCCTTTAGGATTTCGAGATAGGCTTCGCGGGCTTGCGGGTCGAGTTGCTGGCGGACTTGGGGGCCGTTGAGTCCTGCTTGCGCGAGAATCAGCGCGCCATTCAGGAAATCGGAAAGTTGGCGCGCGGTGGCGTCGGCGGGGCATTCGCCCTCGGTGACAGCGCGCAGGCGGTCACCTTCCGGTTTCCCGGCTATCGTGATCCACAGAAGCTGATCGAGCAGAGCCGCGAGTTGCGGCGATTGCAAGCCACCGGGCGCGCGCTGTGCCAACGCGGCGCCTGGCGCAGCATCCTGGCGAATCACAGCGAACAGCGGCGAGCCGGCGAGGCGATCGAACCGGGCACGCCATTCTTTTTCGTCGGTGCCCTTCATCGGTTGGGACAACAACGCGGGGAGATCGCCATTATCGGTCAATGCGATTCGGTTCTGGCGGGTGAACGCAAAAGAAATTTTGCGCGGACTGCCGGTGACCGGCACGGTGAAAATCTCGCGGCCGCCGCGGCTTTCGTGCGTTCCAAACTGCGAGGTGTAGATGTTGATCTTCCTGCGATCGAAGCGTCCGTCGGCGACGGCGAAGAATGTTGTCTCCTGTCCGCGCTTGATGACGGCGACGGCCACGCGATCGAGATCGCGTTCGTAATCGAAGCCTGTGTCGCGCAGGAATTGCGCGTAGTCGGCATCGATTCGCTGCGGCGTTGGCGCCCACGCGTAGAGTTGCTTCAGGAACGGCGATTGACGAAGGTCGGCCGCGTCGGCGTAGAGCACGACGCTCGCGTCCGCCGGGATGGTTGCGAGCGCGCTTTCGCGCGGGGGATTCACGCCGCTCCAGTAACGCAGCGCGAAGAGCACGATTCCGACGAGCAATACAATCGCGCTGAGTGATCCAATCCAGACACGTCGCTTCATGGGATCTTCATCTTCGCGCAATCCGTGGGAAAGGGGAATTGTTGCATCGGGAGCCCTGAGAGCAGCATCAAATCGGTAGCAAGGTGGCGGAAAAATTCAGAGAGACATCGACTTCGGCCGGGTTATTCACAGGCGTCCCGGCGTAGTATTTGCTAAACCATTACGGGTCATGCAGATAGCGGTTGCCGACGAGGGAACGAGGCGATCCTTTTCCACAGAACTGGCCAGCGGCGTGCTGGAAATTTCGAGGCCGGCGCTTGCAATTTGAGTACCCTATCTGCTATTCTTTGTCGGTTTGAGAGCGCTGGCGTAGCTCAGCTGGTAGAGCATCTGATTTGTAATCAGAGGGTCGGGGGTTCAATTCCCTCCGCCAGCTCCACCGGTTGGCTTGCGGGGGAATGAGGCGGAGCGAATCCTCAGAAGCAAAATCGACGGGCTGGTGTCTTTTGACACGAGTCCGTTTTGTGTTTTCGTTTGCTGGTCTGTGCGTTTTCTGACAAATGTTTGCTGGACTTGCACTTGGCGTGAGTAACGAATTTTCGAGGACGGGTGGGTGAGTGGCTAAAACCAGCAGACTGTAAATCTGCCGCTCCTTGCGGGCTACGGAGGTTCGAATCCTCCCCCGTCCACCATGTACTCGCTGGTATGTACTCTTCGGGCGTCGGAAGACTCGGACCAGCAAAAAAAAAGAAGTAGCGCAAGCCGATCGGGGCTGGATCGGCAAAGAGCAGTGAAGTGAGCAAGTGTTGTTCGCAGAAATCGCAGGGCAATCGCACGAAGCGATGTTCGAGCGCGGACCGGATCGCGGCAATGGCGCCGCCCAGGAAAAGTGCGCCGCGAAGATGTTGTTGATGACTGCGCGGGAGTTAGCGGTCGGAGCGAAATTTTGAGGGGGACACGGGTTCGGCCTGGGTAGCTCAGTTGGTAGAGCGCGTCCTTGGTAAGGACGAGGTCACCGGTTCAATCCCGGTCCCAGGCTCCAGAGACAGAAGTTGGACGTCAAAAGTCGGAAGTTAGATGTGGCGGCCGGGGAGAAGGATTTGCAGTTGCTGGGCGGGGGTAACTCAACGGTAGAGTCTCACTCTTCCAAGGTGATGGTTGCGGGTTCAAATCCCGTCCCCCGCTCCACTTAACGCCGAGCTGAGGGAACGCGGCAAGGATTTGGTTGGGTTGCAAAGTTAGGAAGCAAGAAATTAAGCTGAGGGCAAAGGAACATGGCCAAGGAGAAATTCGAGCGCAACAAGCCGCACTGCAACATCGGGACGATTGGTCACATTGACCATGGCAAGACGACGTTGACGGCGGCGATTACCAAGGTGCTGTCGAAGCACAACCC